>UQLL01000001.1 GCA_900541835.1 uncultured Porphyromonadaceae bacterium
AACAAAATATGGGGGGATTCAGAACGATATTTTGCACTTCGTTATTGAATCTTCAGTTGCGGATGTGGGAGAGGTACTGAGGGGAGACGCCGAGGTAGGTGGCTATGACTTTGAGGGACACCTTCTGCACAATCTCGGGGCGGCATTCCAGCAGTGTTGCGTAGCGCTGGCGGGCGTCGCCCTGCATGACCTTGCTGTGCATCTCGGTGAAGTAGAACTGGTCATAGGCCAGGCGCAGGCGCCAGTTGCAGAACTCCAGCGACGTGCGTAGCATACGGTCGTAGTCCTCGCGCGGCACGCGCATGAGCTTAGACTTGGCGCAGGCCTCGAAATGGCTTTCCGACGGCTTGTTGGCAGTGAAGCCCGCATAATTGAGAATCTGAGTGCCGGCGATGCCGAAGGCCACCGTGACCTCCGTGTTGTCAATCACGTACCACTGTCGCATGATACCCTCGATCAGAATATAGAAATCGGGGTTAACCTCGCCCTGGGCCACGAGCGACTGCCCGGTGCGGAGCGAGATGATTGAGCCGCAGTCAATCAGGTCGTTTATAAGTCCGTCACTCAGCGTCACGGGCGTAATGCCTTCGTGAAGGATGAGATCGTGGATACGCCGACGCATTTTCGGCCCTATTTTTCTTTCAGTAAATTGCTCCATGAGTTTTTCACCTGCAAAGATAGTGATTTTCCGCCATTAGTACAAAATCCGGGGCATATTGTACCCCCTCTTTTTCGGGGAGACGAAAATAAAGGGGCGCACCCTCGGTGTGAGGATGCGCCCGGATATGGGATGCTGGAGCGCTTACTTTGCGTCGGCGGTGTCAGCGGTGGCCTCAGGCTGCGTGGCGGCGGGAGCCTTGGCTGCGGTGGGATTCTTCAGGTACTTGTCGAGGAACTGGAAGAAAGTGCGCTGCCAGAGCACGGCGTTCTGGGGCTTGAGGATCCAGTGGTTCTCGTCGGGGAAGACGAGCATCTCTGCGTCGAGTCCGCGCATCTTGGCGGCGTTGAAGGCCATCATGCCCTGGCTGGCGAGAATGCGGTAGTCGAGCTCGCCGACGGTGACGAGGATGGGGGCGGTCCACTTGTCTACGAACTTGTGTGGCGAGGTGGCGAAGGTGCCCTGTGCGGCGGCGTTGCCGGTCTCCCAGGGTGCTCCGCCCATGTCGAAGTCGGCGAACCACATTTCCTCGGTCTCCAGGTACTGTGCCTCCATGTTGAAGATGCCGGCGTGGGCCACCAGGGCGCGGAAACGGCCTTCGTGGTGGCCTGCGAGCCAGTAGACGGAGAAGCCGCCGTAGCTGGCGCCGATGGCGCCGATGCGGTCGGCGTCTATGTAGGAGTACTTGCCCTTCATGTAGTCGACGGCGGAGAAGTAGTCGCGCATGTTCTGGCCGCCGTAGTCCTTGGAAATCTGGAGGTTCCACTCCTCGCCGAAGCCGGGGAGGCCGCGGCGGTTGGGGGCGATGACTACGTAGCCGTTGGCGGCCATGATCATGAAGTTCCAGCGGTAGCTCCAGAACTGGCTGACTGCCTGTTGCGGACCGCCCTGGCAGTAGAGGATTGCGGGATACTTCTTGTTGGGATCGAAGTCCGGCGGGGTGATGATCCAGGTGGTCATGAGCTTGCCGTCGGTGGTGGGCACGAGCTCTTTGCGCACGTCGCCGAGCTTGAGGCGTCCTAACAGTGCGGAGTTGATGGTAGTGAGGTCCTTGGCTTCCTTGACGCCAACGGTGGCGACACATATCTCGTTGGGGCGCTGCATGCTGTGGCGCATGGCGTAGACGGTGTCGGCGCTGATGGGCATCACACCCACGTAGTCCCACTGGCCGGCGGCCACGGTGTCGATGTGGGCGGTGGCGGCATTGACTCGGAAGATGGGCATGGTGCCGTCGCTGTAGCCGTTGAAGAAGATATACTTGGAGTCGGGGGTCCATGCGATGCCTTCGGGCCAGCGGTCCCAGCCGTCGGTGAGGTCGCGCACGGCGCCGGTGGCCATGTCCATGACCATGAGGCGCTTTTTGTCGCTCTCGAACTTGGCGGTCTTCATGCTCAGCCAGGCCAGGGACTTGCCGTCGGGAGAGAAGACGGGGTCGGTGTCGTAGCCGGGGTTGGGGGCGCTGAGGTTGCGCACGAGCTTGCCGGTGCTGTCGTAGAGGTAGATGTCGGAGTTGGTGGAGAATGCGTAGTCCATGCCGGAGAGTGCGCGATACACGAGCACGAAGCTATTGCCGTCGGGGGCCCAGGCGAAGCACTCGGCGCCGCCGAAGGGCTTCATGGGGCACTCCCAGGGCTGGCCTTCGAGCACGTCCTTGGCCTCGCCGCTTACTTCGCCGTTGGAGAAGTCGGCCAGGAAGGGATGGGGAATCTCGGTAACCCACTCGTCCCAATGCTTGTACATGAGGTCGTTGACTACGCGGCCGGAGGTCAGGGGCAGGCCCTCGAAGAGGGTGGAGTCCTTGTCTTCGGCGGAGATGGAGGAGCCGAGGAGGACCTTGTCGCCGGTGGGGGCGACCTCGAAGCAGCTTACGCCGCCGGGGAGGCTGGAGACGCGCTTGCGCTGGCTGCCGTCGGCGTTGATGGTGAACATCTGGGGTTTCTCGGTGTTGGCGTCGTAGCTGACGAAGGCGATCTTCTTGCCCCCCTCGATCCAGCGGAGGTTGCTTTCGGACTTGGGCGTCTGGGTGAGCTGCTTGACGTCGCTGCCGTCGGCGTTCATGATGTAGATGTCGGAGTTGGAGGAGTTGGACTCGATGTTCTCGTAGCCCACGGTGAAGATGATTTTCTTGCCGTCGGGGCTTGGAGTGGCCTCGCTGACGCGCCCGAAGGCCTCGAGGACTTCGGGCGACACCTGGCCGTCGATGATCTCCACGCTCGGGACGCCGGAGGCCGCCTCTTTCTCGGGGCTGCAGCCGGTGGTCGCCAGCAGTGGCAGCACGAGTGCGCTCATGGCGATTGCGGTTTTGTTCATGGTGATTAGGTTTTTTTGTTGAGGAGTGTAGGGACGAACGGTCCGTGCGTCCCTACACTCCTCAACTTTCATTTATTTGTTGTTGAAGTTTGTCATTGCGAACTGTATCCCGCTCAGGCAGAATGCCTTGACGGAGTCAGCGGCCACCTTGAGCCGTTCGGGCAGGTGCTTTTCCTCCTCGGCCGGGAAGCGTCCAAGCACGTAGTCGATCTGTCCGCCTCGGGGAAAGTCGTTGCCGACGCCGAAGCGCAGGCGGCTATAGCCCTGGGTGCCGAGTTCGGCGGCTATGTTCTTGAGGCCGTTGTGTCCGGCGTCGCTGCCACCCTTGCGCAGGCGGATGGCGCCGAATGGCAGGGCGATGTCGTCGACGAGCACCAGCAGGCTGTCGAGCGGCAGCTTCTCGTGGTTCATCCAGAAGCGCACGGCCGAGCCGCTGAGGTTCATGTATGTGGAGGGCTTGAGCACCATCAGCTCGCAGTTCTTGACGCGCATGCGGGCCATGGAGCCGTAGCGGCAGCTCTCGAAAGCTGCGCCGCGCGGGTCGGAGGCCACCAGCTCGTCGGCTATCATGAAGCCGGCGTTGTGGCGGGTGCCGACGTACTCGGCGCCGATGTTGCCCAGTCCCACTATCAGGAATTTTTTCATGTCAGGCTGTAACTCTTCGGCGTGTTGTTTTGCGTCGAAGAGTTTCTTGAAAAAGTTAGAAATGGAACAGCCCATCGGTTCTTAAACAGTGAGCAATGAATAATAAGCCGCATAGCCTATCATCCATTGCTCCTCGTAGTTTTCTGTTGGAAGGTTAAGCCTCGGCGTCGGCCTTGGCGGCGGCGCCACGTGCGGCACGTGTCAGCTGCACGGCGCAGACGACGGCGTTCTTGGCGTTCATCAGCTCGAGGCCCTCGAAGTGGAGGTCGCCTACGGACAGGGACTGGCCCAGGCCGAGGTTGTCGACGTTGATGACGAGCTTCTCGGGGATGGCGGTGTACTCGGCCTTCACCTTGAGCTTACGCATGCTGAGGGTGAGCTTGCCACCGGCCTTGACGCCCTCGGCGTGGCCCTCGACCTGCACAGGCACTTCCATGACGATGGGCTTGCCGGGGAATACCTCCAGGAAGTCGATGTGCAGCACGGTGTCCTTGACGGGCTGGAACTGAATCTCCTTCATCACTGCCTTGCGGGGTTCGCCGTGCAGGTTGAGGTCGATCTCGAAGATCTCGGGAGTGTAGATGAGCTTGCGCACGTCCTCAGTTTTCACTACCATGTCGGTGGTGATCAGGCCGCGGTTGTTGGCGATTTCCACGAGCTTCTCGCCGGGCTTGAGGGCCTCCTTATAGGGGAGTTCCACGATCTTGCCGCCGTTCAGCACGCACGGGATGAGGTTTTCTTTGCGCAGAGCCTTGGTGCTCTTCTTGCCGAGGTCGGTGCGTGGCTCGGCGTTGAGTGCGAATTTCTTCATTGTTTTTGGTTGGTTGTGTTACTCAAAAAAGGTCTGTATGGAGACGATTTTCCCATCACACGGGTCGTCATATCCAATGACGCCGCAAAGTTACTAATTTTTTCCGAGCCGCAACTCTTTCCCGTCTCATTTTTTGCACATATTCTTCAAAATCCGGCCCTGAAAACCCACCGGTGAGGAAGCATCGGTAAAAAAGGTAAGACAAACCTACTTACGGGTAACCGCTGATTCAGTAAAAGTTGCCAACTTTGCAATCGGAAACGAAAACAGCAACTGCATGATAAAGAAAGTACTCTCAGCGATAGCTCTGTGCCTGGCCTCGACGCTGGCCTGGGCGCAGAAGCCGGCCGCACCGGCCACCGTCTACTTCACCTCCGAGATCACGCCCGAGGCCCTGGTGGCTATCTTCGAGCAGCTGGGCGTCAGTCCCGAGGGCAACGTAGCAGTGAAAATCTCCACCGGCGAGTCGGAGCAGAGCCATATGCTATCCCCGGAACTCATCGCCCGGCTCGTCAGGAAGGTCAACGGCACCCTGGTGGAGTGCAACACCGCATATCGCGGCAACCGCTTCAACACCGCCGACCACCGCAAGGCCATCGCCGAGCGCGGCTACGACAAAATCGCCGCCGTGGACATCATGGACGAGGACGGCAACATCTTCATTCCCATGGCCGACTCCACCTATTTCAGCAACGACATAGTGGGCAGCCACCTAGACCGCTACGACTTCATGATCAACCTGGCGCACTTCAAAGGTCACCAGATGGGCGGCTTCGGCGGCGTGCTAAAGAACCAGAGCATCGGCGTGGCCTCGCGCGACGGCAAGGTGCGCATCCACACCGCAGGCGTCTACGAGACCCCCGACAAGGCCTTCAACAACCCCAAGGGCCAGGATGCTTTCCTGGAGTCCATGGCCGGCGCCGCACAGGCCGTCCACAACCACTTCAAGGCCAAGAAGGGCATAGTCTACATCAACGTCATGAACAATATGTCGGTGGACTGCGACTGCAACGGCCATCCGGCCAAGCCGGTGCTCAAGGACATGGGCATCTTGGCCTCGCTCGACCCCGTGGCGCTGGACCAGGCCTGTCTCGACCTCGTCTTCGGCCACACGTCTACGGCCGGCGACGACAGCAAGCCACTTATCGAGCGCATCGAGACGCGCCACGGCACCCATACCGTGGACTACGCCGAGAAAATCGGCCTCGGCACAAAGAAGTACAATCTCGTCAACATTGGCAAGAAGAAATAATAGTCATACAGTCAGAAGTAAAGGGCCACGCAATCCACTACGTGGCCCTTGCTTTTTTCCGTTGGAGGATTCCTCACCCCTTGTGAAAGAGGTTGCAGAACTTGTCCTTGACGTCCTCGAAGACGCCTTTGGCCTGGGCGGCGAACGCGCTTATGGATAGTTCCGGCAGAGAGGCGTACTTGCTCTGCTCCGACTCGTGAATCTGCTCCACTTTGAGCTTGCCGATGAAGTCCTCGGCCTTGCCCAACTTCGGGTGCTTGCGGAGTTCCTCGACGGCCTTCTTCTTGAAGTTCTCTATTTTCCGGGCATCGTCGCAGCGATACTTATGGTCGCCAAACGACACGACATACATTTCCTGTGCCATAACTTTCTCGCTTTTTCAGTAAAAACGCCCGGCACTCCCCCACCGTTTACCCTTTAACCTTATTTATAGATTGGAGTTGTAATAGTTGGGATCGTCGGTGACGTTGCGGCCGATGAACGGCGGCAGTGGATAGGTGGCGTCGGAGGCGGGGATCTCGATTTCGGCCATGGTGAGGCCGGAGAGGTCGCCGCCGTATTCGTCCACCTCCCAGAGGAAGCCGCCGAAGGGCACGAGCCAGCGGCGCTTGTGCAGGATGCGTCCGACGCAGAGCGACAGCAGCCCGTCGAAGTCCGTTGCAGGAATCTCGTACTCGAACTCCAGGCGCGTATCGCCGTTGTTACGTCCCTTTATAGTGAGATAGCAGCGTTCGCCTCGGCGCCGCACGCGCACCACATGCTCCGGGGTGCGGTCGATGTAGCCCTGTATGATTTCCTCGCTGCCGGTGGCCATGGATTTATACGAATCGTCGCGCACCATGTACTTGTGTTCGATTTCCTTTGCCATACTTATATAACAATGTGAGAGCGGAAATATTGAGGTGCGTTTGCCAATGCCGTGGGGAATGTGTAACTTTGTCCCCGCAAATGAGTAGGAAGAAAAAGCCCCTGCCGCTGCTCGAGGACGTGGAGATCACGGGAGTGGCGGCCGAAGGCAAGGCCATAGCCCGCGTGTGCCTGGACGGCACCGGGGAGAAGAGCCTCGCCCTTTTTGTGCCGTATGCGGCCCCAGGCGACATCGCCGACATCCAGGTTGACCGCCGCAAGCACAGCTTCGCCGAAGGACATATCGTCAACCTCAAACGCCCGTCAGAGGAGCGTACCGAGCCGGCATGCGCCCACTTCGGCCTGTGCGGCGGATGCCGCTGGCAGCACCTCCCCTATCCCGCCCAGCTCAAGTATAAGCAGCAGCAGGTGGTCGACGCCCTTACCCGCATTGGCCATGTGCAGCTGCCCGACATCACACCCATCTCCGGCTCGGCGCAGGTCTACGGCTACCGCAACAAGATGGAGTACACTTTCTCTGCCAAGAAGTGGCGCACCTGGGAGGAGATGCGCAGCGGCGTGGCGTTCACTGACTCGCCCCACGCACTCGGCTTCCACATACCCGGAGGCTTCGACAAGGTGCTCCACATCGGTCGCTGCCACCTACAGGCCGATCCCGGCAACGAGTTGCGCAACTGGCTCTTCGACTATGCCGAGGAGCATGGCATCGACTTCTACGACATCCGCGCCAACTCCGGGCTGCTCCGCACGCTGATGCTGCGCACCGCCTCCACCGGCCAGCTCATGGCCGTGGTGGTGTTCGGCCGCCAGGACCCCGCCATCGAGCCCGTGCTCAAGGCCATGGCCGAGGCGTGGCCACAGATCGACTCGCTACTCTACGTGGTCAACGAGAAGCTCAACGACTCCATCGCAGACCAGCAGGTGCTGGTCTACAAGGGCCTTCCGTATATAGAAGAGGAAATGGAAGGGCTGCGCTTCCGTGTCAACGCCAAGTCCTTCTACCAGACCAACTCGAGCCAGGCATACGTGCTCTACAGTATAGTGCGCGACCTTGCATTCCGCGGTCTGAGCGAGGATGCAAGGCCCACCGTCTACGACCTGTACACCGGCACCGGCACCATCGCCAACTTCATCGGCCGCCGCGCCGGCAAGGTGGTGGGAATAGAGTACGTGGAAGAGGCCATCGCCGACGCCAAGCTGAACGCGGAGGTCAACGGCATCGCCAACACCCACTTCTATGCAGGCGACATGAAGGACATTCTCACCGACCGGTTCATAGCCGAACATGGGCGACCAGAGGTGATAGTCACTGACCCGCCCCGCGCCGGCATGCACCCCGACGTGGTGTCCACCATACTTCGCGCCGCCCCCGATGTGATAGTCTACGTGAGCTGCAACCCTGCCACGCAGGCCCGCGACCTCCAGCTGCTCGACGGCGACTACGAGATAACGGACGTGCATCCGGTGGACATGTTCCCGCACACCCACCACGTTGAGAATGTAGTGAGGCTGGTGAGAAGAGAGAGGCTCAAGGACGAAACCGCGCCGCGCTGAAGCGGGCGCCAAATGCAAAGGAAAAAGCTTTGCCGGCCCAATGACTTAAACCAATATATAATTCCTAATTGCTAATTTCCCAGTGATAGACGCAGCGCAATTCTTTCAGTGGTTCATAGAGAACGCCAACTACCTGTTCGTGTTTGTGTTCATGATGGTGGAGAGCAGCTTCGTGCCATTCCCGTCGGAGGTGGTGGTGCCTCCTGCCGCCTACCTGGCCTGCTCCAACATGGGCGTGGGCCAGGACATGAACGTGTTCCTGGTGGTGCTCGTTGCCACCCTCGGCGCCATGTGCGGCGCATTGATCAACTACTACCTGGCCCTGTGGGTCGGTCGCCCCGTCATCTACCGTTTCGCCGACAGCCGCATCGGCCACGCCTGTCTCATCGACCGCGCCAAGGTGGAGAAGGCCGAACGCTACTTCGACAAGCACGGGGCCGTATCCACCTTCATCGGTCGACTGATCCCGGCCGTGAGGCAGCTCATCTCCATCCCGGCCGGCCTGTCGCGTATGAACCTCGGCGTGTTCTGCCTGTTCACATTCCTTGGCGCATTGCTGTGGAATGTCATCCTCGCCATACTGGGCTGGCAGCTGTCCGTGCACGTGGCCCCGCAGGACCTCTTCGACGCCGTGGAACGCTACAACCGCTATCTCACCTGGGGCGGCCTCGCGCTGCTCGTCATCTGCATCGCCTTCATCCTCTTCAAGGCCTTCTCGCATAAGAACAACAAACCCGAACAATCGATATGAAAACCTCGCCTTCGCTCCTCTCGGCCGATTTCTCCAACCTGCTGCCCGACCTCGAAATGATCAATGCATCGGCCGCCGACTACCTCCATCTGGACGTGATGGATGGCGTATTCGTGCCCAACATCTCCTTCGGTTTCCCGGTCATGAAGGCCGTGGCCAAGCATTGCACCAAACCCCTCGACGTGCACTTGATGATCGTGGAGCCCGACAAGTGGATCGGGCAGGTGCGCGACCTCGGCGCCGAGATCATGTGCGTGCACCAGGAGGCCTGTACCCACCTGCACAGCGTGGTGCAGCGCATACACCAGGCCGGCATGAAGGCAGGTGTGGCCATCAATCCCGCCACGCCCGTCAACACCCTGGTCGACATCGTAGAGGATGCCGACCTCATCCTGGTGATGAGCGTCAACCCCGGTTTCGGCGGCCAGCCGTTCATCGAGCATTCCTGCCGCAAGGTGGCAGAGCTGCGCAGCCTCATCGACAATACCGGCTCGAGCGCTGTGATAGAGGTCGATGGCGGCGTCAACGCCGAGACGGGCAAGCGCCTGGCCGAGGCCGGAGCCGACGTCCTCGTGGCCGGAAGCTACGTCTTCGGACACGACGACGCACCGCAGCGCATACTTGCACTCCGAGACCTGTAATCGCAACTGAAAAAAACTCGCCGCGTGGATCGGATGCCAATGACGGAGGTATAGTGCAGGCTCATCCCGACCTTGGTGAGCCTGCACTTTTTTGCGCCACACAGGCTTAAAATTCAGCCTGGATTTGCATTTTCTGAATAAATCAGTTATCTTTGCACAAAATTTTCACAAGGTAATAATCTTAAAGGGAATTGAAAGTGTTAATAAAGGGATGCCGCAGGTGTGCATAGGCGCTCCCGGCATACAGGGGCCTTGAGGTGTAGATCCACACCCCGAAGCCTCTCCCCATGTGTAATTTAACACCGATTGTATGCAAGGTAACAGCAGGGGGTTCGCCCGCGAGCTCCTGATAGAGACAAGTTGGGAAGTATGTAACAAAATCGGCGGCATCTACACGGTGCTGTCGAGCAAGGCTGCCGAGCTAAAGAAGCAGTTCGGCGACAGCCTAATCTTCATAGGGCCGGATGTGTGGACGGCCGAGCGGCCGTCGCCGTCGTTCATCGAGCGTAAGACGCTGCTCAAATCCGCATCCTCCAAGATGGATCTGCCCGATGGCCTCTCCATCCGCGTCGGTCGCTGGGACATCCCCGGAAGCCCCGTCGCCATATTGGTGAAGTACGACTCGCTGATGCCGCAGATGGACGCCATCTTCGGCCAGATGTGGCAGGACTTCGGCGTCGACTCGCTTCACGCCTACGGCGACTACACCGCCTCGTGCGCCTTTGCCGTGGCCGCCGCCAAGGTCATCGTAGCACTCACCGTCTATCTCAAGAAGGACCCGGCCAGGCTGATAGCCCATTTCGACGAGTGGACCACCGGCATGGGCCTCCTCTACATAAAGAAGCACATGCCGCAGGCGGCCACCGTGTTCACCACCCATGCTACCAGCATCGGCCGCTCCATCAGCTCCAACGGCAAGCCCCTCTACGAGTACTTCACCGCCTACAACGGCGACCAGATGGCCCGCGAGCTCAACATGGAGGCAAAGCACTCGCTGGAGAAGCGGGCCGCCTGCAACGCCGACTGTTTCACCACCGTCAGCGAAGTCACCTCTCGCGAGTGCACGCAGCTGCTCGGCGTCACCCCGCAGGTCGTCACCCCCAACGGCTTCAACTCCGCCGTGGTGCCCAAGGGCGCCCGGTACACCGCCGACCGACGCGCTGCCCGCGAGCGCATCCTCAAGGTGGCCTCCGCACTTACAGGCCGAGACTTCGGCGCCGACACATTCGTCGTGGCCACATCCGGACGCAACGAATACCGCAACAAGGGCCTCGACCTCTACATCGACGCCTTGGCCGAGGTGGGACAGGTGAACGCCGTTGACCGCCAGGTGCTGGCCCTCATCCTCGTGCCCGCCTGGGTGGCGGGGGCCAACGAGGGGCTGCTCTGCCGCCTGGCCGGCGACGAAGAGGCCAATCCGTGGCCACATTTCTCCACCCACCGCCTCAACAACGAGGATGGCGACGCTGTCTTCCTCCGCCTGCTTCGGATGCAGGAGAAGATGCAGGGCTCCCGCGTAAGCTTCGTGTACGTGCCCTGCTACTTAGACGGACGCGACGGCGTGCTCGATATGTCCTACTACAAGGCTCTGACGGGCGTCGACGCCACCGTTTTCGCCAGCTACTACGAGCCGTGGGGCTACACCCCCCTCGAAAGTGTGGCTTTCGGCATTCCCACCGTCACCACCGATAAGTCCGGCTTCGGCCAGTGGGCCGTGGCCGACTTCCCCGACGATGTGCTCCGCAGCGGAGTCAAGGTCGTCGAGCGCACCGACACCAATTACGCCGAGGCCGCCGACGCCATCGCCCGTACCCTCGAGCAGATCTGCGCCTACACTCCGGCCCAGGCCAAGGCAGCTGCCTTGGCGGCACGCGCCACCGCCGCCAAGGCTTCCTGGAGCCTCTTCATCAAGTATTACGACGAGGCATACAGCCTCGCCATGGCAAACGCCGCCAAACGCAACCAATCCAAGAAATAATCACATCATAAGCACTGCGGTCCCATCAAAGGCCCCGTCGCCTCCCGCCGTGCCAACAAAGAATAGTTATGCGACTTCAGACAAGCAACTCTAACCAGCCCAACTGGCATTCGATAACCGTCAGTGCCGAGCTTCCTCAGCAGCTCAAGCCGCTCGAAGAGCTGAGCAAGAACCTCTGGTGGGTGTGGAACAGCAAGGGCAAGTCCCTGTTCCACGACCTCGACCCGGACCTGTGGCGTCGCTACGGCCAGAACCCCGTGATGCTGCTCCAGAACCTCAGCTACGCCCGACTCGAGGAGATTCTGGCCGACAAGGCCTGGATGGACCGCATCAACAGCGTCTATGCCTCGTTCCGCACTTACATGGACGAGCCCCTGGACAAGAACATACCTTCGGCGGCCTACTTCAGCATGGAGTACGGCCTGTGCACCTGCCTGAAAATCTATTCGGGCGGACTGGGTGTGCTCGCCGGCGACTACATTAAGCAGGCCAGCGACAGCCACATGGACATGACCGCCGTCGGCTTCCTATACCGCTACGGATACTTCTCGCAGAGCCTCGGCCTCGACGGCCAGCAGATCGCCAACTACGAGATGCAGAACTTCAACCAGCTCCCCCTGGAGATGATGACCGAGAAGGACGGTTCTCCGATGATTCTCGAAGTGCCATTCCCCGACCGTATCGTCTACAGCCACATCTGGCGCGTCAACGTGGGCCGCATGAAGCTATACCTGCTCGACACCGACTTCGAGATGAACAGCGAATGGGACCGACAGATTACCCATAAGCTCTACGGCGGCGACTGGGAGAACCGCATGAAGCAGGAGTACCTGCTCGGCATAGGCGGCATCTACATGCTCGATAGGCTCGGCGTCAAGGCCGACATCTACCACGCCAACGAGGGCCACGCCGCCCTGCTCAACCTGCAGCGCCTGGTAAACTACGTGCAGAAGGACCATCTGCCCTTCAACGTGGCTCTGGAGGTGGTGCGCGCCTCCAGCCTCTACACCGTGCACACCCCCGTGCCGGCCGGCCACGACTACTTCGAGGAGCAGCTCGCCGCCAAGTATCTCAGCGTCTTCCCCGAGAAGCTCGGCATCTCCTGGCAAGACCTCATGAACATGGGACGCGAAAACCCCGACACCAACGAGCGCTTCTGCATGTCGTTCTTCGCACTGAAGACGTGCCAGGAGGCCAACGGCGTAAGCTGGCTCCATGGCGAGGTGAGCAAGCGCATGTTCGCCGGCCTGTGGAAAGGCTACGCTCCCGAAGAGAGCCACATCGGCTACGTCACCAACGGTGTGCACATGCCCACCTGGGCCGCCAGCGAGTGGAAGGAGTTCTACTGGCAGAACCTCGGCCCGCAGGTGTTCCAGCATCAGTCCGATCCGGAAGCCTGGAAAGGCATTTTCGACGTCAGCGACGAGGCCATCTGGAACATGCGCGTGCAGCTCAAGAACAAGTTCATCGGCTTCGTCAAGCGCGACTTCAAGGAGAAGTGGCTCAAGAACCAGGGCGACCCCAGCGAGATCGTCAAGGTGCTCGACCGCATCAACCCCAACGCCCTCATCATCGGCTTTGCCCGCCGCTTCGCCACTTACAAGCGTGCCCACCTGCTCTTCACCGACCTCGACCGCCTGGCCAAGATCGTCAACAACGAGCAGTTCCCCGTGCAGTTCGTCTTCTCCGGCAAGGCACATCCAGCCGACGGTGCCGGACAGGGCCTCATCAAGCGCATCGTCGAGGTCAGCCATATGCCCCAGTTCATGGGCAAGATCTTCTTCCTCGAGGACTACAACATGACCGTGGCCAAGCGACTCGTCACCGGAGTGGACATCTGGCTCAATACCCCCACTCGCCCGCTGGAGGCCTCCGGCACCTCTGGCGAGAAGGCCGAGATGAACGGCGTCCTCAACTTCTCCGTCCTCGACGGCTGGTGGTACGAGGGCTTCCGCTTCGACGAGCAGGCCGGATGGGCTCTCACCGACAAGCGCACATATACCGACCAGGCCCAGCAGGACAAGCTCGACGCAGCCACCATCTACTCCATGCTGGAGAACGAGATCGTGCCCCTCTACTTCCGCAAGAACTCGGCCGGCTACAGTCCCGACTGGATCCAGTACATCAAGCGGAGCATCGGCCACATCGCGCCCCACTTCACCATGCAGCGCCAGCTCGACGACTACATCAGCCGTTTCTACCAGCCCGAGGCAAAGCGCGTCCACAAGCTCGAGGCCAAGGACTTCGCCAAGGCCCGCGAGATAGTGGCCTGGAAGGAGCATGTCGCCTCCCTGTGGGACCAGATCTCCGTCGTCAACGTCCGTATGCAGGAGCCCATTGCCAACGGCGCCGCACTTCGCATGGGCCACCCCGTGGAGTGCCAGGTGACCCTCGACACCAAGGGCCTCGGTCGTGACATTGCCGTGGAACTCGTCATCTACAAGGAGAAGGAGGGCCAGTACGTCTTCGACCACACCGAGCAGTTCCACCTCGACAAGGTCGAGGGAGACTTGGCCACATACAGCCTACACACCCAGATTAAGGAGAGCGGCAATTTCCGCCTCGGCCTCCGCTACTACCCCGTCAGCAAGGACCTACCCTATCGCCAGGACTTCGCCTACCTCCACTGGTTCTGAAAAAACGATTCCCCAAGAAAAAACGATTCCCCAAGAAAAAACGATTCCCCAAGATACGAGTCTCCGTCCACCTCAGGCGGAGACTCGTATCATAATTTATACAAAATTCCGACAATTATCCTAAACCTGCGGCGCCACCGAGCGTTTTAAAATAAAAGAATCCTCACAAACAACACGCTATGAAACGCACACTCTACACACTCGTGGCCCTCATACTATGCATCGGCGGCATGTCGGCCAAGAAAACCAACGGCGGCGAGCTCGCCTCGCTTCAGGCCTTCCTACAGCAACCCGCCCTGGAAGCCGCCACCAACGCCGAAGCCCTCGGCATCACCAATCTCGGTAACCCCGCATCGTGGGAGGGCGTCAAGGTCGAGAACGGTCACGTCACCGAAATCAAGTGGGACAACAAGAAACTTGCCGGCCAGCTCAACCTCGCCGACATGCCCATGCTCTCCAGCCTCCAGTTGCGCAACAACCGACTCACGGCACTGACCGTCACCAACTGCCCCCAGCTCACCTACATCAACGCCGGCCGTAATCGCCTGATGTCGTTCAATTGCACCGGGACGCCTCAGCTCCAGACGCTGCTGCTCTACCGCAACCGCCTCAATTCCATCGACCTCGGCGCCGTACCCCTGCTCAGGCGGCTCAACATCTCGTCCAACTCCATGGCCGCCCTCGACGTCTCCAACGCCATCAACCTCGAGACCCTCAACTGCGCATCCAACCGCATGGAGGAACTCGTGATTGACGGCTGCACCAGCCTCAAGAACCTCTACGCCGGCTTCAACGAGCTCACCGGAATACAGATGACCGGCTGCAAGGCACTGGCAAACCTCAACCTCAACAATAACCGCATGAGCAAGCTGTACATGGAGAACATGCCCGCCCTCAACACGCTGTTCGTCTCTGACAACCACCTCACTCAGCTGGCCGTCAACAACTGTCCCGCCCTCAACGACCTCTGGGCGCCGTACAACGACCTCACCTCCGTGGGCATCACCGACTGCCCGGCCCTGGCCTTCGTCAACCTCAGCTGGAACGACTTGTCGTACCTCGACATGAGCAACATGAACTTCCTGCAGCGCCTCAACGTCAGCAACAACTCCCTGCTCACCCTGCTATGCAACTTCGACCCCATGCTCTCCTACGTCAACATCGCCAACAACATTAACTTGACCGAGTTCAGCCACGACGGTTCCGACAACCTCATGCAGGTAGTGGGCATGAACTGGGAAATGGACGAATAACGGGAAGCTGTGAAAAGGCCAAGCTGCGGCACTTCAATAACCACATCTGCACCTTTTTACAGCTCCACGAAACGTCAGCTTGTGAGAAAGAGTAGTCGGGCAACAGCTATATTCTCTTTGAATCGTCATCCATGAGCACCTTCTACACCGCCCGGAAGACCCTGCGCAACTACGCCAGCGGAGGCAACGTGCTAATACTTGCCTCCGTCCTGGCGCTGCTGCTTGTCAACATACCCGGCCTCAACAGCTTCTACAACTCCTTGTGGACGCACGAGATAGCCCTCCAGATAGGCTCGTTCAACCTCTTCAGCCACCACGGCCACCCCATGTCGTTGATGGCTTTTATCAACGACGCCCTCATGGCCGTCTTCTTCTTCTCCGTCGGGCTGGAGATCAAGCGCGAAGTCCTGGTGGGCGAGCTGCATAGCTTTCGCAAGGCGTTGCTGCCCGTCATGGGCGCCATCGGAGGAATGGTAGTCCCCGTCCTCCTTTTCTGGGCAATGGCCTCCGATAAGGCATATATCGATGGCATGGCCATCCCCATGGCTACCGACATCGCCTTCTCACTCGGCGTCCTCGCAATGCTCGGCGACCGAGTGCCCGTCTCGCTCAAGATTTTCCTCACCACGCTGGCTGTGGTCGACGACATCGGCGGTATCCTCGTCATCGCCATCTTCTACTCGGCCGACATCAATTTCTGGCTCCTGCTCATAGCCGCCGGGCTGTTTGCAATCCTCATGCTCGGAGGCATCTTGCGCATCCAGAGCAAGATCTTCTACCTCGGCATCGGCGCCTTCGTGTGGTTCCTCTTCCTCAACGCCGGCATACACCCCACCATCGCCGGAGTCCTCATCGCCTTCTGCGTCCCCGCACGGCCCCTCTTCGCCCCCAAAGGATACATCAAGACCATCCGCCGCAACATCGGCCTCTTCTCCCGCGAAGACGAAGAGCAGCTCACAAAGCGTACCATTCTCAGCCATCAGCAGATGAACTGGCTCAAAGAGATAGAGTCAGCATCCGATAAGGTCATATCCCCCCTCCAGGACCTCGAGGACTCCCTTCATCCCGTCGTCAACTACCTCATAGTTCCTCTGTTCGCCTTCGCCAACGCCGGCATCTACTTCGGCGATCTACAGCTGAACACGCTCTTCTCCGGCATCAGCCTGACCATCATCGTCAGTCTCATCGCCGGCAAGTTCATCGGCATCTTTTGCTTCTCCCTGCTGACCGTAAAGCTCGGCTGGGCCAGCATCCCCGAAGGTTGCAACTGGCGCCAGATGGCTTCCATAGCCCTGCTCGGCGGCATAGGCTTCACCGTGTCCCTGTTCATCGCCAACCTCTCATTCGGCACCGGCGATGCTATCGCCTCTATGACCCTCAACGCTTCCAAGCTCGGCATCGTCGTCGGGTCCTTGCTCGCCGGTGTAGGCGGCTACCTCTCACTCCGCCTCACCTTACCCAAAATTTCTCCAAAATGAAACTCGACAACCGCATCGCATCCTTTGCCTCGGTCGGCCAGTCTGCCATGATCGCGAGGCCATTTGGAGCGCCCGCAAGGGCGCCGACAAGTTCGCCGAAGATCCTCACTCCAAGCGTGGCAAGATCAAGACCGTCTGCGTCGTCTCTGATATCGAGTACTACCTCAAGGACTGAATTGGCGTTGTCGCACGGACAGTCGAAGCTATGCCTCTGTTACCGACGTCCACTTTAGCGCGGCGCCTTCCCTTTTCTATACAATGTTAAAAATCCATAAAACCGAATATTCTCTCTTGCACAGACGGCGAAAAAAACTTACCTTTGCAAGCTAAAGTTTTTACCGACCGCAGCAAATCCGGGGATGACTGGTTTTGACAGCGTGTAGAAGCGGCAAGCAAGCATGCAGAGCGCCGATGTTGACGCTCTCAAATATCTCGACATCGACCTATAACTGGCGAAAATAACAATTACGCTCTCGCTGCTTGATCTGAAGCATAGTAGGATCGCTTAATCCGCGCCACAGGTGGCGCAGACGAGACATCGCCCGATTGCCCCGTTGCGAGGCGTTTCGACAAGGCGGTGCTAATAAATTCGCAAATAGGAAGGCGGCCGCTCCGACCGTCTTTCGAAACTAAGGAGCTAAGCCGCGGGTTGGCCGCCACCAGCCTGCCCTCGGTCGAAAACCAATTGGATGGCTAAGCATGTAGAAACCTTTCTGAGTCCACGTTTGGACGAGGGTTCGACTCCCTCCATCTCCACAAAAGTCTTATGAAAGAGACCGAAAAATCCTGCAACTCAGCGAGTTGCAGGATTTTTCATTGTCATGCCGCCATCATTGTGGCTGTCTGAAAACCGGGGAGTATTATACCTCGACCTTGCCTATTTTCTCAAGACAAGCACCTCGGCGGATTTCTCGGAACGCTTTGCCCGGTGGGAAGCCAAATGGGTAAGTTCCTAACTTTTCGGGCGCATGAGCCTGCGTCCCTACATTTCTTTTGCAGTGAGAGTCAGCTTCTCGTCGCCGTCGTGGTAGTCGACCTCGATGTCTGTGCCGGACTGCTTGGCGGCGTTACGCTCCAGCATCAGCTCGGCCAGGGGATCTTCCAGGTACTTCTGGATTGAGCGGGCAAGTGGACGGGCACCGTACTGGGGATCGTAGCCCTTGTCGGCCAGGAAGTTCTTGGCGGAATCGGTCAGATGCAGCTTGTAGCCCATCTTGTCGATGCGGCACAGAAAGCCATTCAACTCGATGTCGATGATCTTCACCAGCTCCTCGCGGCCCAGGTTCTCGAACATCACGATGTCGTCGATACGGTTCAGGAACTCCGGTGAGAACTGTCGGCTCAGTGCCTTGGTGATGACGCCGTGGGCCTGCTCGCTGCTCGGAGTGCCGGTGTTGAATCCGACGCCGGAGCCGAAGTCCTTGAGCTGCCGAGAGCCGACATTGCTGGTCATGATCAGAATCGTGTTCTTGAAGTCGATGCGGCGGCCGAGCGAGTCGGTGAGTCGACCTTCGTCCATAACCTGCAGCAGCAGGTTGAACACGTCCGGGTGAGCCTTCTCCATCTCATCGAGCAGAACCACTGAATAGGGCTTGCGACGTACCTTCTCGGTGAGCTGGCCACCCTCTTCGTAGCCGACGTATCCCGGAGGGGCGCCGACCAGGCGGGAGACAGTGAACTTCTCCATGTACTCGCTCATGTCAATGCGGATGAGGGCATCGGGAGAGTCGAAGAGGTACTCGCTGAGCTTCTTGGCCAGGTGTGTCTTGCCGACGCCTGTGGAGCCGAGGAACATGAACACGCCGATGGGCTTGTCGGGGTCCTTGAGTCCGAGACGGTTACGCTGGATGGCCTTGACAATCTTGTTGACGGCGGCATCCTGGCCGATTACGGAACCCTTGAGGGCCTCGGGCATGTGGAGCAGACGCGAACCTTCGGCCTGCGCGATGCGGACGGTAGGGACGCCCGTCATCATGGCCACGACCTCGGCGACTTCCTCCTCGCCGACAGGCTGGCGTTCCGCTTCGAGCTGCTTCTGCCAGTCGGCCTGGGCAGTCTCGAGGTCCTGCCGCAGTTGGGCTTCCTTGTCGCGCTTCTCGGCGGCGAGGTCATACTGCTCCTTGCGGGCCGCCTCCAGCTTCTCCTCGTGGGCTGTCTCTATTTCCTTTTCGAGCTTCTCTATCTCCTCCGGCACACGGATATTGGAGATATGCACTCGCGAACCGGCCTCGTCAAGAGCGTCGAGCGCCTTGTCGGGGAAAGTACGGTCGCTCACGTACCGTTCCGTGAGGTTGACGCAGGCCTGCAAGGCATCGTCGCTGTAGCAGACGTTATGGTGTTCCTCGTACTTGCTTTTTACCTGGCGAAGAATCTCCAGGGTCTCTTCGGGAGTGGTGGCCTCCACCATCACTTTCTGGAAACGGCGTTCGAGTGCGCCGTCTTTTTCGATGTTCTGGCGGTATTCGTCGAGGGTTGTGGCGCCGATGCACTGTATGTCGCCTCGTGCCAGGGCCGGCTTGAGCATGTTGGCGGCGTCCATGGAGCCTGGAGCCGAGCCGGCGCCGACGATGGTGTGTAGCTCGTCGATGAAGAGGATGATCTCCGGGTGAGATGCAAGTTCGTCGAGCAATGCCTTGATGCGCTCCTCGAACTGTCCGCGGTACTTGGTGCCGGCTACCACGGAGGCCATGTCCAGGGCCACTACGCGCTTGTCGAATAGGATGCGGCTGACCTTCTTCTGGACGATGCGCAGGGCCAGGCCTTCCACGATGGCGGACTTGCCCACGCCCGGCTCGCCGATGAGTACGGGGTTGTTCTTCTTGCGGCGGCTCAGGATCTGGGCCACTCGCTCAATTTCGACGCTTCGGCCTACTACGGGATCGAGCTGACCGGCGGCAGCCTTGGCGGTCATGTCGACGCCGAACTTGTCGAGCGCCGGGGTGGAGGAGCCGGGCCTGTCTCCATCATCTTTGCGACGGCGGACGCGGCGTCCGGGCTGCTCGGCGGTGTCATCCTCCTCGTCGTCCTCGGGCTGGAAGCCGTCGGTGAAGGGTTCGGGGGCCTCCTCGTCGCCGAAGGGGTTGTTGATGGACATGGAGATGTCGAAGTTGAGGTATTTCTTCTTGAACTCGCCCAGGAAGTCATTGTCGAGCGAGCGGGGGTCGTGTATAAGGGCAAGGAGCAGGTGCGCGCCGAAGAGACCGGGGCTGCGCATGCGTCGGGCCTCGGCCAGCGCCAGCTTGAGGTAGCGGATGGAGGCGGGATGAATGCGCTCGTCGCCCAGGCGCGGCATGTCGTCCTGTTCGGGGCTGTCGGCGTTTGTCTCCCGGATACGGCTTTCAAGCTCCTCTATCATGGTGTTTACAGGCAGCTTCAGGGTGTTGAAGATGCGGCGCATGGTGGCGCCCTGCGGCCGCATGCTGCCCAGGAGCAGGTGCTCCGGCATCACCACGGGCGACGACAGGGACCTGGCCTCGCGCACGGCACGATCGATGACAGGCTTGAATTGCTGTTCGAAGTTATGGGTCATGTTACTATATTGTGAGGCCCGTATGGGTAAACCGCAGGGCCATAATTTTCTTGTTACTTCATTAACAATAATCGTGCCAATAGGGATTATTATTTTGTCGCCGTCTCCACTTTATAGTTATTTAAGGAGAGTTAAAAGCAGGGTGAGTAGAGTTGAGAAGGAGTAGAGGGAAGTTTTTCTTTTTTAATTGGCGTACGCTTCAGCGCGGCGCCTACCTCCTAAAAATCTAAAAATGCAAGTAGAAAGGCGCGCACAGAGTCATATACTCTTTGGAGAAGCGTCGATTCGCTCCCTTTCCCTCCTCTATGCTAAGGAGCGTCGGGGTGCACTCTGGTGCGTTCGCTACTGTGTCGCCGCCTGCGGACGCACCCTGGTGCGTCCCGATATTGCATTCCCATTCGCTGAGCAGGCGCTTGGGAGCTTTCCCCTCCACGGTCGTCACCTCTGTCAGCCGCCGTGGGACCAACCGATGCGTTTGGGCCAGCGCCAAGAGGCCGTCGAGCTGGTCGCGAGGGGTTATCATGCAGAGCCGGCCGCCAGGGTTGAGCAGATTGGTCGCATGAACGATCAGCGCCTGGGGCGACAGGTCGTCGGCATGGCGGCTGCGCTCCCGGTCATCTTTCGGGCTGTTCACACCGGCGTTGAAGAATGGCGGATTGCTGATAATCAAGTCGAACCGCCACCCCATCGACAGCTGCCTGCGGAAGCTGCGGCAGTCGAAGCGAACTTTATCGTCCCAGGGGGTATCGGCGGCGTTGGCCTGTGCCTCCTCGATGCTCGGGGCATGGATGTCTATGCCGAGGACCTGCAGCCCGGGGTTGCGCTGGAGGGCCATCAGGGCCAGCAGTCCGCAGCCGGTGCCGACGTCGAGCAGCGTATTGCCGCTTACGTCGGCCCAGGCGCCCAGCAGCACTCCGTCGACACCAACCTTCATGGCCGATAGCTCGTGCCGCACCGCAAACTCCTTGAACCGGAAAAGCCTCTCTTTCATGTCCGCAAAGTTAGAACGGAATTTGCTGATATCAAAACATAGTGCTAACTTTGTGGTGTAATTACAAGGGCTCCGGCCCCTGGCGGATGTTTCGCCGAGGAAAGAGAGGGAGGCTCAGTCACCCTTTCGGCGCGATATTTGCCCACTGAAGAAAAACAGCTTTTCATTTAAATGAAAAAACAGAAAAACGACACTACCATAAAGCTGGAGGATCTGGGCGTGAACCTCAACGAACCGGGTATGCCCCTCATCGACATGGACAACATGCCGGTGCTGGCCCTGCGTGGCAGTCCGGTCTTCTCCGGCATGCTCATCCCCGTCGGCCTGGCGCGCGAGTCGTCGCTCCAGCTCGTCGACGAGGCCGAGAAGAACAACGAGGTGATAGCTCTCGTGGCCCAGCGCGACCCGGAGGTAGAGGCCCCCGGCAAGCGCGACCTGTACCCTGTCGGCGTGTTCGGCACCATCATGGACAAGGTGCAGCTTCCCGACGGCAACGTCTCGGCAGTCATCAAGACCGGCCCCCGCGTGCAACTCAAATCCCTCCGCTCCCGCTCCCCTTATCTGCGCGGCCGACTCGAGCTGCGCGACGAGCTCCTGCCCGATGACAAGGAAGGCAAGGAGCGGATGGCCGTGCTCATCAAGACCTGCATGGACCTGTTCGACGGCCTGCTCAAGATTGTCGACACCCAGGAGACCAAGGAGATGGCCCGCAACCTCGAGAACATGGACAGCCCGGTGATGCGCATAGCATTCATCTGCGCCAACTCCCCCTTCAGCAACGATGACAAGTTTCACATGCTGGAGATGGACAACGCCATGGAGCGCTACGAGTACCTGGCCCGCAAGCTCAGCGAGGCCACCCAGTTCATGCGCATACGCTCCGAAATCCAGGACAAGACGGCCGAGCAGCTCACCCGCCAGCAGCGCGACCACTTCCTGCAACAGCAGATCCGCACCATCCAGGAGGAGCTGGGCAGCAGCGTCGAGGACGAGGACGCCGACGAGCTCGCCGCCCGCGCCCGCAAGATGTCGTGGTCCAAGGAGGCCCGACAGCACTTCGAGAAGGAGCTTCGCAAGCTCGACCGCTTCAACGCCCAGAACCCCGAGTACAGCATACAGTACCAGTACCTCGACACCTTCCTCTCTCTGCCCTGGAACAAGACCGAGAAGAAGGCCATCGACGTGGACCGAGTGCGACAGACGCTCGAGGAGGACCATTACGGCCTGGAGGACGTCAAGGAACGAATCCTTGAGCAGGTGGCCGTGCTCAAGCTACGCAGCGACATGCGCGCCCCTATACTCTGCCTATACGGTCCTCCCGGCGTCGGCAAGACCTCACTGGGCAAGAGCATAGCCCGTGCGCTCGGTCGCGAGTATGCCCGCATTTCCCTCGGCGGCCTGCACGACGAGGCCGAGATTCGCGGACACCGCCGCACATACATCGGCGCCCTTCCCGGCCGTGTCATCACCGCCCTGAAGTCGTGCAAGACCAACAACCCCGTTATCGTCCTCGACGAGGTCGACAAGATTGGCCATGACTTCAAGGGAGACCCATCCACCGCCCTGCTCGAGGTCCTCGACCCAGAGCAGAACAGCCACTTCCACGACAACTACCTCGACTTCGACTACGATCTCTCGCGGGTGATGTTCATCGCCACCGCCAACGACCTCAGCGCCGTCTCCCGCCCCCTGCTCGACCGCATGGAGCTGGTCGAGATAACCGGCTACGTCACCGAGGAGAAGGTGGAGATAGGCCGTCGCCACCTGGTTGGCAAGATGCTCGCCCAGCACGGCTTCGCCGCCGACGAGGTGGAATTCTCGCCCGAGGCCCTGCGCAAGATTATCGACAGCTACACCCGTGAGAGCGGAGTCCGCCTGCTGGAAAAGAAGATCGCCAAGGTAATCCGCCGCCTCGGCATGCTCAAGGCCACCGAAAAGCCTTTTCCCAGGCTTATCACACCCAAGGAGATAGACGAGTTCATGGGACCCGAGGAGGTGATACCGGACGTTATCAGCGACGAACCGCAGGTGGGTGTGGTCACCGGTCTGGCCTGGACCAGCGTCGGTGGCGAAGTGCTTTTTATCGAGACCGCCCTCATCCCCGGCAAGGGAGACAAGCTCTCGCTTACCGGCAACCTGGGCGACGTCATGAAGGAGTCGGCCCAGCTCGCCCTCCAGTACCTCAAGGCACACGCTCCCGAACTCGGCATAGACCCCGAGATTTTCACCAAGAAAGACGTTCACATCCACGTGCCGGAAGGCGCCGTGCCCAAGGACGGCCCCTCGGCCGGCATCACCATCGCCACCGCCCTCACCTCCGTCCTCACCGGACGCAAGGTGCGTCCGCGCATCGCCATGACAGGCGAGATAACCCTGCGCGGCAAGGTTATCCCCGTGGGCGGCATCAAAGAGAAGATTCTCGCCGCCAAGCGCTCCGGCGCACACGAGGTAATCCTCTGCCACGAAAACGAAAAGGACATAGATAAGATACCCGCACAGTACCTCGAAGGACTCACTTTCCACTACGTGAAAACCCTCGACGAGGTGCTGGCCATCGCACTCGAACCAACCGCATAAACGAACCCACCATAGCCAATGAAGAAATTCGCAGCCGCTGCCTTGGCAGCATTTTCAATCATGACAATAACCACCAACGACGCCCAGGGACGCGAAAATCCGCTCGTGGGCTACTTCAATAACCCGTCGAATCCGGCAGTGGCCGTCGGCCTTCCATTCGACAAGATTACCTCGGCCGACTACGAGGATGCCATCCGTCAGGGCATGGCCGACCAGAACCGCGAGATCGAGGCAATCGTCAACCAGCGCTCCGTGCCGACCTTCGAGAACACCATTGCCGCCCTCGACCGCAGCGGCAAGCTCCTCACCGGCGCAGAGCTCGCCCTCGGCAACGTGGAGCACGCCACCGGCGACACCGTGCTCCAGAAGATGCAGGCCCGCCTGGCACCCGAACTCGCCAGGCACTATTCCTCGGTAATGCTCAACGAGGGCCTGTGGCAGCGTGTCAAGGCCGTCTACGACAACCTTGACAAAGACGCCTCCCTGACGCCCGAGCAGCGCCGTCTTACCCAGGAGACTTACAAGGGCTTCGTGGCCAGCGGCGCCAACCTCACCGGCAAGGACCGCGAGCGCTTCGCCGCCCTAACCACCGAGCTCAGCGACCTCCAGATCCGCTTCGCCCAAAACGTCACCAACGGCATGAAGGCTCCCGACGCCCGCCTTTGGCTCACCGCCGGCCAGCTCTCCGGCCTCCCCGAGACCGTGAAGCAGGCCGCCCGCGAGGAAGCGACCGAAGCCCTTCGCGCTGACGGCAAACCCGATGACCCCAATCTCTACCTCTTCACCGTCTTCTATCCCAGCTACTCCCCGCTGATGAAGTACGCAGACAACCGTGACGTCCGCGAGAAGATGTACCGTCTATACAACTCCCGCAACGTCGGTGGTGAGTTCGACAATACCCAGATTCTCAAGGACATAGCCAACGTGCGCCAGGAGCAGGCCAGGCTCCTCGGTTTCCCAAATTACGCCGCCTACGCCCTCAGTTCCAAGATGGCCAAGGACGTGCCCACCGTGCGTGGCTTCCTCACCCAGCTGCGCGACGCCTACAAGCCCTCAATGCAGCGCGAGCTCGCTGAAATCCAGGACTATGCCCGCAAGGCACAGGGCGCCGACTTCGTGCTCTCCCCCTGGGACTATTCCTACTGGTCCAACAAGCTCAAGAACGAGCAGTACGCCTTCAACGACGAGGACATGCGCCCCTACTTCGAGCTCGACAACACTATCAAGGGTGTCCTCGGCCTGGCCACCAGGCTCTACGGCTACAAGTTCGTGGAGAACAAGAAGCTTCCCGTCTATAACCCCGAAGTAAAAGCCTTCGACGTCATGGGCCCCGACGGTAAGCTCCTCGGTCTCCTCTACGCCGACTTCTACTACCGTCCTGGCAAGGCCCCCGGCGCCTGGATGACAGAGTTCCGTCCCGAGAGTCGCGACGACAACGGAGTGCGCGAGTACCCCGTCATCTCCATCGTCTGCAACTTCACCAAGCCCGTCGGCAACGACCCCAGCCTGCTCAACCCCTACGAGGTGGAGACCTTCCTGCACGAGTTCGGCCACGCATTGCACGGCCTTTCGGCCAACACCACCTACGCCTCCCTCTGCGGCACTAACGTCTACCAGGACTTCGTGGAGCTCTTCTCCCAGTTCAACGAGAACTACCTGACGCAGAAACAGTACCTGGACGGATTCGCCAGACACTACAAGACCGGCAAGAAGATGCCTGCCGACCTCATCAATAAGTTTATCCGCTCCAGCCAGTTCGGCGCTGCCTACGCCTGTATGCGCCAGCTCAACTTCGGCGAGCTCGACATGGCCTACTACACTCTCGAGGAGCCTCTGCGCGCCTCCCAGTCCATCGCCGACTTCGAGAAGGAGGCCCTGAAGGATGTCCAGATTTTCGAGCCTGTCGAAGGCACCCTCATCTCGCCCGCCTTCGGCCACATCTTCAGCGGCGGATATGCTGCCGGCTACTACGGCTACAAGTGGTCCGAGCTGCTCGACGCCGACGCCTTCTCCGCCTTCCAGGAGGCAGGCATCTTTGACCAGAAGACCGCCAAGGCCTTCCGCCACATGCTCCAGAGCGGCGGCACCGTCGACCCCATGGAGCTCTACGTCGGCTTCCGCGGCAAGCAGCCCACCATCGACGCTCTGCTCCGCCGCGACGGCATCCAAAAATAATTGAAATGCCCGAAATAATTCTCGGAATAGAGTCATCCTGCGACGATACCTCGGCGGCAGTCCTGCGTGACGGACTGCTGCTGAGCAACGTCATCGCCAGTCAAAGGGTACACGAACTCTACGGCGGCGTAGTCCCCGAACTCGCCAGCCGCGCACACCAGCAGAACATCGTGCCGGTAGTCAGCGAGGCCCTGCGGCAGGCCGGAGTCAAGAAAGAGGACTTGACGGCCATCGCCTACACCCGCGGGCCCGGACTGCTCGGCTCCCTGCTCGTCGGCAGCGCCTTCGCCAAGGGCTTCGCTTCCGCTCTCAACATACCCCTGGTTGACGTCAACCACCTCCATGGACACGTCCTGGCACCATTCGTCAAAAAGACCCCTGACGACGAGGTGCCGGAGTTTCCGTACATGTGCCTGTTGGCCAGCGGCGGCAACTCCCAGATCATACTCGTGGAAAGCGCCGAGAAAATGCGGATTCTGGGCCAGACCATCGACGACGCCGCCGGAGAGGCCTTCGACAAGTGCGCCAAGGCCATGGGGCTACCCTACCCCGGCGGCCCGCACATCGATCGCCTGGCACAACAGGGCGACCCTGACGCCTTCCACTTCGGCAAACCGCATATCCCCGACCTCGACTACTCCTTCTCCGGACTCAAGACCTCCTTCCTCTATACTCTGCGTGACGGGCAGAGGAAAGACCCTGAGTTCGTGGTGAAACGAAAGGCCGACCTGGCCGCCTCACTTCAGAAGACCATCGTCGACATTCTCTTCGACAAGCTGGAGAAGGCGTTTCATCAGAATCCTGTCAGGCACCTCAGCATCGGTGGTGGCGTGTCAGCCAATTCCGGCATGCGTGCCGCCACCGAGGCTTTCTGCCGCCGCCACGGCATCTGCCCCTGGATTCCCCAGCTGCAGTTCACTACCGACAACGCCGCCATGGTGGCCGTGGCCGGCATGATGCGATTCCGCGAAGGATATCGAGGCGCCATGAACCTACCACCTTTCGCACGCGTTTCCGTATAAAGGAGAAACAAGTTGAGAGTGTAGAGTTGAGAGTTGCGGCCCTCATCTTTCCGGCAACTCTCAACTCTAAACTCTAAGCTACACATGAGCGAGACCAAGAAAAAGAAAAACGAGGAAATGAGCGTTGACCAGCGCTACATCGTCATCTACGGTTACAGCCACGACGAGATTACGGTAGTCATCGACCACTTCTCGCAGGCCCTGCCGGAGTATATCGACATACACCACCGCACCTACGGCATGCTCACGCACATCACCATGGTCGGCGTGCACAAGTCCGTGGGCCTGTTGCGCTTCAATCTCAACCGCCTGCGGCAGTCGCTCGTGGACCTTTTCCCGCACGAGGTGATAGCTACCGAGAATGTCACCCCGGCACAGATCCTGGGCCAGTTGTTGAGCGAGCGCGAACTCACCGTTTCGTGCGCCGAGAGCTGCACCGGCGGCAATCTCGCCCACCGCATCGTGCAGGTGCCTGGCTCCAGCAACTACTTCCTCGGCAGCGTAGTCAGCTACAGCAACGACGTCAAGGCCGATGTGCTCGGAGTCAGCCGCTCCACCCTCGAAAAGTTTGGCGCCGTCAGCCAGAAGGTGGTCGAAGAGATGGCCCGCGGCGTCTGTCGGCTCATGCACACCGCCTGCGGCATCGCAACCTCCGGTATCGCCGGTCCCGACGGCGGAACCGCCCTCAAGCCCATAGGCACAGTATGGATAGCAGTCAAGTACTGCGACACCCTCGTCACCGAGTGCATGCGCTTCAAGGGTGACCGTAACGAAGTCATTGAGTCGGCCACCAACCATGCCATGGTCATGCTCATCAACCTGCTACGCCAGTGCTATGTGATGCAGGAGGAAATCAACGACGAATAACCCCAATCCGAAGCTTATGAGACGTCGACTTACCTTGCTGGCGATAGCTGCCCTCGTGTTGGCTTTCCTACTGCCGTCGTGCTCGAGACCCATCTACGAATACGACTATTACCCGGAATACAACCGTCCCGGTCCGCGCCCGCCACACCGGCATCCGCCGAAACCTCCGAAACCACCAAAACCTCCAAAGCCGCCTAAGCCTCCAAAGCCCCCCAAACAACCCAAACGGCAGAAAGGCTATCAGCAGCCTCCGCGCAGTGACCGCCACCACGGTTCCGACCGGCGGTCGGAAAGCCAACACCGCAAGCCACGCACAGAAAGCAGGCACGACAGCGAGCACCATCGCCGATAAATCACATGAAACGACGACAGACGAGCCTGAAACCTCCCTGCCGTCGTTTTTTCACCTTTCCAACATACTCAATAGTGAGTATTTTCAGCCGGATTTTTGGTCACCTCGCCGCATCTTGGTAATTTTGCATAAATACACGTATAAAGGATGTTATTATCGGATCTGCAGCCCGGCCAGAAGGGCGTGATCATCAAGATACTTGGCCATAGCGCCTTCCGCAAGCGCGTCATGGAGATGGGCTTCGTCAAGGGGCGCATAGTCAACGTCGTGCTCAACGCCCCGCTCCACGACCCCATCAAGTACTCCATCATGGGCTACGAGGTCTCTCTGCGCCGCGCCGAGGCCGACCTCATCGAAGTCGCCGTAGAGGGCAAACCCGGCAAGGACACCATTTCTGACGTCCATGACGTCGCCATCGACCATCCGCAGGAGCATCGAGACCACCACGGCGAAAAGGTCATCAACGTGGCCCTGCTCGGCAATCCCAACTGCGGCAAGACCTCCCTGTTCAACATGGTCAGCGGCGCCCACGAGCACGTCGGCAACTACGCCGGCGTCACCGTCGGCGCCAAGGAGGGCAGCGTCCGCTACAAGGGCTACCGCATCAACATCGTCGACCTGCCCGGCACATACTCCCTGAGTGTCTATTCGCCCGAGGAACAGTACGTGGTCCGCTACCTGCGCGAGGAGACGCCCGACGTCATTGTCAATGTCGTCGTGGCCAGCAACCTGGAGCGCAACCTCTTCCTCACTACAGAGCTCATCGACATGAACCGAAGCATGGTCATCGCCCTGAACATGTTCGACGAGCTGAAGAAGGAGAACATACGCCTCGACACCGACCTGCTCGGCAAGATGCTCGGTGTGCCCATCGTGCCCACGGTGGCATCAACCGGAATGGGCGTCCACGAGCTCCTCAACAAAGTCATAGAGACCTTCGAGGACCGTGCCAAGGAAGTCCGCCACATCCACGTCAGGATGCGCCCCGAAGTCGAAGAAGGCGTCAGCACTCTCAACAAGGTCTTCAAGCAGGTGCCAGAGATCAGCGGACACTTCTCGCCCCGCTTCCTGGCCATAAAGTTCCTGGAGCATGACCCCGAGATAGAGGGCATTCTCAAGAAATACCCGCAGTATCCGGAGTGGCGCGAATTGCGCGACCGCGAAGAGAAACGCATCGAGGGACAGCTCGGCGACGATATGCAGGCCATCGTCTCGGCCGAGAAGTACGGCTTCATTGACGGCGCCCTGGCCGAGACCATGGACCGCAGGAACACCAACAAGAACAAGACCACCGACATCATCGACGCTTTCGTCACCAACAAGCTCTTCGGCTTCCCAATCTTCCTGCTGGTGATGTGGCTGATGTTCTGGGCCACTTTCCAGGTCGGCGCCTACCCCATGGAGTGGATAGAACAGCTCGTGGCCTGGATTTCCGGCCTTGTCAGCGAGCATATGCCCGACGGCCCCTTCAAGGACCTGCTGCTCGACGGCGTCATCGGCGGCGTCGGCTCCGTCATAGTCTTCCTGCCAAATATCCTTATCTTATATGCCTTCATCTCGTTCATGGAGGACAGCGGGTACATGGCTCGCGTAGCCTTCATCATGGACAAGCTGATGCACCGACTCGGGCTGCACGGCAAGTCGTTCATTCCGATGGTGATGGGCTTCGGCTGCAGCGTCCCGGCCATCATGTCCACGCGTATCATCGAGAGCAAGTCCTCGCGCCTGATCACCATACTGATAATCCCCTTCATGAGCTGTTCAGCGCGCATCCCGATCTACGTGCTGTTGGTAGGCTGCTTCTTCGGCGGCAACGCCTGGGTGTTCGTCTTCCTATACGTATTAGGTATCGCCGTGGCGGCCATCACGGCCCGCCTGCTGCGCCGCTTCTGGTTCCACGCCGACGAAACCCCGTTCGTCATGGAGCTGCCCCCCTACCGCATCCCGACGGCCAAGGCCACCATGCGCGGCATGTGGACCAAGGCCAGCCAGTACCTCAGGAAGATGGGCGGACTCATCCTCATCGCCTCGGCCATCATCTGGGCCCTCAGCTACTTCCCCCGTGTCGACGAACAGCAGGTACCCGCCCGGTACGCCGCCGAATGTCGCCAGGAGCTCCGCTCCTACGACAAAGCCCTGGCCGACACCATTTCCCCAGAAGACGAGATGGCGCTCATCACCACCCAGTACCAGCAGCAGAACTCCATCCTCGGCAATATCGGCCGCTTCGTGCAGCCCGCTGTGGAGCCGCTCGGCTTCGACTGGAAGGCCACAGTATCGCTGCTGGCCGGCCTCCCGGCCAAGGAAATCGTCGTCTCCACCTTAGGCGTGCTCTATACCGGCGACGGCGACGACAGCCAGCTGCTGGCCGAACGCCTAACGACTCCCTCTCCCGTGAGCGGCAAGGCCCCATTCACCAAGGCCACCGCCCTGGCCTTCATGGTATTCGTCCTCATCTACTTCCCCTGCATAGCGACCATGATTGCCATCGTACGCGAAGCCCATGACTGGCGCTACGGCCTCTTCTCGCTCGTCTACAACACCTTCGTGGCCTGGGCGCTGGCGTGGGTTACTTATCGCATAGCTCTGCTCTTTTAGTTGAGTTAAAGCTGGGAGTAGAGGATGTCACACGTGCGTTAGCCATCTGTTAGCCCTATACTGTTAACATTTGTTAACAGTATGTCGGCAACAATCCGTTCCTCCATGGTGTTTTAATGACGCAGATACTGTGTGCCTGCAGGCACCATGCATCGTTGTCGGCTTTAGCTTAACGCCTTGAATCGCAGAATTTCAGGCATATCTCCAACGCATTGCATCACAGCCCGCACTTACTCACTATCCCTGACTGTAGATGTAGCTTATTTTTACGACTAATGCGACAACTCAAGATAAATCCCTCCATCACCTCGCGCGACAGCAAGGCCCTTGACCGTTACCTCGGAGAGATAGGCCGCGAAGAGCTGATTTCCGTGCAGGACGAGGTCGAACTCGCCCGACGCATCCGCCAGGGGGACCGCAAGGCCCTCGACAAGCTGGTGCGCGCAAATCTGCGCTTCGTCGTCTCCGTGGCCAAGCAGTACCAGAATCAGGGCCTCAGCCTCCCTGACCTCATCAACGAGGGGAATCTCGGACTGATACGCGCCGCGCAGAAGTTTGACGAGACGCGCGGCTTCAAGTTCATCAGCTACGCCGTGTGGTGGATCCGCCAGTCCATCCTACAGGCCCTGGCCGAGCAGAGCCGCATCGTGCGCCTACCTCTCAACCAGGTCGGCTCCCTCAACAAGATAAACAAGGAGCGCAGCCGCTTCGAGCAGGAATACGAGCGGCTGCCGAGCGCCGAGGAACTGGCTGACCGCCTCGAACTCGCACCAGAGAAAGTCGCCGACACCATGAAAGTGTCCGGCCGACACGTCTCGGTCGACGCCCCCTTCGCCGACGGAGAGGAGAATTCCCTGCTCGACGTGCTCGTCAACGACGACATTCCCACCCCCGACCGACAGCTCAACCATGAGTCCCTGGCCAAGGAAATCAACCGCGCCCTGCAGCAGCTCGACGACCGCGAGCGTGCCATAGTGCAGATGTTCTTTGGCATCGGAGGCCAGGAGATGACCCTCGAGGAGATAGGCGCCAAGTTCGACCTCACCCGCGAACGCGTGCGACAGATTAAGGAGAAGGCCATACGGCGACTCAAAGGTCAGAAAAGTCGCCTGCTCAAGTCATATCTCGGGGACTAAGCCCTCATTCATCGGGCTGCCTTTTCCATGGTGTTGCTTCGGCTTATAGAGGATTTTCGCCATACAGTAATACTTTTTCAGGAAAAGACCGTCTACATGATGGCCCCGTACATTATTCCCGGCAACGGCAAGCCGAAAGAGATCGTCACGGTCGTGGAAGTCCCTACATCCGCATCGCCGGCAACAAGGTCAAGAGGGTGCTGATCCAGGAGTAATCCGAGACGGGCCTTGCGTCGAGCTGAGGCTCGACGCAAGTGTCAAAGAAAGAACCACAATCCGAACGCAGGGGGGCGGCCTGAAAACCGACCTCCCTTATTTATCGCCACATTTACCTCACCACTGGCGGACGCACGGGCCGTGGGTCCCTGCAAGACCGAAATTTGTGTATGTCAAGGTCTTTTATTAAATTTGCACGAAATTTATGCTCGTGCGCAGTTCGGGAGCGAAACGGTTTCAGCTGTCTCTCAGCTCTAAGTCCTCAGCTCTCAGCTTCACGGGCATCGTGTGTAGAAAAACATAACCGACAAAATATGAGTTTGAAAATCATAGTGCTGGCCAAGCAGGTACCCGACACCCGCAACGTGGGAAAGGATGCCATGAAGGCCGACGGCACCGTAAACCGCGCCGCTCTGCCGGCCATTTTCAACCCCGAAGACCTCAACGCGCTTGAGCAGGCTTTCCAGCTCAAGGACCGCTATCCCGGCACCACCGTCACGCTGCTGACCATGGGACCGGGCCGCGCTGCCGAGATTGTGCGCGAAGGCCTGTACCGTGGCGCCGACAACGGCGTGGTGCTCTCCGACCGTGCCTTCGCCGGCTCCGACACCCTGGCCACCTCCTACGCCCTTGCTACCGCAGTGCGCAAGCTCGGCGACTTCGACCTCATCCTCGGCGGCCGCCAGGCCATCGACGGCGACACCGCACAGGTAGGCCCGCAGATCGCCGAGAAGCTCGGCCTCCCCCAGGTGACATACGCCGAGGAGGTGGGCGAAGTCAAGGATGGACGCGTCACCATACGCCGCCGCATCGAGAACGGCATCGAGACCGTCACCGCTCCTCTGCCCCTGCTCATCACCGTAAACGGCTCCGCCGAGGAGTGTCGCCCACGCAACGCCAAGGCAATACAGAAATACAAGTACGCTGCCGCTCCCAGCGAGCTCTGCGACGACGACAAGCGCAAGCCCCTCGTCGACGCCAAGCCCTACCTGCAGATCGGCGAGTGGAGCGCCGACTTCGTGGGCGCCGACCGCGAACAGTGCGGCCTCCCCGGCTCCCCCACCAAGGTCAAGAAGATCGAGAACGTGGTCTTCAGCGCCAAGGAAGCCGTGCACCTCACCGACTCCGACGCCGAAGTCGAGGACCTCGTAAAGCAACTCATAGCCAACCACACCATCGGATAAACACATGGCACAGGACACCAACAACATCATAGTATACCTCGAATACGAGGATGGCCGCGTGGCCGACGTCAGCCTCGAGCTGCTCACCAAGGGCCGCAAGCTCGCCGACGAGCTCGGCGTGGAACTCCAGGCAGTGGTTGCCGGCGACGACCTCGCCGAGATAGAGAAGCAGGTGATGCCTTACGGCGTCGACACCCTCTACAAGCTGCAGGACAAGCGTATGTCCCCGTACACGTCGCTGCCCCACTCCTCGCTGCTCATCAACCTTTTCAAACAGATCAAGCCGCAGATTGCATTCATGGGTGCCACCTGCATCGGTCGTGACCTCGGCCCGCGCGTATCGTCGGCCCTGCACAGCGGTCTGACGGCCGACTGCACCGCCCTGGAGCTGGGTCCCCATACCGACGCCCAGAAGGGCAAGGACTACGAGAACCTGCTCTACCAGATCCGTCCGGCCTTCGGCGGCAACATCGTAGCCACCATCGTCAACCCTGAGTGCCGCCCGCAGATGGCCACCGTCCGCGAGGGTGTCATGAAGAAGGAAGTCCGCGACCCCGAGTACAAGGGCAAGGTAGTGGATCTCAAGGCTGAGGACTACGTATCGTCCGAGGACTTCGTGGTGGAAATCATCGACCGCCAGGTAGCCAAGTCTAAGGTCAACCTCAAGGGTTCTTCCATCATCGTGGCCGGAGGTTACGGTGTGGGCAGCAAGGAGAACTTCGACCTGCTCCAGCAGCTTGCCGACACCCTTGGCGCCGAGGTGGGCGCCAGCCGCGCCGCCGTCGACGCAGGCTGGGTGGAACATGACCGCCAGATCGGCCAGACCGGCGTCACCGTGCGCCCCAAGCTCTACATCGCCTGCGGCATCTCCGGTCAGATCCAGCACCTCGCCGGCATGCAGGACTCCAGCCTCATCCTGTCGATCAACACCGACCCCGACGCCCCCATCAACACCGTGGCCGACTACGTCATCACCGGACGCATCGAGGACGTCGTTCCAAAGCTCATCAAGTACTACAAAAAGAATTCCAAGTAAGATAAGGCAATGGCAAACTTTTTCACCGACAACCCGGACCTGCAGCATCACCTCAACCACCCGATGATGCGCCGCATCGTCGAGCTCAAAGAGCGCAACTTCGCCGATGCCGATAAATACGACTATGCTCCGCGCGATTTCGAGGACGCCATGGACTCCTACGAGAAAGTGCTCGAGATAGTAGGCGACGTGTGCGGCAACGTCATCGCCGAGAACGCTGCCGACGTCGACCAGAACGGTCCCCATGTGGAGAATGGCCGCGTGGTATACGCCGAGGGTACCAAGAAGAACCTTGAGACCTGCCGCAAGGCCGGCCTGATGGGCATGGCCATGCCCCGCCGCTTCGGAGGCCTCAACTTCCCCATCACACCCTACATCATGGCCGCCGACATCGTGGCCCGCGCCGACGCCGGCTTCGAGAACCTCTGGGGACTCCAGGACTGCGCCGAGACCATCTACGAGTTCGCCAACGCCGACCAGCACGAGCGCTACATCCCGCGTGTATGTGCCGGCGAGACCATGAGCATGGACCTCACCGAGCCCGATGCCGGCTCCGACCTCCAGAGCGTAATGCTCCGCGCCAGCCAGAAGGAGGACGGCTCCTGGGTGCTCAACGGCGTCAAGCGCTTTATTACCAACGGTGACAGTGACATCCACCTCGTCCTTGCCCGCTCCGAGGAGGGCACCCGCGACGGCCGTGGCCTCTCCATGTTCATCTATGACAAGCGCAACGGCGGAGTGACCGTGCGCCGCATCGAGAACAAGATGGGCATCAAGGGCTCGCCGACGTGCGAACTGGTGTACAAGGATGCGCCCTGCGAGCTTTGCGGCGAACGCAGACTCGGCCTCATCAAGTACGTCATGGCCCTGATGAACGGCGCACGCCTGGGCATCGCCGCGCAGAGCGTGGGCATCAGCGAGATAGCCTATCGCGAGGCCCTGGCATACGCCCGCGACCGCAAGCAGTTCGGCAAGGCCATCATCGAGTTCCCGGCAGTAGCTGAAATCCTCTCGCTAATGCATGCCAAGCTCGACGCCTCCCGCACCCTGCTCTACGCCTGCTCCCGCTTCGTGGATATGTACAAGGTCTACGACGACATCAGCCGCGAACGCACTCTCACCAAGGAGGAACGCGCCGAGCGCAAGGCTTACAACCGCCTGGCCGACGCCTTCACCCCTCTGGCCAAGGGCATGACCAGCGAGTTCTGCAACCAGAACTCCTACGACTGCATCCAGATCCACGGCGGCTCCGGCTTCATGAAGGACTACGCCTGCGAGCGTGTATACCGCGACGCACGCATCACCTCCATCTACGAGGGCACGACTCAGCTGCAGACGGTGGCAGCCATCCGCCACGTCACCACCGGCACCTACCTCAGCTTCATCCGTGAGCAGGCCACTATCGACGCACCTCAGGGCTGCGAAGACGTCAAGGCCAGGCTCGAGGCTATGACGGTACTCTACGAGAATGCCGTGGTACGTGTGCTCGACACCAAGGACAGCCACTACCTCGACTTCATGGCACGACGCCTGGTGGAGATGGCCGGCTACATCGTCATGGGCTACCTCATGCTCGACGACACCCGCCGCAACGAGAAGTTCGCTCGCTCCCTGCGCGTGTTTGTCAACTACGGAGAGGCCGAGACGGCCAAGCACTCCGAGTTCATCAGCAACTTCGCAGTAGAGCAGCTCAAGGACTACACCTACTCCGAGTAATAACGAGGAACATTCAACTTACAGGTTGGGCAACACCAAATGGTTCTTGCCCAACCTTTCCATTTCTACCGGCGTTTGCCCGGACAGTCGGGATTGACGCACTTCAGCGCACCCGTCTCAGACTTTTCGCGCAGATGTCCGCAGTAGGAGCAGGCCATAGTCGGGAAGAGGCTTGCGGCCTCTTCCAGCTGCCTGCCCATATCGCACAAAAGGCGTCCGGGGATTTCCCCGAAGGGCGCCTTTTCCACATATTTCCCGTTCAGGATCCGCATAAAGTCCATAAGTCCATATTCCCGCCAGGTTCGCTCTGAATAGTAGGCGTGGCAGAAGCACTTACGCCCGTGGCAGACAACATATCGGGCATGTTCTTCCATAGCCTTGTCCGGGAGGCATAGATACCCCGACGCCTTTTCCTGCACTGTGTAAACTGCGCCCGGCTCAGCCATATTCTCGCTGTTTTCACTTGGACGGGGACTCTTGAAGACCTGTCTGATGGTCTGCATCATCTCCTCGGAGTATGGAATGACAAACCGCCCCTGTCTGTCCGGCTCGCAGCCGGACAACCGTCGGAGTTTTTCACTTATCCGTTCTCGTAGCCAGCGGTTCTCCATCAGCGGCACCGTATATGGATTCTTGGCAGACCACTCGTAATACTCGTCGTCCGACATCCCGATTTCCTTGGCAAGCATGGTGTTGCCGAAACTGACGTTTTTCCTCGGCTCAACGATCATCCACCTTGGCAGAGTCACTTTGCTGAGAAACCTCTCCATGCCATTGCCTAGAGCATGCTTCACTTCGTATAGACTCAGTCCGCCGGCAGTTGGTCTTTGCTGAAAATGGGTCTCCAGCATCCTTTGCAGGCGCTGAAGAAAACGGCCCGGATCGAAATCGAAATTGTCCTCGAAAACTGTCAGGCAGTCTATCGGATAAACCGGCTCAGTCAGAAACAGGCTCAGCAGCTCAAACTCATCATCCGAAAGGGATAAGAAAGTCCAGCTGTCATATCCCTGGTCGTGTCTGGATTTTTCCCGGAAGCAATTTTGGACAAGAGTATGTAGCTTTTCAGCACTCGATACAGCCGCCACGTCTATCTCCACCAGTAACGAATAACAGACGAATCCCTTGAAGCCAGGCGTTTCCACTATGCCGCAGTCGCATGGCGAGAAGATGACGTACAAGCCGAAATCGACCTTGGGCATCTCGCGGCAACAATTCTCTAATGCGAATTCAATCAGACGTTCGGAGGTGAACCCCTTTCCCCCTTCGAGGGCATGCAGCACGGCGCCCGCGAGCAACTGAGTTCCGATGAACACCGGCTCCATCGGGTTGGCATAGCAATTGCACCAATAGCCCCAGAGGTCGTAACGGTTGCGGACAAAGCCGTGCACCACGTTGGCGTCGAAACGCGTCTGACCCAGTTCCACGGCCCGGAAATAGCGCTGGAGCATCCTGAGTTGAAGCAGGGGTGCGCACGCCCGAAGCACAGTTAGGAGAGTCTGGAAATCATGGAAAGCGTAAGTGTCCTCGGTAAGCCAGCGGCGCAGTCTGAGGTAGAGATTGTCGTCCAGCTCGGGTGTGGAGGGAGTTTCCCTTCGGTATGGATTATAGAGCGCACGGGCCGTGTAATTGTAGATATTGGCGTCGCGGTCCGCGGTCTGCCAGGGTCTTAAAAAATCTAATGCCTTACTCAGGTTCACAAACTCCTTCGGCTGATAGTGTATGCCGAATTTGTCGCACACCTCCTGTATGTCCTTTTGCTTGATACGCGAAAGCAGGGGTGCCATGTCCTTCATTTCAGCTATGAAGAAATTGCGCCGCTCGGCATCATATGTCGCCAGCACTTCGGTAAGGTCCAGGGTGCTGAAACGATAGCGGAACAGAAACCAGGGGAACTCGCGACCTCGATTTTCATGCATTACATACACATTATGATAATGTGTATGCAAAACTATTCGGATATGTTCCCGGCAATACGTGTCAAATTCTTCCAGTTCTGCTAATACATATTGTTCATTCTTGTCGGAATCCGAAAGGGGATGAAGCAGAGCCATGACTACGGGAGCCTTGGTCTCGAAGAATGTGTCGGGAGGTAGCGTGTCGGGAAGAGCAGGGGTCTCGGAGGTCCAGCCGATCGTTCGTTTGCCGTCGGGGGTGCTTTCCCAGTTCTGTCGGTAGAAGACAATCGGGCGGCGTTGACGCAGTCGTGCGGACAAGAATGAGCGGAGGACTCGGACTTTCATTGGTTATGGAACACGGCCCCTATCAGGTAAAGACGGGATGGCAGGAATCCGTCGGCGCCCCATTGCAGGTCTATGTGGAAGAGGTCGTGGAGGAGGGTTACAAGGTCAAAGCCGATTGCTTCGGGAGAGGGACGCATTCGATTTGGATGTCGGCATGGCATACCATTCTGCCTGGCGCAGGGTTCTGTGCACAGGCGGCATTCCCCCACGGTGCAGGAAGCACGTCCACCTGTCTGCCGTTCCAGCTCCATGGCAGCTTCCACGAGAATGGGATGTGCAGGTGCCATGACATCTATGGCACGATCTGATGGTGTGCCGGGTGCCACGGGTATCTCGACGGCGAGAATGGTGGCGAGGCTGAAACGACTCAACTGTGCGAGCGGGTCGACGGCGAAGGGCGGACAGCTCCATTGACGCCCATAGTTGCGGCAATGGCTGCATGCCGCCCGGCACTCTTCATTCCGATAGTAGAGGTCGATCAGCCGGGTGGTCGGGAGCGTTGCCTTGTTTAGTTTGTACTGCATTTTTCTTGCCGAAGTTGGGATCGATTTTCACCAGCATGCATGCCAGGAAGGTGAAGGCGGAGGAAATGATTACCAAGAGGAAGAAGTTCACGTATCCTTGGTGTGTAGGACCGAAGAGGCCGACGGGGTCCAGCTGCTCGTAAATCCATCCGGCGGCCATGCCTGGCAGCATCATGCCCAGGGCCATGAAGGCGGTGCAGAAGGCGTAGTGAGCGGTCTTCCACGGGCCTTCGGAGAAGTAGATGAGGTAGAGCATGAAGGCGGTGAAGCCGAAGCCATAGCCGAACTGCTCCACGAAGATGGCGACATTGATGAGAGTCAGCCCGATTAGATTTGTCTGTGGTAGGAAGAGGGCCAGCAGGAAGTAAAAAACGCATGGGAGTGTGAGGCTTAAGGCCATTGGCCATAGCCAGAATTTAAGTCCCTGGCGGGAGATGGCGATGCCGCCGAGGATGCCGCCGAGCAGGATGCCGATGACGCCCACGATGCCGTTGGCCAGCCCGACTTCGGCGGTTGTCATGGCCAGTCCGCCGAGTTCTCTCGAGTCGAGCAAGAAGGGACCTACGAGCTTGAGGCAGATGGCTTCCGGAAGACGGAAAAGGAGCATGAAACAAATGGCGGTGATGATACCACGCTTGGCGAAGAAGGTGGCGAAGGTAGAGCCAAAGTTATGGATTATCTGGCGAAAGTCGTGTTCGGCGCGAGGGGCGTCCTTTGGCGCCTTGGGCATGAAGCGCCAGTGGTAGAGGGCGATGATCAGCAGCAGCGCTCCGGCGATGAAGAAGATGGTGGACCAGGCCACGACGACGCGCTCGTGGGGAACATGCTCGGTGCCTTCGGGCAAGCCGTGGAGTTCGATTAGTCCGGCTATCCACACGAGTCCACCGCTGGCAAGCAGGGAACCGAGGCGGTAGAAGGTGGAACGGACGCCTACATAGGCCGCTTGGTCGTGATCGGAGAGTTCGAGCATATAATAGCCGTCGGCGGCAATGTCGTGGGTGGCGGAGAAGAAAGCGGCGAGCCAGAAGAACGCCAGGGTGGCCGCGAAGAAGAAGCTGGCGGGGATGAGGAAGGCGATAGCGGCGAAGCATACACCCATGAGCACCTGCATTGCCAGAGTCCATGCGCGCTTGGTGGAGAGGATGTCGACGAAGGGGCTCCAAAAGGGCTTTATCACCCAGGGAAGGTAGAGCCAGCCGGTGTAGAAGGTCATTTCGGCCTTGCCGATGCCCATCTTGGTGTATAGGTATACGGTGAGGGTGTTGACCAGGACGTAAGGCAGGGCCTCGGCTACGTACAGTGTCGGGAGCCACGTCCAGGGGGAACGGCGGCGTGTCAGGTGAGCGTTTGCGGACATGTTTCGCGGTAGATTTGGGCGATTATTTCCGGTGTCAGGGTGTCGAAATCCTGCTCGCGGACGGTGACGAGCAACCCGGCGACATCGAGGGCGCCGGGCGAGACCATCGGCGCGGGGTACGAGGAGGCGCGGTGTCGTAGCCTCGGAAAGTGAAGCTCCTGCATCAGCCCGTCTTCCCTCTTGAAAATGAATGTGTTGAGGAGCTGAGAACTGTAGGGATGCGCCATGGTGCATCCGTAAAAGTCAGAAGGGCTTATTTTGCTATGGAAAGCGGCAGGGTGGGCGATGCCGAGAGTGGCGTTAACGACTTCGCTGCCTATGTCGGGGATGTGAAGATTTTCGGTGCGGAGGATGAGGGGCAAGTCGCGTTTGGCGACAGCCTGGAAGTGGAGATGGTCGGGAGCCGAAGCTCCGGACTGTGCACCATTGAAAAAGAAGACGAGGTCCGGAAAGCGCTCGGCAGCCGTCAGCATGGCCTGCATAGGCAGCAGCTGCGGCTCATGCGCACGCGCCACGATGGTGTAATGGGGCGAGAGGATAGGATAGGGGTTGACGAGGATGTCGTAGCCAAGGTCATGCAGGCCTGGGTGTACGAGTTGTTCTGTCGGGCGGTTCCTGGCGCATAGGAAGCAGGGACGGGCTGCAACGGAGGCGGCATCGACCTTGGCGGCAGTTGAGCGCACGCGTTCCGGGTTGAAGAGCAGGGTGACAGGTGCAGTCGTCTCTCCTACCGGCACTTTAACCATGCGGCGTCGGCAGCTTTGGAGAGCGGCAAAGTTGCGGGCAGCCAAGGGCCAGCAGTCCAGCTGACGGGCGGTAAAGGCGGAGAGGCTTTCCATTTGTTGATTATTTATGGCGGCGACGGTTAGCCTCGATGCGGGCCAGAATCTCGGCGCTGCGCACGAAATCTTTGTAGAAATTGTACTCGTTGGTCTTTTCCACGCTGAGGTTGGCGTCGGAGTTGCCGGGCCAGCGGCGGCAGTGGTAGAGGGGGTCGTAGATACGTCCTATCTTATACTCGCGGCTAATGCGCAGTAGGGTTGCATAGTCCTCGCCGTAGCTGACATTGGGGAAGAGTATCTCGCGAAGCACACCGGTGAAGAAGGCGCGCGGGGCGCCGAACCCGTTGAGGCGCAGGGCATTGTCCGCGCCCCAGCGGCTGGTCCATTCGCTGTGGTCGATGAGGCCGGGCGGGATGGGATTGAGGTCGAAGTCGGTCATGATGTAGCTGCCGACCACGGCGGCACATTCGTGGGTGTAGAAGCAATCGAGAATGCGGGCCAGGACATCGGAACCGTTGTATACGTCGTCACTGTCGAGCTGTACCACGAAGCGTCCGGCTTGTGGGCAGGTGACAGCCTTGTTCCAGCATCCGCCGATGCCGAGGTGCTCGTCAGGGCCGGGGCGCAGAACTATGAGGCGGGAGTCGGTGGCGGCCATATCGTCGAGCACCTGCGAGGTGCCGTCGGTGCTTCCGTTGTCGACTACGATGACATTAAACGGGAGTGGCAGCGTCTGCCCGAGTGCGGAACGCACGGCGTCGGCGATGGTGGCAACGCGGTTGCGGACGGGAATGACGACGGAAGCCATGACCGGATATTCACCCTCGTCGAGATCCACGGTCCTCTTCTTGCCGGTGAGTCCGCCAATCTTCTCGAGGTGACGGATAAGGGCCTGTTCCATGGCCTTCTGGTACTCGCGGTTGCGTGGGTCGACGTAGTCGTGCTGCTTCTGTCCGCTCAGGCGCATGTCCACGCGGGGCATAGTATACATGAGTTCCGGCACGAAGGCAATCATATGTGCGGTGCCGAGGCTCAGGCGGAGAGCATACCAGCCGCCGTCGGGGTCCTTGGCCTCGTCATCGTCCATCTCGTTGACAGCGCCTATGACGTCGGCGACGTTGAGCAGCACGAGTCCGCCGAAGTCGAAGTCATCGCGGATGGAACCTGGCTGGTATTCCACGCCGGGATGGTCGCTGACGGAGCCGTCAGGCTCTATGAGTCGGTATCCGCTGAAGACGAGGCAGGCGTCAAGGTCGTCGGCCACCTGTCGCATGCGCATCTCGCAGTACGGGTCGAGGTGTAGCTCCCGGTCGGTGAGGCTTACCAGGGCATATTTGTCGAGAGAAGAATTCAAAAGGTCCTCGCGCAGGGTGGCCACGTCGCGAAACCGGAATATTTCAGACATATTACTGTTGAGGGGTGAAAGTCGGGAGTTGAGAGTTGCGATGACAACTCTCAACTCCCGACTTTATTCGAGGATTTTAAGGATTTGCTTCATGAAGGCGTCGCGCTGGCGTTCGCCCTGGATGGTCTCGAAGGGCACGCTCATCACGAACACGCGGCCTTTGCCTGGTTTGGTGAGCATGGCGGCGTTGCGTCCGCTCTCGCTGAAGACGAGCATGGGAATGGACTCCACGCCCTCGGCGGGGTTCAACACGTCGGGATTTTCTACTATGTAGATGTCCTCGCTGAGGGTATTGTTGTAGTTGAGGTCGCCGCGTTGGAGTGAGTTGCCTATGGGTTCGAGGCGTGCGCTGGTGGGGCGGGTGACGCGTTCGGCGGTGATGCCCAGCACCTCCTCGGCGAACTGCGGCGACTTCTGCGCCACGTCGCTGCCGACGTATTGGCCGCTAACGAAGAGGTGTCCGCCCTTGTGGATGTAGATGCGGAGCTTTTGCCGCAGCTCTTCGGGAAAAGCCTCGTAGAGTATGCCGACCTTGCCGTTGCCTACGGTGGTGGTCTTCTGCTTACCCAGAATCAGGTCCACGACCTTGTAGTTCTCGAGCTTCACCTCTCCGCGCTCCACGGCGCCGGCACTGGTGGACACGAAGCCGTAGCCTGCCCGTGCGATGCTTTGGCCATGCCCGGCCACGAAGTCGAAGGTGTTGCCGGCTATTACCTTGTCAACGTAGCTGGAGCCGCTGGCGCCGTGGGAGTTGCCGGCATTCTTGTTGAAGTTGGTCTGGTAACCGGTGAAGCTGATGTCGCGGATGTACGGCACTCCGAAGTCCTCCTTGCTGTCGAAGCCGGAGCGGCCGCCTTCGCTGAAATGGGCCGGGGCCGAGACGCGGTCGAAACCATTGACGATGAGCATGGGCTTGCGTCCGTCACCGGCATCGCGCAGGGCCAGCACCTCGCTCGGGAAGCTTAGACCGCCGTCATTCACGGCCACTATCTTAAAGCTGTGGATGAGTTTGTCTGTGACCTTTACGATGAAATGCCGACTCTTGACCTCGGCTATCTTGCGGAAGCCGAGCTGCCCCTCGGTACGCTCCAGCACCACGTATTTGTTGGGCATGGCGGTGGGTTCGAGCTTGTCGGGCGTAGGCTCCCAACTTAGCTTGTACTCGCCCTTGTTACCCTCCTTGACGATGCGGAAGTTCTTGACGGGGAGTGGCTGGATGACGAGCTCGCGGCCCTTGCGCTCGGCCAGGAAGCGTGCCATGGCCTTGTAGATGGAACGGCCCACGGTGAAGCGGAAGTTCGGGTCGAGTCCATACATCATGTCGGCATAGTTCTGGTGGCTCATCAGCTCGATAAGGGCTGCGGGAACCTCGGGCACACGGGCCTCCAGATAGGACTTGTCCCACATCGAGCGGCGGGTCCAGCGGGGCTCGTAGGTGTTGCGGATGTCGCCGGTAATCTGGCGCATGACCATGTCGGTGAACATTCGGGAGTTCATGCGCGGGGTGCCGTCGGCGTACGAGGCGCCCCCGTTGGTGTAGTAGATGCCGAGGGTGCCCACGAAGCTGTCGTCGCCACGCTTGCCGGCGTCAGAATGGAGGGCGAAGCTGAGGTCGATGGGAATGTTGAGTCCCTCGCGCTTGGGGAGTACGCGACTGCCACCGGCCAGGTAGTTGACCCAGTGGCCGCGGTCGGTGTAGTCGTCCTTGTAGTCGTTGGAGCCGTGAAAGGGGGAGTACACGGACTCGGGGAATCCGGCCCACTGTAGCCAGTAGCGTGCTCCTTCCAGGTAGCGGGGCAGTCCGGAGATTGAGAAGCGGGGTGTGCGCCCAGGCTTGGCGGCAGGCTGCTGCGTGGTGGTCGGCTCCTGCTCGTCGACGGAGCCTTCGTCTTCTTCCTCGGTGGCGGGCTGCTCGTCGGAGTTCTCGGCTATATGTGTGTCGGGAGTGGAGGGATCGTAGTAGATGTCGCTGCGGCGCGGTGAACGCTCGATGTTGCCCATACCGCCGCCAATCTTGACGGCGTCGGCGGTGACGACAGTCCCGGCACCCTTGCTGGTCTGGTTGGTGAGCGCCACGATCGGTTCCACCTCGCTCATTCCGGCCTTGAAGGGGAAAGTGCCGAGGTAGGTCCAGGTGCTGCCGCCCATCTTCTGGTTGACAGTGAACTCGCGCGAACCACCGGAGTAGTTGACGGTATAGTGCGCGTCGGTGGTGGAGTTAGGCAACGTCTTATAGCTGACATAGACGGCGTATTCGCCATCCCTGGGAATGTCGGCATACCAGGCGGCAACGGACGGCTTTCCCTTGCTGCCGACTGTGGGCACTTCCATGTAGGTGCCGTTGGTGAAGGGATTCTCGGTGTCGCGGAAGGCGGGAAGGTCGTAGATGAAGCCCTCGCCCTCGCCGACTTTCCATTTCTCCGCGCCGTTGGTGATGCGGAAATCGGACTGGGAGTAGACCTTTCCGCCGGGATATGTGTCGTTGTCGACAATCACCTCGTTGCGGTTGATGTCGCGCTCGCGGGGAAGGAAGACGTTGGCGCCGGCGTTCTCGAGCATCGGCACCACGTAGGGCAGTATGTAGCTCATGGTATAGACGTCCTCGATGGTCTCGAAGAGGAATCCGCGCTGCCATAGCCAGCTTCCATGCTCATTGCGGAAGTACTTCCCGTGGCTGTGCCATAGTGCGATGTTGTCGTTGTTCATGCCCTTGGAGTAGGTGGTCCAGGGGTCGGTAGGACGCACGAACTCGGGGTTCTTCCTGGCGCTCTCGGGAAGCTTATCCACGCGGGAGATGTAGTAGCCAAGGTCGTGACGACCTACCTTCAGTGCTATTGAGTAGTTGCGCACAGAGTCGGGGAGAGAACGGCGCACGGCTCCCTTCAGGTCGCCGATGAACTGCTGGTTGATAGGCAGGTAGGTGAAGTTTTCGTTCAGCCCGACTGTGGCTTCGCGCAGCCGGTCGTTGAGCTTGACGGAGTTGATGCGCAGTCCCCCGGGATTGTGCTCCGAGGGTATCCACCTGAGCACTGCGGCGTTGACGGCCACTGTCAGGGAATCGTTTTGGGCGGCCTCAGGAGCCTCTTTCGGCTTCGACACTTTCTTGGGTGCGGGAGCTGCCGCCTGCTGACGCGATGAGGCGCCCGACGAGCTGCGGCGCGACTTGCGGCTGGCGGACTCGTATTTCTTTTTTGATGTCTTCTCCTCCTTGGCGCCTTTCTTTGATTTCTTATTCTTAGACTTCTTCTTCGACTTCGAAGAGTTTGTCTCATCGGCACCCTTGGAGCCCTTCTTCTTCGACTTCTTCGACTTCGATGACTTTGAGCTTGTCTGCTCCGTCTTTGCCTTCGATTTCGAGGACGACTTGCGCGCCTCCGCCGGGTTCAGCGGAAGCATAAGAAAAAGTATCAGTAGGGCGGAGAGTATGAGGTATGGGTATCTTTTTCTCATCACATAGAATTGTATTGCACCCCGAAAGCGGGATGCAAGTCAGCACCTTTAAGAGACCTGCCATGGTACCTTAAAGGTAATGCAAAAGTACTAAAAAATTCTGTATCCGGCGTGTTAAATTATATTAATCAAAGTCGAATAGTCTGCATTTCAGGTACTTATTGCAGGAACGGGTTATGCCGTTTTTCTGCTGCGATGGTGGTGGGATTGCCATGGCCAGGGTAAACTACCGTTTCGTCGGGCAAGGAGAGTAATTTCTCTTTCACCGCTTCGACGAGCTGCTGGTGATCTCCCCCCTCGAAGTCGGTGCGGCCGATGGAGCCCTGGAAGAGGGAGTCGCCGGAGATTACGAAATGGTCCTGCTCATCGTAGAGGGCGATGCCGCCGGGGCTGTGGCCCGGTACGTGCAGCACTGTCAGCCGTCCTTCCCCTATCTCGATGATGTCGCCGTCCTTGAGATAGGTTGAGATTTCGGCCTCGCGGGGCACGAAATCGAGCATGAAGATCTGGGCCTGCTGACGCACTTTCCTGCCGAGCGGTTCGTCGTCGGGGTGGGCCGACAGCTTTACGCCGTATTCGCTGATGATAAAGCCATTGCCGCAGGCATGGTCCACGTGCATATGGGTGTTGATTAGGGCCACGACGGTGAGCTTCTCACGCTCCAGGAAGTGCTTCAGGGCCTCTTCCTCCTCGCGGGAGCTCATGCCAGGGTCGATGACCGCAGCCTTGCGTGTGGCATCGTCCCATACGACGTATGTGTTGATTCCGAAGAGTCGGAATATGAATCGTGCGATTTTCATAGCGGTGTGTAGACAAGTTTCTTGGTTTCGAAGAATGCTTCGGAGAAATAGTCGGTCAGCGGCACCACCACCGACGGGCGGCGACACTCCTTGAGTTCCTTCTCCAGGTCGCCCCCCTTGAGTGTTATCAGTCCGTTGGGCACGGAGTTCAGTCGTTTGGTGCGGATATTGCGTCGTATGGCCTTGAGCAGGTCGGCCTGGGGCATGACGGCGCGGCTGACCACGAAGTCAAAGCGCTCGTGGCATTCTCCGCTGTCGCCGTGCTGGAAGGTGACGTTCTCCAAACCAAGTTCTGCGGCGAAACTGCGGGCTGCCTCCACCTTCTTGCCGATGCGGTCGATAAGGTGGAAGTGCGTCTGCGGGAAGTATATCGCCAGCGGCAGGCCCGGAAGTCCTCCGCCGGTGCCGAGGTCCATCACCCGGCTACCCGGCGCGAAGCGAATGAACTTTGCTATGGAGAGCGAGTGCAGCAGGTGGGCTGTCTCGATGTTCTCCACGTCGCGACGGGAGATGAGATTCACCTTCTCGTTGTAGGCGTGCAGGCTCTCCTCCAGTCGTTCCAGCTGAAGCAGCTGACGCTCGTCGAGCTCCGGGAAGTATCTGACTATCAGTTCTTGCATTCTCTTGACATAAACCCTAAACTATGCCTCGAAGTTCACTGATGTCGGCCACTCTGTGGCGAAGGCAGTAGTCCTGGAGGTAATCTACGATACGCGTGCCGGTGTCGGGGTGCACGAAGTTTGCGGTACCAACCTGCACGGCGGTGGCGCCGGCCATGATGAATTCCAGTGCGTCGGCGCCGGTCATGATGCCGCCCAGGCCGATGACCGGAATCTTTACCGCCTTGGCCACCTGCCAGACCATCCGCACGGCAACGGGCTTGACTGCCGGACCGGAGAGTCCTCCGGTGACGGTGCTGAGCACGGGGCGCTGACGCTCTACATCGACAGCCATGCCCAGCAGGGTGTTGATGAGCGAGACGCTGTCGGCTCCCTCTGCCTCCACTGCGCAGGCTATCGAAGCGATGTCGGTGACGTTGGGCGAGAGCTTCACGATCATCGTCCGGGGCCATGCCCGGCGGCAGGCCCGCGTCACTGCCGCAGCTCCATCGCAGGTGGTGCCGAAGGCCATGCCTCCCTGCCTGACGTTCGGACAGGAGATGTTTATCTCCACGGCAGGGATGCGCGGCAGGTCGGCCAGGCGACGGCACACCTCTGCATAGTCCTCCGGTCGGCTACCGCTCACGTTTACAACTATCCGGGTGTCGATGTGTTCGATGCGCGGATAGATGTTCTGCACGAAATAGTCCACGCCGCCGTTCTGCAGTCCAACGGCATTGAGCATTCCAGAGGGAGTCTCGGCCATGCGCGGATAGGGGTTTCCCTGTCGCGGCTCCAGGGTAGTGCCTTTGACGATGATGCCACCCAGGCGGCTGAGGTCCATCAGAGGAGCATATTCCTGACCGTAGCCGAAGGTGCCGGAGGCCGTCATCACCGGGTTGCGAAGCTCTAAGGAGCCTATGTTTACTCTTAAATCGGCCATGTCAGTTGGTTTATGTTGAAAACGGGTCCGTGGGTGCAGGTGCACAGGTTTCCTTCCGTGGTCTCCTCTACGCAGCAAAGGCAGGCGCCCAGACCGCAAGCCATCTTGTTCTCCAGGCTCACCTCGCAGTCGATTTCTCGGGCCTTGGCGGACTTGGCAACGGCGAGCATCATAGGCTTCGGACCGCAGCAGTATATCATGTCGTACTTCCCGGCGAAGAGCGGATGGTCGGTGACGAATCCCTTTGTGCCGACACTGCCGTCCTCGGTGCAGACGTGCACCTTTCCGAACCGGCCGAACTCGTAGAGCATGGGCACGTCGGCCGCAGTGCGTCCACCAAGGATATATTCGGGCTTGCGACCTATCTCCCTGAGCTTGCGGCCAAGATAGAGCAACGGAGCGATTCCCACTCCGCCGCCCACGAGCAGCAGACGGGCATTCTCAGGCACCTCGATGGAGAAGCCGTGGCCCAGGGGCAGCAGCACCTCCAGCTCGTCGCCGGGGCGGCACTCCCCTATCGCACGGGAGCCGCGGCCGAGATCCTTGACGAGAATCCACAGCTGGCCTTCGCGCACGTCGCACACGGAGATGGGGCGCCGCAGAAACACATCGGCACATTTAGGCGCAAGTATATTCACAAACTGGCCAGGCAGGATCTCCGGTACATCCGCCGGCAATGCCAGTTTCAGCAGGGTCAGCCCGGAACCCACAAGCTCCGAGTGATTCACCCGCAATTTCAAATCTTTATAGCTCATTGACAAGTTCTTTCAAGTCTTAAGTTCCTCTATCATTGCATTCCGGGGGCCGAAGAGGATTCTCGAGTTAGATGTTTCCTTTGCAATTGGCGCCCGCTTTAGCGCGGCGCATTACTTTCTTCGGGAATGCCGAGCGCCTGTGCACGTACGGAGAGGCCCTTCATCAGCTCCTCCAGGGAGTTGCGCACCTTCTCCAGGCGCTCGATGGCCCGCAGGCGCCGACTTACGTTCCCACGGTTCAATCGCATCTGCTCCTTAGCCGCCTCCAGCTTCAGCCCGCGGTCTCGCAGCAGATAGCTGATGGCCCGAAGCGTCTCGATGTCCTGCGGCGTGTAATATCGCAGGTTGGTGGCGCTCCGCCGCGGGTTCAGGCAGTCGAACTCCTTCTCCCAGAAACGGAGCGTGGACTGCTGGACGCCCAGCATCTCCGCCACATCTTTTATTTTATAGTATAATTTTCCTAACTGTGGTCTCTCTGCATCCATAGTTCAGTCCATTACGTTTCCGGCATTGTCGGCGCGACGAATCATGGCGTCGTACTGCTCCGGGGTTATGTCCATGAAATAGTAGTTGACGGGGTTCTGTGCCTCTCCCTTGAACCGCACTTCGTAGTGCAGGTGCAGCGAGGTGGACTTTCCTGTTGAGCCCATCTCCCCTATCTTGGTGCCGCGCGAAATGCGCTGCCCCTTCACCACCACGGCCCGGCGCAGGTGCGCGTAGACTGTGCGGTAGTTGTAGCCGTGGTCGATTTCCACGCAGTATCCCATGCCCCCCTGCCAGCCCGCCTCGGCCACGACGCCGTCAGCGGTGGCCGCAATCGGCTCCCCCTCGTTACCGGAGAAGTCGACGCCGGCGTGGAACTCGGTGGTGCCGTAGATCGGGTCCGTGCGGTATCCGAAGCCGGAGGATAGGTTGTAGTCCTTGACGCTCACGGGCATCACGGCCGGGGTGTGGCGGAGCTTGTCACGCTGGGAGAGGGCCGCGTTCTTGAGCTCGTCGAAGCTGCGGCTCTGCACGTACAGCTCGCGGTCAAGCAGGTCCAGGCCGCGCGTCAGCTCGGTTATCAGCGAGGCGTCCGGCAGATTCTCCAGGGCACGGTAGCGCTCCTCGTTGTCGATGCCGGAGTAGCGCTCTGTCACCGACAGCGGCTCCATCTGCATCAGCACGCGGTAGTAGTTGTCGTCGCGCTGGCGGATTCCGTCCATCACCTTCAGCGACGCATCCAGGCGCCGCTGAAGAGTGTTGTACTGGCTGCGGAGCTGCGAGTTTTCCTTGCGCAGGTTGGCCTCGGAAGGAGGGGCCAGGACGAAGAACGAGAGGATGAACAGCACCGCACCTATCGCCACCCCCACCAGCAGGTACAGTCCAAGAGAGACCAGGCGCCGCCCGAGCGTCGGGTAGATGCGCTCGTAGCTATCGGTCTCCGGGTTATACCTGTAGGTGATCTGTCTGCCCATAATTCGTTTGCAAAGTTACAAATATTTCATTAATTTTGCGGTGATTTTTGAGACTAACCGACTAATGTTGACTTCTACCCAGACCAGAGAGGCCTTCAAGGAGTTTTTCCGCTCCAAGGGCCACGAGATAGTGCCGTCGGCCCCGATGGTGATTAAAGACGACCCCACGCTGATGTTCACCAACGCGGGCATGAACCAGTTCAAGGACGTGATACTGGGCAACCGCCCCATCACCCGCCCGCGCGTGGCCGACAGCCAGAAGTGCCTGCGCGTCAGCGGCAAGCACAACGATCTCGAAGAGGTAGGGCACGACACTTACCACCATACTATGTTCGAGATGCTTGGCAACTGGTCGTTCGGCGACTACTTCAAGGCCGAGGCCATCGACTGGGCATTCGAGTTCCTGGTGGATAAGCTGGGGCTCGATCCCGACCGCCTCTACGCTACCGTTTTCGAGGGCTACGAGCCAGACAAGCTCGGACGCGACGACGAGGCCGCCGCTCTCTGGGAGAAGCACCTGCCCAAGGAACATATCATCAACGGTAACCGCCACGACAATTTTTGGGAGATGGGCGAGACTGGTCCCTGTGGTCCCTGCTCGGAAATCCACATCGACCTCCGTCCCGACGAGGAGCGTGCCCAGGTCAGCGGCGCCGAGATGGTAAACAAGGACCATCCACAGGTCATCGAGATCTGGAACCTGGTGTTCATGCAGTACGATCGCCGCAACGACGGCTCGCTGCACCCGCTCCCCAACCGTGTCATTGACACCGGCATGGGCTTCGAGCGGCTCTGCATGGCCCTCCAGGGCAAGCGCTCCAACTACGACACGGACATCTTCCAGCCGCTGCTCCAAGAGATAGGCCGACTTTCGGGCCACCGCTACGGCGCCGACGGCAAGGCCGACGTGGCCATGCGCGTGGCAGCCGACCACCTGCGCACCATCGCCTTCGCCATCGCCGACGGCCAGCTCCCCTCCAACGCCAAGGCCGGCTACGTCATCCGTCGCATCCTGCGCCGGGCCGTCCGCTATGCCTACTCCTTCCTGGGCCGCAAGGAGGCGTTCCTCTACGCTCTCGTGCCCGTGCTGGTAGACCAGATGGGCGGCGCCTATCCCGAGCTCAAGGCACAGCAGACGCTCATCACAAAGGTTGTCAAGGAGGAAGAGGAAGCCTTCCTGCGCACTCTCGACAAGGGTATCGGCCTGCTCGACTCCCTCATGGACGCCGCCCGCAAGGACGGCAGGACGCTGGTCAGCGGCAAAGATGCATTCACTCTTTATGACACCTACGGCTTCCCCCTCGACCTCACCGAGCTCATCCTAAAGGAAAACGGCATGACGCTCGACCAGAAGGGCTTCGAGGAGGAGATGGCCACGCAGAAGCAGCGTGCCCGTTCCGCCGCTGCAGTAGTCACCGACGAATGGGTGGTGCTCCGCGACGGCAACCAGGAATTCGTGGGCTATGACCACACTGAGACCCCAGCCCGCATCCTCCGCTATCGTCGAGTAAAGCAGAAAGGCAAGGAATATTACCAGATTGTCCTGGACCGCACTCCCTTCTACGCGGAGATGGGCGGACAGGTAGGCGACAGCGGCATCCTCATCGACAGCGGGGGCCGCGAAGTCACAATCTTCGACACCAAGCGAGAGAACAACATGGGCATGCAGCTCAGCCTCACCCTCCCCGAGAACCCCGAGGAAGAGCTCACCGCTCGCGTCGACAGCGAGCGCCGTGCCTCCATCAGCGCCAATCACACCGCCACCCACCTGCTCCACCAGGCCCTGCGCGAGGTTCTCGGCACCCATGTCGAGCAGAAGGGTTCGCTGGTTCACGCCGACGGTCTCCGCTTCGACTTCGCCCACTTCCAGAAGGTCACTCCCGAAGAGCTGCGCAAGGTAGAAAAGCTTGTCAACAAGCGCATCCGCCAGGCCATTCCCCTCGACGAATGTCGTGACGTTCCCATCGCCGAGGCCCGGGCCAAGGGAGCCATGGCACTCTTCGGTGAGAAGTACGGCGACAAGGTTCGCGTAGTCCGCTACGGCGACAGCGTCGAACTCTGCGGCGGCACGCACGTCGCCAACACCGGCAACATCGGCATGGTGCGCATTCTCGGCGAGAGCTCAATCGCCGCCGGCATACGCCGCATAGAGGCCGTCAGCGGTGCCAAAGTCGAGGAAATGCTCGACCAGGCCATGGACGACATCCACGGCATCGCCGTCATGCTCGGAAACACGAAGGACATCCGCACCGCCATCGAAAAAGCCATCAAAGAGAATGCCGACCTGCGCGGTAAGGTCGAGGAATACGTCGCAGAGCGCGTCGAGAACCTCGCAAAGGAGTGCATCGCCAAGGCCCGAATGGTCAACGGCGTCCGCATAATGCGCCTCGATGGCCCGCGTGTGCCTGAGGTCGTCAAGAACATAGCCTTCGCCATCCGCCGCCTTGACCAGGAGGGCCACTACGTCTTCGTAGGAGCCACGCACAACACCCAGAAGCCGCTTCTCACACTGCTCATCAGCGACGACCTCGTCAAGGAGGGCCTCAACGCCGGGCAGACAGTGCGCCAGGCCGCCAAGCTCATCAAGGGCGGAGGAGGAGGACAGCCCTTCTTCGCACAGGCCGGCGGCAAGGACCTCGACGGACTCTCCGCCGCCGCCGACGAGATTATACGCCTCCTCAACCTCAGCTAAGAGATGGATTCCATAGTCGATTACCGCCGCAAGCCCGAGTGGCTCAAGATTCGTCTTCCCCGAGGCTTCAAGACAAGCCAAGTAGTGGGCTTGCTCAAAGACAAGGGGCTGCACACCATCTGTTCGTCGGGCATGTGTCCCAATCGTGCCGAGTGCTGGGGTGCCGGCACCGCCACCTTCATGATCTGTGGCAACATCTGCACACGCGGCTGCCGCTTCTGCAACGTCGCCACCGGCCGTCCCCTCCCCCTCGACGAGAAGGAGATTGACGACATCTGCGAGAGCGTCGCCCAGCTCGGACTCAAGCACGTCGTCCTCACCAGCGTCGACCGCGACGACCTCCCCGACCTCGGAGCTGGCCACTGGGTGCGCCTCATCAACGCCCTCCACGAGCGCTGCCCCGGAGTGACCATGGAGACCCTCATCCCCGACTTCCAGGGCCGGGAGGAACTCCTCGACATGGTCGTCCAGGCAGGTCCCGACATCATCTCCCATAACCTTGAGACAGTGGAGCGCCTCACACCGCACGTGCGCTCACGCGCCACTTACCGCGGCTCCCTGAAAGTGCTCAAATACCTGGCCGACCACGGCGTCCGCACCAAGTCAGGCATCATGCTCGGCCTGGGCGAGACCGACGACGAAATCTGCCTGACCATGGACGACCTGCTCGAGGCCGGCTGCCGCATCATGACTATCGGCCAGTACCTCCAGCCCACCCGCGACCACTACCCCCTGCAGGCCTACGTCACCCCCGAGCAGTTCGCCGAATACGGCCGCATCGGGCGTCTCAAGGGCTTCCGACACATCGAGTCCGCCCCATTTGTCCGCTCCAGCTATCACGCCGAAAAGCATCTCCACTAATTGCCCGTAGTTTCATGGTCGTAAAAGACTTAGGACGCGTCCCCTATCGCCAGGCGTGGGAGCTGCAACACAGGCTTGTAAAAGAGCTGCAGGATGGCCACGGCCAGGAGCAACTGCTGTTGGTGGAACACGATCCCGTCTTCACCCTCGGCTTCCACGGCAACGCCGCCAACATGCTCCTCGACGAGAGCGCCCTGGCCGCCAAAGGTATCGAGTGCATACGCATAGAGCGAGGAGGCGACATCACTTACCATGGCCCCGGCCAGCTTGTAGCCTACCCCATCCTCGACCTACGCGCCCACAATCTCGGCGTCAAGGCATACGTACACTTGCTGGAAGAGAGCGTCATCCGCCTCCTTGCCGAATACGTCATCCGGGCCGCACGCGATTCCTCCGCCCCTGGCGTGTGGATAGACGTCGCCACCCTCCGCCAGCGCAAGATATGCGCCCTCGGCGTCAAAGTCAGCCATGCCGTCACCATGCACGGCCTGGCGCTCAACGTCAACACCGATCTCACCCCGTTCAGCTACATCAACCCCTGCGGATTCGTCGACAGGGGTGTAACCACCATGGCCCTTGAACTCGGTCATACCCTTGACTTCGCCGAAGTAAAAGACCGCTTCGCCGCCATCTTCCTCTCCCTGCTGAAATGAACAACGAGATTCTATACATCCTGCTACCGGACTTTGCCGGACACGAGATGGTATACCTGATGGAGGCCATATAGTTCAACAAACGGGGCTTCTGTAATATAGCCTGCGGCACAACTGAATTATCCGGGGCAAAGATGTTCTTTGCCGGTAATCACTTGATTATGACGACTGCGGAAGATATACTCGGAACACTGGAATCTATGCGCGACGACGCACAGGCCCTCCAGCTAATGCGCTTTTTCAAGACCGGCAAGGGAAGCTACGGCGAAGGAGACCGATTCCTCGGGCTGAAAGTGCCGCAGACTCGGCTCGTGGTGAAGGAAGCAAGGCTGGATGTGTCGCTGCCGGAGATCGAGAAGCTGCTCTACTCGGAATGGCACGAAGCCCGACTGGCTGGATTCCTACTGATTGAGCAGGAGATGAAAGAGTCCCTACCCAAACGCCAGGATTCGCCTGCCAGGTGCCGGGAGAAGGCGGAACGGAGGGATGAGATTGCGGCATTCTATCTCCGCCACGCAAGGCAGTCAAATAACTGGGACCTGGTGGACATTCCCTGCCGTGGAATACTGGGCGAATGGCTGTTGCACCCTTCCGCTGACGGGACTTTGCCTGACCGCGGCATCCTCGACCGGCTGGCCGAGAGCGACAACCTCTGGGAGCAGCGCATCGGCATAGTCACTACCTGGCGCCTGATCAAGGAGAGACAGTTTGATGACACGCTGCGGCTTGCCGTCAAGCTGTTAGGCCACCCTCACGACCTCATGCACAAGGCCGTGGGCTGGATGCTTCGCGAAGTCGGCAAGAGAGACATGGACGTGCTGACCGACTTTCTCGAAGCCCATTACGCCGAAATGCCGCGCACGGCCCTGCGCTACGCCATTGAGAAGATGCACGAACCCACTCGCCAGTCCTGGCTGAGACGATAGAACAATCCAGCAGGAGCAGAATCGGGATATTGTCTAAATTGGTGTCAATGTGAAAGTTCGTCACGCCATGCCGCAGTGTGTCCCTCTCGACTTCGTCGAGGCATCTTCCGGCTATGCCCCGACCATGTGTCTCCTGGCTGACTGCCATGCGGTCCACCACGACATATGACAAGGTCTTGCTTCGTGAACGGTCAGCGGCGCCCCTACCGCAGTGCATTGAAGATTATGGCTGATATGTCGGCTATAATGCTTTCGGTCTCGGCCATTGAGTATGGGGAATCAGCCACGAAAACGGCTATGGCGTAGCCTCTCTCGTCGGACAGACATATATACCCGGCATCGTTGACGCCGATGAGACGTCCACGGAAATCGCTGTCGCCTGTGCCTGTCTTGTGGCCTATCACCGCTTTAGTCCCGGCAAGCGGGGCACTGAGGCGCTCCTTGCCAGTGGTGCAGGTTCGCAGCATCGCAGCTATATATCTATGTGTGTCGGATCCATCTCTCGCCTCCCGACGGAAGAAGCTGTCGAAGAGTCGAGCCATCTCGAGCGGCGTGGTGTGGTTCAGATGACACAGTGAGATGTCGCGGTGCATCTCCTCCTCTGTTGACACTACCGAGATGTCGTTGCAGCCCATTGCCTTCATGAGACTGTCGGTGGCCTGCGGGCCTCCGATCAGGCGGAAGAGAACATCGCAGGCGTTGTTGTCGCTCTGTTGCAGGGTGTATGCAAGGAGTTCCGAAATGGGCAGGCGCAGATTCCGCACTCCATATTTTTCTCGTAGGGGGCTCCATGTGTCGGGCCTTATTTCGTCTGCTCGGATGGCGATGGTGTCACCAATGGCGATGCTGTGCTTTTCACAGTAGTCTGCCACGGCCAGTGCCTGCGGGAACTTGTAGACGCTGAGCATGGGGAAAGATTCGCCTCCGTTGATAGCCACAGCATCCACTCCGCCGGCAATAACGGCCACGCCTATCCGCGCCTCCTTTCCGGCAATGTATTCGTTAAGTGCCTCTTCCAGAGCGCTCCGGGCTGTGGCGAAGAGGCATCCAATCACCAGGAATACAGATACGGCTGCCGCACGCATGCTCATGCGTCGGCATCGAAGCGTAATATTTATGGGCATATTCCTGTCAGCGGTTTCGATGCTTGGCGGAATTGGTATACCTGGCGTAAATCTCGGCCTCGCGGCGCTTGGCCTCGGCTATGTCGGCGGCGTTCTTGGGGTCGACGCCATACTTGCGCAGGTCGGGAACCACTACGCGGGTACCGGGCTTGATGCGGTTGGGATGCCCCAGGATGGCCTTGTTCTCCTCGTAGATGTAGGGCCAGAAGTGCTGGTTGCCATAGTGCTGCCGTGCGATGGTGGTGAGGTAGCGGGTGGTGCTGACGGTGTCGTAGACTTTTTTAGTGTCGCTGGGCTGTGTGGGCGCCTGGTCGCTTGCGGGGACGGATGCACCTACAGTATCGGGGGTGGATGCGGGCTTTGCTGTGTCCGGTGCGATGGTGCGTACGGGTGTGTCGAGCACTTCTTTCTGAACCATCTGAACTGTGTCTGCATCCTGAACGTACCGAGCTATGAAGCGCGGGGTATTAGGACATAGAAGCAGAAGCAACACGGCGATGATGCCAATCAGCAGCAGGGCGCAGAGGAAACCGATTACGAACCCGAAGCGGCGGTGATGGCGGGCATGCTTACGATGATGGAGGCGAATCTCGTCCTCCTGCTCTATCTCGCGAGCGATAGGCGCTTCTATAGGACCTTCCTCCTGGTCGAGGACCTGCTGTCCGACATCTATGGAGTCCTCGGGGAGTGGTTCGGGCTCGGGGACGCATTCCGTCTCCGAAGCGGATGTCTCCTCGGGTTCGGACACATCTGCTATATATGTGCCATCGTCGGCGGGGTGTTCGGGGTTTTCCTTGACGTCTACTGGGGCGGATGCACCATGGTGTGTCCCGACATCTCCCGCGTTCTCCTTGACGAATGGGGCTAAGGGCGCCAAGGCAGGAGCTGTCACGACGGTATCTGTTACTCCGGGCCCTTCCTCGACAGTGGTCTCGGGCTCCGGCTCGTTGTCCTCACGGCCGCCGGGAACGTGCGTAACCACGGCATCGGCTTCGAGCATCTCGTCGGTGAGGTCGTCGCTGAGTTCCACGGCCTCAAAAGCGGCGAATGGCTCGTTGACGGCAGCCGCCAGCTCCTTAGAAGGGACGAAGGTGAGCTTGGTGTGTGCCGACAGGGTGATGACGCGACCAGTGTTAACGTCCACGCTCTTGCGCTCGCCCATGCGCTGGACCTTGAAGGTGCCCACACCTTTGAGGCGCACCTGTTCCCCCTCTGCAAGTGAACTTGCAATGCCGGCAAACAATGCCCGCAGGAAATCGTCGACGTCACGGCGTGGCAGGCCGGTGCGGTCCGCTATCAGCCTACAGGCCTCGGAGAAAGTGATCTTCTGCTCCATGGCGCTTATTTCAGTTTCTGCTTGAGGATGGCCGACGGCTTGAAGCCGATTACTATCTTGGGAGGCAGAAGCATACGCCTGCCGGTGGCCGGATGCACGTTGACTCGCTCAAGTCTCTTGCGCGACTCGAAGACGCCGAAGCCGGGCACTGCCACGGAATCCAGCTCCGAGCCGCTCTCGCTGAGCAACCTGGAAAAGGCCTCGATAATCCGGCGCCCCTGAGCAGGCTCCAGCCGACTGGCCTCGCAGGCCTTTTCTATCAACGTCTTGGTATCCATTGGACTGCAAAGTTAACAATTATTTCCGACAACGGGGCAACTTCAGCGCCAAAAATATTTTTTCGGGAAAATGCCGGGGCGTGGAGGGGAAATGTCAAATAGATTTCTTAACTTTGCAAATCTTTTCAACGACTGTATGATAACGTATTTCAAGAAAGGGAACTCGCTGCTGATGGCCGTGCAGACGGCGCAGGCACTCACCGACGCCGACAAGGAGCGTCTGCAATGGCTATTCTCCGGCGCCAAGCCGCTGAAGGTGCGCACCGTGCGCGGGCGCTACATCGGTCCGCGCCGGGAGATGGTGTCCCCGTGGAGCACCAACGCCGTGGAGATGGCGCTCAACATCGGTGTGCCCGGCGTGAGCCGCATTGAGCAGTTCGTGGGAACATCTGACATTGAGCCGAACTACGACCCGATGCTCCAGGCCCTATACGAGAACCCCGACCAGAATGTCTTCACTCCCGGACGCAAGGCCGAGGAGATAGTGGAGATAACCGACCTCCGCTCATATAACGCCCAGGAGGGCTTAGCCCTAAGCGACGAGGAGATAGTCTATCTCGAGGGGCTGGCAACGCGTCTGGGCCGCCCCCTGACGGACAGCGAGGTCTTCGGCTTCTCGCAGGTTAACTCCGAGCACTGTCGCCACAAGATTTTCAACGGTACGTTCATCATCGACGGCAAGGAAATGGACTCCAGCCTCTTCAAGATGATAAAGCAGACGTCGAAGGAGAACCCCAATGGCCTCGTGTCGGCCTATAAAGATAATGTGGCCTTCGTGGAGGGCCCGGAAGTGGAGCAGTTCTCTCCCGCCGACGCCTCCCGCGCCGACTTCTTCGAAGAAAGGAAGATAAAGACGGTGATTTCGCTCAAGGCCGAGACGCATAACTTCCCGACTACGGTGGAGCCGTTCAACGGCGCCGCCACAGGCACCGGCGGCGAGATTCGCGATCGCATGGGTGGAGGCAAGGCGTCGCTGCCCATCGCCGGCACGGCCGTATACATGACCGGCTATCCCCGTCCCGAAGAGGCCCGCGAAGTGGAAAAAGGAGCCCCGGCACCCCGTCCCTGGCTCTACCAGACGCCCGAACAGATTCTGATAAAAGCATCCAACGGCGCCTCCGACTTCGGCAACAAGTTCGGCCAGCCGCTAATCTGCGGTTCCGTACTCACTTTTGAGCACTCGGAGCAGGACCGCCTGCTGGCCTACGACAAGGTCATCATGCTTGCAGGCGGCATCGGCAACGCCTCGGCCGACGACGCCCTGAAAGGCGAGCCGCAGGCCGACATGAGCGTGGTGGTGATGGGTGGCGACAACTACCGCATCGGCATGGGTGGCGGCGCCGTCTCCTCCGTAGCTACCGGCCAGTATGCCAACGCCATCGAGCTCAACGCCGTGCAGCGTGCCAACCCGGAGATGCAGAAGCGCGTCAGCAACGTGGTCCGCGCCCTGGCAGAGATGGAAGGCAACCCATGCGTCAGCATCCACGACCACGGCGCCGGCGGACACCTCAACGCCCTCTCCGAGCTGGTGGAGAACACCGGTGGCGAAATCGACGTCAACGCGCTGCCAATCGGCGACACCACCCTGTCGGCCAAGGAAATAATCGGCAACGAGAGCCAGGAACGCATGGGTCTCGTCCTGCGCACCGAGGACGTCGAAAAGGTACGTGCCATAGCGGAGCGCGAACAGGCCCCCTTCTACATAGTAGGACGCACCACCGGCGACAATCGGTTCGTATTCCGCCAGAAGGATGGCCGCAAGCCCATCGACCTGGCAATGGCCGATATGTTCGGCTCCTCCCCCAAGACAATAATCCGCGACGACGAGATACCCCGAGAATTCGCACCCGTGGAATATGACCCGGAGCGCATCGAGGAATACCTGCAGCGTGTGCTCCAGCTGGAGGCTGTGGCCTGCAAGGACTGGCTGACGAACAAGGTCGACCGTTCCGTGACGGGCCGCATAGCCCGTCAGCAGTGCGTAGGCGAGCTCCAGCTGCCTTTGAGCGACTGCGGCGTGGCCGCCCTCGACTATCATGGCCGCAGCGGCATCGCCACCTCCATCGGCCACGCTCCGCAGGCAGGGCTCATCTCTCCCGAGGCCGGCTCCGTGCTTTCCATAGCCGAGGCCCTGACCAACATCTGCGGCGCCCGGCTGAAGAAAGGACTGAAGTCCGTATCGCTGTCTGCCAACTGGATGTGGCCCTGTCGTATCGAGGGCGAGGGGGCACGCCTCTACCGCGCCGTGAGTGCCTGCAGCGAGTTTGCCCGCGCCCTCGGCATCAACATCCCCACTGGCAAGGACTCCCTGAGCATGAGCCAGCAGTACCCGAATGGCCGCGTCGACGCCCCCGGCACTGTCATCATCTCCGCAGCCGGAGAGGTCAGCGACATCCATTGCGTCAACTCCCCGGTGCTCAAGAAGATACCCTCTCGCCTGATATACGTCGACTTCAGCGGCGACAAGATGCGCCTGGGCGGCTCTGCCTTTGCACAGAGCCTCAACCGTCTCGGCGACCAGGCCCCGACAGTGCGTGACCCCAAAGCTTTCGTAAAAGCCTTCGAGGCAGTGCAGGTGCTCACCGAGCGCGGCCTCATCCTGGCCCAGCACGATGTCTCCGCAGGCGGCCTAATCACCACTCTGCTGGAGATGACTTTCGCCAACGTCCATGGCGGCCTGAGCGTGAACCTCGACGACTTCGACGCTGACCTGGTGCACAGCCTCTTCGCCGAGAACCCTGCAGTGGTGCTCCAGGTGCGCGACCGCGACTACACGCTGGTGGAGGGCGAACTGAGCCGCAACGGCATACCGTATAAGGTGCTTGGCCGTCCGCAGTCCGTGCGCCGCCTGGTGGTAGAACAGGGCGACCGCAAGTTCAGCTTCGACATCGACGCCCTGCGTGACGTCTGGTACCGCTCCTCCTACCTGCTCGACCGCCGCCAGAGCGGCGAGCGCCAGGCCAAGCAGCGCTTCCTCAACTACCGCCGCCAGCCTGTCCGCTACGCCATCCCCTCCGACTTCTCCGGCCGTCTCGGCGAGCACGGCCTCAACGAATACCGTCCCGGCCGCAGCGGCGTCCGCGCAGCCATTATCCGCGAGAAGGGTATCAACGGCGACCGAGAAATGGCCTACAGCCTATACCTGGCAGGCTTCGACGTCAAGGACGTGCACATGACCGACCTGCGCAGCGGTCGCGAGGACCTCGGCGACATCGATATGCTCGTGTTCTGCGGCGGCTTCTCCAACAGCGACGTCCTCGGCTCGGCCAAGGGCTGGGCCGGCGCCTTCAAATATAACGACAACGCCCGCAAGGCCCTCGAAGACTTCTACGCTCGTCCCGCCACCCTGTCGCTGGGCGTCTGCAACGGCTGCCAGCTCATGATGGAGCTGGGCCTGATAGACCCTGCCGCCGGAGAAAAGCACCCGCGCATGGAGCACAACGACAGCCACAAGTTCGAGTCCGGCTTCGTGAGCGTCCGCATCCCAGAGAGCAACTCCGTGATGCTCGGTCCGCTTGCCGGCATGAAGCTCGGCATCTGGGTGGCCCACGGCGAGGGCAAGTTCCGCTTCCCCACGCAATGGCCCGACGACCAGATAGCCCTGCGCTACAACTACAAGTCGTATCCCGGCAACCCCAACGGCTCTCCCGGTGCCGTAGCCGGAATCGTAAGTGCCGACGGCCGTCACCTGGCCATGATGCCCCACCTGGAGCGTGCCATCTTCCCCTGGCAGTGCGCCGAGTACCCCGATCGCCGGCGCGACGACCAGCTCACACCCTGGCTCACCGCCTTCGTCAACGCCCGCCGCTGGATTGAGAAAAACCGCTGACTTGTATGAGGGTGTTGCAAAATCCGGCGAATCGTAGGGATGCACCCTGGTGCATCCGCTCTGCTTTATTGATTGTCAGCGGCTGCACCAGGGTGCAGCCCTACAATCTGACCGAAATTCTGAATTTTGACACACCCTCGTGAGAGTTGAGAATTGAATACACACACAAAGCATTTTCCTTTGCGATTGACGCCCGCTTTAGCGCGGTGCACCTCTCGCTATCGCCTTAGGTGCCTGCTGGCTGTTGCCGTGGGGATGTTGCTCACCTCCTGCTTCACCGGCGTGGAGGGCACACGGCGCGTGGTGATGAGCAAGAACGATGTCGCCGCCACCCGGCCCGGCGCCGAGGAACAGCTAGTGGCAGGACTCACTGGCACACCCCTCGCCCAGTGGCAACCGGGTCGCGAGTTCATAGTGCTCGACGACCGTGCGGCGCTGATGTTCGACCCTCACACCCTCCCCGCTGACCCTCTCAGCCTGCACCTGAGCGGCGACACCCTGCGCTACCAGGGCAACGACCGGCGTGTCACCCCCGGACTTGATACCCTCACCGTGCTCCGCTTCGCCGACAGCGTCCGCACCTACTCCCTGCCCTTGCGGCAAAGCCGTATCACCAGCATGGAGATGCCCATGATGGCAGACGCAGCCATAGTCCACCGTCTCGACACCATGCTCCGCGGCCGCACACTCTGGGTGCGCAACCCCATGTGGCACACCGCCGACTCGCTGACCGTGCAGGGTCTCAAATACTCGCCCGTGCGGGTGGAAAAGGTATTGCCCGGCGTGAACGTCTACCCTGTCCGCATATGCTTCCGCACCGATAGCCTCAGTGGCTGGCTTCCCGTTGCGCTTCCCGGCGCCGGACCGGCCTCCCGCAGCTTTGCCCAGCAGTTCTCGCTCACAGACCCTCGTTCCAACTATCCCGCCATCACCGACGAGGCGTGGAGACTCATCCAGCAGCAGCGCGTGGCCGAAGGCATGACTAAGGACGAGGCCAGGCTCTCACTCGGCGCCCCAAAGGACGTCTCGCAGGGACATAACTCGGCCCTCCTTTACGAGCTCTGGCAATACCCCGACGGCTCGTACCTTATGTTCTGCGACGGCCTGCTCCAGCGCTTCAAGCTCGCCCGTTAGCTGAGAGTTGAGACGACAACAAGCATTTTCTTTTGCATTTGGCGCACACTTCAGCGCCGCGCTTCCATACTATGATAGAACAAGACAAAGACCTCGCCCCGCTCACCACCTTCGGCATTCCCGCCAAGGCCAGGTATTTCGCACGCTACAACTCGACCGATGCGCTGCTCAAGCTCATGCGCTCCGAAATATTCCGCGACAACGAATGGCTGCACATCGGCTCCGGCAGCAACCTGCTCTTCCTCGGTGACTACCACGGCCTGGTGCTCCGTTCCGACATACTCGGCCGCGCCATGTACCAGAAGGACGCCGGCACTGCTTTCGCCATAGCCGGTGCCGGAGAGGACTGGAGCGACTTCGTGGACTGGTGCGTGGAGCAGGGCCTGGGCGGACTGGAGAACCTGGCCTGCATCCCTGGCACCGTTGGAGCCGCGCCCGTGCAGAACGTCGGGGCTTACGGCGTGGAGGCCGGACAGCTCATCCACAGCGTTGAGGTGATGGACGTACAGACTCATAAGGTGGAGCGCATCCTCGGCAACGAGTGTGGCTTCGGCTATCGCGACAGCCGCTTCAAGCACGAGTGGAAAGGCCGATACATAGTGCTGCGCGTGAGCTTCCGCCTGCGCCCCTCCACCGAGGCCCGGAACCTGGAATATGGTCCCTTGCGAGACTTGTGGGAGCGCCTCGGCCACACACCCTCCATTGCCGAGGTGCGCGACGAGATACGGAGTGTCCGCAGCGCCAAGCTCCCCGACCCCGAAGATATAGGCAGCGCCGGCTCCTTCTTCCGCAACCCCGTGGTCGATACCTATTACTTCAACGAGGTGGTAAGGCCATTGGCGCCCGACATCGTCTCGTACCCCGTCGGCGACGGCTCGCGCACCAAGCTCGCTGCCGGATGGCTCATAGAGCATGCCGGACTCAAGGGCTCCACCGTGGGTGGAGCCGAAGTGTATCCCAAGCAGTGCCTGGTGATTGTCAACCGTGGCGGGGCCACATACCAGGACGTGGAGCAGCTGGCAGAGAAGGTGCAGCACGAGGTGCGCCGCCGGTTCGCCGTCGAACTCAAGCCGGAGGTCAATTACATCAGCACCCGCATCGACGTGGAGATGCTCGGCACCGGCACCAGCAAGGGCGTCCCCGAGATTGGCTGCCTCTGTCCCGTCTGCTCGTCGGAGGACTCCAGGGACAAGCGACTGCGCTCCTCGGTGTGGGTACGCACGCACGGCCTTAGCATCATCATCGATCCGTCGCCAGACTTCCGCCAGCAGGCCCTGCGTGCCGGCATCGACCATGTGGACGCGGTGCTGCTGACACACAGCCACTACGACCACGTGGGGGGCATCGACGACCTTCGGCCCTTCTGTGCCACCTCCGACATTCCAATATACGCACAGAAGGACGTGGCCGACGACCTGCACCGACGCCTCGACTACTGCTTCCGCGACACCCTCTACCCGGGAGTTCCGCGACTGGTGCTGCATGAGATTTCGGCCGGTAAGCCTTTGGTCATTGACGGACTTCATATATTACCCCTGCGCGTGATGCACGGCAAGCTGCCCATCCTTGGCTTCCGCATAGGCGACTTCGCCTATGTCACGGACGCTTCCGAGCTGCCGCCGGAGACGACCGAGAACCTGGAGGACCTGGACACGCTCATTCTCAACGCCCTGCGTCACCGCCCGCACTTCGCGCATTACAGTGTGGAACAGGCCCTTGACGTGATTGCCGGGCTGAAGCCCCGACAGGCATACCTGACGCACTTCTGCCACGAGATCGGTCTGTACGCCACCGAGGATGCCCGTCTGCCCGAGGGTGTGCATCTGGGATATGACGGCCTGCGCATCTCCGTACTATGAAACGCTACCAGATAATACCATTGGTGATCGGCATCTATGCGCTCGTGATGGCGTATATCGGCCGGGAAACGTTCTACAACCCGGCCACGCGGCTCACCTACCTGCTGAAGATAGGCGGGGAGGCGCTGGTGCTCGTAGCGCTGTATTTCTTTCTGAAGCGAAGGGACGGGCTGCGCAAGCGCAAATGAGAGTCGTGCGCCGCGGAGCAGCGGGCGCAAATGAAAAAGAGAGCAAGCACCACCTGACGATAGGCGGTGCTTTCTCGGTTTGCGGACGCACCGTGGCGCGTCCCTACATTTTGCGGGTAGGTGCCTCTCGGCTCTTCAGGCGGGGTTGACGGAGCCGCGACCCTCGAGCAGGGCGAAGAGCTGGGTGGAGGCGTTGCGGGTGTCGACCTTGCGGATAACGTCCGTCACGGTGCCGTCATGGTTGCAGACGAAGGTGGTGCGCACGATGCCCATGTACTCGCGGCCGGCCATCTTCTTGAGCTGCCACACTCCGGCAGTCTCGCAGAGCTGGTGTCCGGTGTCGGCTACGAGCGGGAAGGGGATGTCGTTCTTGGCGATGAAGCGCTGGTGGCTCTTCTCGTCGCCGGCGCTGACGCCTATCACCTGGTAGCCCATGTCCAGGAACTGTTTGTAAGCTTCGGAGAGTGAGCGGGCCTCGAGGGTGCAGCCGGGAGTGGAGTCCTTGGGATAGAAGTAGACGATGAAGCGGAAGTTCTCGGGGTATGAGCTGAGTCGCACTTCGGATCCGTTCTGGTCGGTACCCAGCAGGTCGGGGAATCTGTCGTCGATATTCATAGCATTCTTTTATTTGAGAGTTGAAGGTTGAGAGTCGAGAATTGTCTCGGTCTCTGCCTTGACCTTGCGCGTCAGGAACATGACGAGGAAGGAGAGTGCGACGGCTACGCCTATGCCGATGGCGAGCCAGTAGTCGATGCCGACGCTAAACAGGGCCTGGGTGAGCAGGCCGAGTCCCTCGGGAGCGAAGAGTATGTAGCTTACGGTCACGACGGTCATGAACAGCGCAGGCACGAGCGATATGCCATAGAAGCGCTTGCGGGAGGCCAGCCACACGGTGATGGCCCACAGGGTGAAGACGCTCAGCGCCTGGTTACACCAGGCGAAGTAGCGCCAGAGCACGTCGTAGGGCAGCAGCATGATGATGAAGCAGACGGCGAAGATGGGCAGCGACACGAGCACTCGGCTGATGACCTTCTTCTGCTTGATTCCGGAAAAGTCAGCGGCTATGAGTCGGGCGGAACGGAGTGCAGTATCGCCGCTGGTGATGGGTGCGGCCACCACACCGAGGATGGCGAGAATGCCGCCGAAGGTGCCGAGCCAGGTGGTGCTGAGGTTGTTGACCAGCGTGGCGGGGGAACCGCCGTCGAGTGCCTCCTGTAGCTGCGTGTATCCGCCGGTGAAAGCCACGGCAGCGGCCGCCCATATCAGGGCTACTATGCCCTCGGTGATCATGGCGCCGTAGAAGACGGGCCGGGCGTGCTTTTCGTTCTTGAGGCAACGGGCCATCATCGGGCTTTGCGTGGCGTGGAAGCCGCTGATGGCGCCGCAGGCTATCGACACGAACATCATCGGGAAGATGGGATTCGCCTCCGGGTCGGGCTTGTGGTTGGAGAACTGATGCCACAGCTCCGGCACCGTGTCGGAGTGTACGAACAGCATCGCCATGATTCCCACGGCCATGAAGAGCAGCGCGAAGCCGAACACGGGGTACAGCTTGCCGATGAGCTTGTCGATGGGCAGAAGCGTGGCAGCCATGTAGTAGACGAAGATGAGGACGATCCAGAAGAGGCGCGTCATGCTGTCGGGGGTTATCTTGGCCAACAGGTCGGCCGGGTTATAGACGAACACGGCTCCTACGAGTATCATCAGCAGCAGGGCGAAGATGCGCATGGTGAGCTTGACACCTCCACCGAGCTCGCGGCCCACGATCTCGGGCAGCGAGGCTCCGCCCATGCGCAGCGACATCATGCCCGACATGAAGTCGTGGACGGCTCCGGCGAAGATGGTGCCGAAAACTATCCACAGGAACGCCGCAGGTCCGTACATGACGCCCATGATAGCGCCGAAGATGGGCCCCAGACCGGCAATGTTGAGAAACTGTATGAGGAAAATCTTCCAGGTGGGGAGCTCGACGTAGTCTACGCCGTCGGCCATGGTCTGGACGGGCGTATTGCGGGAGGGGTCTATGCCGACCACCTTGGCGGCAAACTTGCCGTAAACGAAATAGCCTGCTATGAGCAGTGCCAGGGATATGAGAAAAGTTATCATTTTCGGTCAGTGGTAGGGACGCACCCTGGTGCGTCCGAAAGAGAGTCAGAGTTGTTGTCGGTGGTGGACGCGTTAGGGTGCGTCCCTACATTGAGGTGAGGAGTCTTACTTATAGCCAAGGTTTTTAAGGAGTTTGTTGCGTCGGGAGAGGATACGTGCGCGGAGCAGGTCGACGTTGGTCTCGGCGTCGGTTATGGCCGTGCGCATGGCGGCGGAGCGGTCGCCGTGTCCGAAGGACTCGCGTAGCTCTGCCAGCGCTGCCTCGGCCTGCCGGAGATCCTCCTGCTTGGCCTCGTATTCGTCGATGGCGGTGCGTACGGAAGCGTCGGCGCTTTCGTAGACTTCGCCGAGAGTGCGGCCATCGGGAAGAATCTCGCCGTTACAGTCTTTTGGCATGGTCGGGGAGAACTGACGGGCCTCGCTGACTCGGTCGAGCCAGACCTTACGGTCGAAGTCCTCGGGCCAGGTGGTGGCAATCTCGCTGATGCGTGCCCGGTCGGAGAGGTTGTCGTCATCGGTCGCCAGATTCTCTCGCATATCGTTGACCTTGAAGGTATAGACCACAGGCTGGCCGGTGCGCATGGTGACGAACCAGCCTATGCTGTCCACGGCGTCGACGACGTACAGCAGCTCGTCGGCGGGCGAGTTGACCGGCATACCGAGATTGGCGGGCTCGCGCCACGGCTCGGTGATGTCGTCGCGGATGGACATCATCACGTCGCGGCCTCCGAGGCTCGGGTATGCGTCGGTGGTATAATATAATGTCATGCCGTCTTCGAGCAGGAAAGGAGAGTAGGCCGGCGATGGAATATCGGTGACTGGGTGGACATCCCATGAGCCGTCTACCAGGCGCGTGGCTTCATAAAGCAGGTTGCGTCCCCGGGAACCGGGAGCCGACCAGAGGGCCGTGACACCGTCAGCACTCAGGAATACGAGGCCGTCCACCTCGTCCGGATTTTCGATAAACGTTGCCTCGCCGGGGAGCATGAGCTTGCCGACCGAAGCGGGCAACTGCACCGTCTGAGCTATCTTCTCCCACTCGATTCTCGGCTCTGACGTCGGCATGGCCACATTGTCGGCGTCATCGTAATCAACCGCCACGGAGTCGTCAAAGACCTCCGGCGACATCTCCACTGCCAGGCTGTCAAAGATTGTCAAATTCTCGACAGCCTCCAGGGCCTGCCGCAGCCTGGGTATGGATCGGGCGGCGGATAGCGCCGCGGAATCCACGGGCAGCTTTGCCTTCTTGAGCGCCGCCTGGTAGGCGTTGAACTGAGAGGTGGCCCGGTCGAACCGATAGGCGTTGAGCGCCTCCTCGGCCTGCCTGAGCAGCTGGGCGGGAGTGTCGGCCAGGGCTACGGACAGCACCCCGGCCGAGATGATGGATATGATGATGGCTAACCGCTTCATTTCTGTTTAGTTTGCACAAAGGTAGGTAATTCCCGACAAGTACACAAACTTTAAAAAATTTTTTTAGTAACTTTGCACTCGATAAGTACACCATCAATATCAATCAACCACAATCCAATTCATGAAGAAATTCTTACTATTACCGGCTTTGGCCTTCTGCTCTTTGGCAGCGCAGGCGGCCGACCCGGCACTGAGTTTCGAGGGCGATGGGACCGCCGCGTCCCCCTATCTCATCAAGACTGCAGACGACGTCATGGCCCTGGCTACGGCCTGCAACGGCGCCACTTCCACCACCTCCGGCCACTATGCCGGCAAGTACTTCTCCCTGACGGCCGACATCGACATGGCCGGCAAGTCGGGCTTCTACGGCATCGCCACCGCCCCGGCCGACAAGGCCACCTCCACTGGCACCTATCACTTCGACGGCATCTTCGACGGCTGCGGCTATCGCATCAAGAACATGAAGATCAACGGAGTGGTGCGCAAGGACGACGGCTCCGTCAACATCTCCACCGGCGCCAACGGCTCGCGCCGCTATTGCGGCTTCTTCGGCGCCATCGGCACCGGCGGCAAGGTCTCCAATCTCGTCATCGACGCATCCTGCCGCATCGAGGCTTACAGCTACGTGGGCGGAGTGGTCGGCAACCTCGGCACCGACGCCTTCGTCGAGAACTGCGCCAACTACGCCGAAGTCGTCACCTACGACGGCTACACCGGCGGCATCGTGGGCTGCCAGGTCACCTCCAGCACCAAGACCGGCGGCATCTCCAACTGCTTCAACGCAGGCTCCATACGCAGCTGCGGCAGCATTGTGGGAGGCATCGTGGGCCGCGCCAGCTACGGCGAACTCAAGAACTGCGCCAATGTCGGATCAGTGCTCGCCTATAACTTCGACCCCGTCAAGGCGGCCTTTTCCCAGACCAAAGTCGGCGGCATCGTGGGCGACAACCAGTATTCGCGCATGGCCGACTGCTTCAACGCAGGCGACGTCTACGCCATGAAGGAGCAGGCTGGCGGTATAGCCGGTTCCATATCCAGGAATTCCACCAAGGGCGGCATCTCCAACTGCCTCAACGTGGGATACGTCTACGGCTCCCTCGGCTACAACTGCGGCTACATAGCAGGCGTCAACTACTCATCTTCGAGCGTAGTGACCGACCTCAGCAACTGCTACTACGACGCCCAGATGCTCAACACGCTCTTCGGCGCCGCCGACATGACGTTCGGCGGCAACGCCACCATACAGCGCCTCAACACCTCCCGACTGACCAACGGCCAGACACTGGCAGGTCTCGAGGGCTGGGTGTACAAGACTGGCAGCTATCCCGTGCCATCGGGCCTCAACTACCCCGAGTTGTTCACCGCAGCCGCCACATACGTCAGCATCCCGGCAGGCCAGAACGCCGACCTGCTTACAGGCTCCGCCACCGCCTCCACCGGCACCACAGTGGGCCTGGAGCGTCCCACAGAACTCTTCACCGTAAGCGGAAGCACCGTCACGGCCCATCCCTCGGCCGGCAACGGCGTCGGCGTGCTCACACTCACCAACGGCGCATTTACCCGTCATCTGCTGCTCAGCACCTACACCATCCCCTTCTCCGGACAGGGCACCGAGGCGTCCCCCTATCTCATTAATAACAAGGAGGACCTTATCGGCCTGGCCAACCTCAGCAACGGCATGCGTCTGCAATGGGCCGACAAGCACTTCCGCCTCACCTCCGACATCGACCTGGCAGGCGAGACCCGCTTCATGGGCATCGGCTGCTCCCCCGACACCGTCAACAACTTCGCCCCCGGCTTCCGCCTCATCTTCCGCGGCAACTTCAACGGCGACAACCACAAGATCTCGAACTGGACCGCCGACTGGGTACGCTTCGACGCCGATTCCAACTACATCGACTGGCGCAAGGGCGGCTACTATTCGGGCGGCTTCTTCGGCACTTTGGGCAACGGCGCCGTGGTACGCAACCTCGTCATCGACCGTTCCTGCAAGTATCTCGGCTACATGTACGTCGGAGGCATCGCCATCCAGACACGCGGCGACGCCCGCATCGAGAACTGCCACGTCGGCGCAGAGATCATTGCCTACAACCGCTACACGGGCGGTATCATCAGCCAGGACAATCCCTCTACACCCGCAGGCGTAGAGGGAGGATCCGTACAGATCGCCAACTGCACATTCACGGGCAAGATCCTTGCTAACTACGACTACACGGCAGGCATCATCGGCTACTCCTCCTCCGACAAGACCAGCATCACCTCGTGCGTCAACGCCGGCAGCATCGAGTGCCGCCGCTTCGACACCAAAGTGCTCGGCACCACCTCCACATCCCAGCTCAACCGCATCGCCGGCATAGCTGGTGCCATCCGCGGCCGCATAGAAGGCTGCGCCAGCTACGGACCAATCACCGTCTACCCCGGCTGGTCGTCGTCGGCCACCGCCGCCCGCAAGCTGCTCGGCTGCGGAGGCATCGCCGGACAGCTCAGCAATTACACCACTAACGCCAGCCTGCGTCATAACTTCACCTCCAGCCAGGTCTACCTCCCTGAAGCCTTCAGCGGCCAGGTACAGGCTGCCGCCATCGTCGGCGATTTCTGGGCTGCCGCCAAGGACCCCGTATTCGGCACCAGCTCCGCGAACTATGCCGACACCACCCTCTGCGCCACTAAGGGCCTCGTGTGCACATTCACCAACGCCCCCGACTCGGTAGAGCGCATAAAGGCCTTCCATGGCCTCGCCACCTCCGACTTCACCTCCGGCAACGCCATCGACTCCCTGGCACAGCACTTCGCCTTCATCAACGGCTACTACCCCATGCCCAAGGCACTGGCCGAGAACGCCGACGTGCGCACCGCCGCCGCCACCTTCTTCAAGATCGGTCCCGCCCAGGGCGGCTACATAGGCCACCTGCGGCCCGACGCCGTCTGCCCATTCAACAACGTCATGCCCCTGACCGGCATCCTGGCCGTCGGCGAACTCTTCCGTATCGAAAACAATGGCCTCAGAGTGCGTGGCTGCAATGCCGGAGGCAACGACATCCTGACCCTGACCAACGGCTGGTACTCCACCTTATATCCCATCCATAAGGAGGAAGGCGCCGGCATCGGCAGCCTCACCGACGACGCCACCGATCCCGTCATCGCCACCGAGTACTTCACCACCGATGGCCTGCGCGTGCTCCGTCCCGCCGCCGGCCAGACCGTGATCGCCATCTCCCGCACCCTCTCTGGCCGCACCGCCGTGGCCAAGCAGGTAGTGCGCTGAACGCGCCCCCCAATGCTGTGGCAACGCACCCTGGCGCGTCCGAGACCGACGCATGAGCCGCTCTGAAGCGGACACCAATAACAAACCAAATGCCTCGCCTGCCCTGATAGTCGATACCGGGACAGGCGGGGTTTCTTATCAGTCCACTTTGGCCTTCTGCCGCCTATCACGGACGCGCCAGGGTGCGTCCTTACAAGGCGATGCACCCAAAGTCTCAACTTTTTTTTGTAATTTTGCAGCCTAATGAGATTCAGCGATACAGAATTGAACGAATTCGTGCTGGAGGCTGTGGATACCATGGGCTTCGACACGCTTACCCCCATACAGGAAGCCTCCATACCGCCACTGCTCGAAGGACGCGACCTCATCGGCGTGGCCCAGACCGGCACCGGCAAGACGGCCGCCTTCCTGCTCCCCGTGCTCAACGAGCTCAGCTACGGCGACTATCCACAGGAGCGCATCAACTGCCTTATCATGGCCCCTACCCGCGAGCTTGCCAAGCAGATTGACGAACAGCTGCAGGGCTTCAGTTACTTCGTGCCCGTCAGCTCGTCGGCCGTATACGGCGGCAACGACGGCCCCGAGTTTGCCCGCCAGCGCCAGGGTCTCAAGATGGGTGCCGACATCATCGTAGCCACTCCCGGACGACTCATCTCCCACATCTCCATGGGATACGTCGACCTTAGCGAGGTCAGCTTCTTCATCCTCGACGAGGCGGACCGCATGCTCGACATGGGCTTCTACGACGACATCATGCAGATAGCCTCCTACCTGCCCCGCGACCGCCAGACCATCATGTTCTCGGCCACCATGCCCGACAAGATCCAGCGCCTGGCAAAGTCCATCCTTAACGACCCGGTGCGCGTGGAGATAGCCGTCAGCAAGCCGGCCGAGAACATCCGCCAGGAGGTCGTATACCTCTACGAGACGCGAAAGCTTGATGCCGTCAAGGAGATATTCGCGGGCTACGAGGAGCCGGAACGCAGCATCATCTTCGCCTCCTCCAAGCTCAAGGTCAAGGAGCTGGCCCGCACCCTGCGTCAGAAGGGTTACAAGGTGGCCGAAATGCACTCCGACCTGGACCAGAGCCAACGCGACGAAGTGATGCACAACTTCCGCAACGGCAGCGTGAAGCTGCTGGTGGCCACCGACATCGTGGCACGCGGCATCGACATCGACGACATAGCGCTGGTGATGAACTACGACGTGCCGCGCGAGGCCGAGGACTATGTGCACCGCATCGGCCGCACGGCCCGCGCCGGAGCCTCAGGCCGCGCCATCACCCTGGTCAACGACAAGGACCTCGGCGCCTTCCGCCGCATCGAGAAATTCCTGGAGAAGAAAGTGCCCGTGCTCGAACTGAGCTGCTCGGCCGATCTCAATGCAGGGACACACCATGGTGCGTCCGCCACCCGCTCCGACCGTTCCCGCGGCGACCGCCGGGGCCAGCGCCGCGGCAAAGAGCCAAACCGCAGAGGCCAGGAAACACCCCGTCGTAAAAGCACCAGGCGAAATAATGCCTCTGCCACCGCCGCGCCCCCGGCATCGCCCGATTCCGCATCTAAAGCAGCCAACCAGCCATCTACAGCCACTCCCGCCGTCGAAGTCCCTGCACAGCACAAGACCCGCCGGCGCCGACGCAAACCACAACCCAAGCCCACCCAGGAATGAACACCATACGCAATTTCTGCATCATCGCCCATATCGACCACGGCAAGTCCACACTGGCCGACCGTCTGCTGGAGCGCACCAAGACCGTAGACGCCAAGGACATGGAGGCCCAGGTGCTCGACGACATGGACCTGGAGCGCGAACGCGGAATCACCATCAAGAGCCACGCCATCCAGATGCAATACCCCAAGGATGGCACTTCATATACTCTCAACCTCATCGACACTCCGGGACACGTCGACTTCTCCTACGAGGTTTCCCGCTCCATCGCCGCCTGCGAGGGCGCATTGCTCATCGTCGACGCCAGCCAGGGCATCCAGGCACAGACCATTTCCAACCTCTACATGGCCATCGACAACGACCTGGAGATTATCCCCGTCATCAACAAGTGCGACCTGGAGAGTGCCAAGCCCGACGAGGTGGAGGACCAGATAGTGGACCTGCTCGGCTGCGACCGCTCCGACATCATCCGCGCCAGCGGCAAGACAGGCCAGGGAGTCGACGAAATCCTCAATGCCATCGTAGACCGCATTCCGGCTCCCCAAGGAGACCCCAAGGCTCCCCTGCAGGCTCTCATCTTCGATTCCGTCTTCAACCCCTTCCGCGGCATCATCGCCTATTTCAAGATTCTCAACGGCACCATCGCCAAGGACGATTTCGTGAAGTTCTTCTCCACCGGCAAGGAGTACCACGCCGACGAGGTGGGAGTGCTCAAGTTGCAGATGCAGCCGCGCAAGGAGCTGTCGGCAGGCAACGTCGGCTACATCATCTCCGGCATCAAGTCGAGCAAGGAGGTCAAAGTGGGCGACACCATCACGCACGTGCAGGAGCCTTGCAAGGAGGCCATCGCCGGCTTCGAGGAAGTCAAGCCCATGGTCTTCGCGGGCGTCTACCCCATCGACCCCGAGGACTTCGAGAACCTGCGCGCCAGCCTGGAGAAGCTCCAGCTCAACGACGCGTCGCTGACGTTCACCCCGGAGTCCTCGGCCGCCCTCGGCTTCGGCTTCCGCTGCGGATTCCTCGGCCTTCTCCACATGGAGATTGTGCAGGAACGGCTCGGCCGCGAGTTCAACATGGACGTCATCACCACCGTCCCCAACGTCAGCTACAACGTCTATACCAAGCGCGGCGAGAAGATAGAGGTGCACAATCCCTCGGGCCTTCCCGACCCCGTCAGCATCGACCATATCGAGGAGCCCTACATCCGCGCCAGCATAATCACCCAGGCCGACTACATCGGTCCCATCATGACCCTCTGCCTGGGCAAGCGCGGCGAGCTCATCAAACAGGACTACATCAGCGGCAACCGCCTGGAGCTAACTTTTGACATTCCCCTGGGCGAAATCGTAATCGACTTCTACGACAAGCTCAAGAGCATCAGCAAAGGCTATGCCTCGTTCGACTACCACATCCAGGACTTCCGCCCCTCCAACCTGATAAAGCTCGACATCCTGCTCAACGGCGAGAGTGTGGACGCGCTCAGCACACTGACCCACGCCGACAATGCCGTGCGCTTCGGCCGCCGCATGTGCGAGAAGCTCAAGGAACTGATACCCCGCCAGCAGTTCGACATCGCCGTACAGGCCGCCATCGGCGCCAAGATCATAGCCCGTGAGACCATCAAGGCCGTGCGCAAGGACGTTACCGCCAAGTGCTACGGCGGCGACATCTCACGCAAGCGCAAGCTGCTTGAAAAGCAGAAGGAGGGAAAGAAACGCATGAAGCAGATCGGCCGCGTGGAAGTGCCCCAGAAGGCTTTCCTGGCCGTGCTCAAGCTCGACTGAGCCGCACGCTGCTCAGAGTTGATAGTTCAGAGTCGGATGATGCCCCGTTGTGCATCATCCGACTCTGAACTACCTGAGGTTATAGATAAGTTGGCGCCATGCAAGCTGCAAGCGCCACTTGAGAGGCTCCACGAAGCGGTCATAAGGATTGATGGCTGACTGGAACTGTCCCGTGAAGCTGCCCTGTGTGGCTACTGTGGGGTGCATCCAGTAGTATCGTAGTTTCTCCTGCTCCAACAGGAGCCGATGAAAGAGGTCTATGGGACGGTCTATTCCACCACCCTCGGAATGTCTAAGTATTGACTCCGCTCCGGCCCGGTTGATGTAGTAGCAGGCGGCATAACGATCGCGATCGCCCGGATATATGAGGATTCCGCGGCGTCGGCGGCTTCGCGGCACGAACCGCAGACGGGTGTTCTCCATCGACAGAAGCGCCGGTTCGTCTCCCAAGGCAAGTAGCTGCCCCACGGCCATCGGCATGAGCCTATCAAACCTGCGGCTGAATACCACGTCGTCCTCAAGCACCAGCGCTCCCGGCAGACCTCGTTCTACCACGGCACGGCAGGCGAGCAGGTGCTTGTAGGCACACGACATAGCGGCATGGGTGAGGTGATTGTCTTCGGAGAACCATCGTGCCTTACATGCTTCGCTAATGTCGTCATAGTCCCCGTCGAGGATGAACTCGAAATGCAGGCCATGCCGACTCATCAGTCTTTCAATGTGCACCCTGCGTTCCTCGTAACCCTTCCTGACATGCAATACGAAGACTTCGGGGATAGCCTCTAAACCTTTGGCGTTCACATTCATACAATATGGTTCTTGGGTTTTGTGGTATGGACAGCCTTGAGGTAGAGGGGGGTGGAATAGGCGACGTCAAGGAAGCGTTGCTCGCGGTAGGCCTTCTCGGCCAAGGCTATGAGATCGCTGGCTATCAGTGGCGATACTTTCAGATATTCCGTGCCGGGACGTGTCAGCATCTCCTGGGCCTTGGCGGCGCCGGAGCCGAAGTAGAAAGCACGTTGGCCTTCGGGAAGGTTCTTGTAGCTGTCGGCGGAGAGGATGAGCGGCTGCGGCTCCATCACTGGGTTGAGTGCGAAATTGTAGGCGGCGGTGTAGACTTCCATGCGTCGGGCGTCGACCATTGGTATGAGCAGCTCGTCGCCCTGCCAGTCACGCGGCATGAACATGGCCTTGACAGCCAGCGCCTGTAGGCTGTCTACGCCAATCAGCGGAATGTCCAGGCCGAAGCAGAGACCCTTGGCCTGCGAGAGGCCGATACGCAGACCGGTGTACGAGCCCGGGCCGAGACTGACGGCTACCGCATCCAGCTTGAGTTCGCGGCGATGCAGCTCGCCGAGGGCCTTTTCCACAAACGGGGCCAGCACTTCGCTGTGGCGCATCGGCTCCTCTTCCATTACCTGCCACATCAGGGCTCCTTCATGGCACAGTGCCACGGAGCATATCTCGGCAGAAGTTTCTATCAGTAAAATCATAGTTGAGAGTTTAGAGTTGAGAGTTAAAGCTGAAAGCTGAGAGACTCCGGGTGCTCCGTATCGTCGCTGAACTCTCGGCTCTCAACTGTTAGTTGGTCGATGGCGTTGCGGCCGTCGATGGCGGCGGAGACGATGCCGCCGGCATATCCGGCACCCTCGCCGACCGGGTAAAGGTTCTTGATCTCTATGTGCTGGCCATCCTCGCCACGTGGTATGCGAACAGGGCTGGAGGTACGGCTCTCCAGTCCGACCACGGTGGCCTGGGGCGTGAGGAAGCCCTTGGCGCGTCGGCCGAAGATGCGGAAGCCCTCGCGCAGGCGGTCGGAGATCTGCGGCGGCAGCAGGAAGTGCACCGGCAGGCTCATCACTCCGCACGGGTATGAGGACGGCTCCACGGAGGTAGACACTCGGCCGTTGACGAAATCGGTCATGCGCTGTGCCGGGGCGCGTAGGCTCTTGCCTGCGGCCTGGTAAAAGTTGCGTTCCAGGCTCTCCTGCAGCTCGAGCATGCACAGCTCACCGGCAGATGCGAACTCGGGAAAATCCTCGGGATGCACCTCCACCACCATGCCGGAGTTAGCCCGGCTGCCGGAGCGTGCCGAGGCGGACATGCCATTGACGGCGTTCTGGTCGGGTCCGCTGGCAGAGGGCACTATCACTCCCCCGGGACACATGCAGAAGCTGTAGACTCCACGACCGCCGACCTGCGCGGTGAAGCTATACTCGGCAGCCGGGAGATAGTCTCCACGTCCCTTGGGGTTGTGATATTGTATGCGGTCGATTACTTCCTGGGGATGCTCCAGGCGGACGCCCATGGCCAGCCCCTTTGCCTCCAGTCTCACACCCTGGCTGTGCAGGGAGCGATAGACGTCGCGTGCTGAGTGGCCGGTAGCCAACACGACGGGTCCTCGGAACTCTCGTCCGTCCTCGAGGCGGACGCCCTCGGCGCGGTTATCGCCGATGAGCAACTCGGTGACCTTGGATCCGAAATGCACTTCTCCTCCGGCACCCCTGATGGCCTCGCGTATGCTGCGTATGACGCCGGGCAGCTTGTCGCTGCCTATGTGAGGGTGGGCGTCGACGAGGATGTCGGACGACGCGCCAAACTGCACCAGCACCTGTAGGATCTCGCGCACGGGTCCGCGCTTCTTGCTTCGGGTATATAGCTTGCCGTCGGAGTATGCACCGGCGCCTCCCTCGCCGAAGCAGTAGTTGGAATCAGAATCTACGATGCCCTTGCGGGAAATGTCGGCGATGTCCAGGCGGCGTGCGTCCACGTCCTTGCCCCGTTCCAGGAGGATAGGCTTGAATCCCTTCTCCACGGCCCTCAAAGCTGCGAACAGACCGGCCGGTCCGGCTCCCACAATAACCACTTGCCTCGCGTCGGCGGGTACAGTCTTGAGTTCTATGGGCCGGAAGAGTTCGGGCAGTGGCTCCCCTGCTGCGGCTTCCACGCGCAGGTTGACGACCACGCGGCGCTGGCGGGCGTCGATGCTTCGGCTGCGGATGCGCCAGGTGGTGGGCGCCGTGCCGATTGCTTTCTCTATTTCAGGACGCAGTAGGTCGGGAGTGGCAGCCGTCTTGGGGCTTACGCGCAGGTTTATGTCGTAGATCATCTTGGTTTGTGTATTAGTTGCATCTCGCACTCGCGGCAGTTGAAGCGGAGCTCGAAGCGGTTGGACCCGGAGGCGATAGTGAGTGGCTGGCGTATATGCTTCCCTTCGGGAGTCCGGAGACACTGACCCTGTTCCCTCAGTATGCAGTGCCGACAGGTCATGGCCACCTTGCCTGAGAGCTGAGAGCCGGGGGGTGAGAGTTCCAGGGCAGGCTCGATTTCGGTGACACCGTGGGAGCGGTAGAAGTCCTCGGCAAGAGGGTTGGCGACATTGTCGGCGAAGGTCAGCACCGGGTATGGGAATCGGACTAACGTATTCTCTTTGTGGCGGAGGCCGAAAGGATAGGTGATGCGGTTGAGGCGATTGAGCCTGGCGATGAGCTGTCGGCGGAAGGCGGTCAGCGACGAGGGGGTGTAGGCGCGGTCGGCGGCCAGCAGGTCGGTGAAGGTGCGAAGCTCGTAGATGGTATTGCCGAGCTTGCCGAATATTTCGCGCAGCTTCCTGGCGTTCTTCACCCCCTCCACAGGCTCGGGCAGGGGGAGGGTAAGACGCAGTCCGCGCTCGTCGGTGGCAGTGGCGATGCCGTTCTCGAGGGTGATGTCGAGGGCAATGCGACGGACGGGATTGGAGTGGCTGACGGCATCGGTGAAGAGGCGGTCATAGGTGCGGCGAAGCTCTACGCCATGCGGAATCTTGCGGTTGCCGAGGGTGAGGATTCTGCGTCCTTCTATACTATTGACGCGCATACCGGTGTATCCTTCTTTGGGGTCGAAGTAGGCTATGCCGTCGCCGGAATGGAGGTCGGAAACCTGCACCGGCTCGCCGAGCGATTTGGGGGTCAGAGGCGAGGTGAGGCCGGCGGGACGTCGCTCGTCGATGAAGTAATGCGTGAAGCCTCGGTTGAAGCTTTTGGATGGGTCGGGCACGAAGCCGGGGTCGGAGGTGCCGAAAGAACTGCGGACGTACGTCTCCGGCTCCTGGTCGATGATGCCATCAAGCAGATAGCGGTAGTGGCTGACGATGTTGCGTACGTAGTCGGCATCCTTGAGTCGTCCCTCGATCTTGAAAGAGGAGGCTCCGGCCCGGAGGAGCTGGGGCAGGCGGTCGGAGAGGTTGAGGTCATGGAGTGAGAGGAGGTGCCGGTCACGGCAGAGAACGTGTCCGTCGGCGTCGGTGAGGGTGTATGGAAGTCTGCACATCTGGGCGCAGGCTCCGCGGTTGGCGCTTCGGCCCATGCATAGCTGCGAGGCGTGGCAGCGGCCGGAGTAGCTGACGCACAGGGCACCATGGATGAACGTCTCTACGGGCACATCCACTGCCTCGGCTATCTCCTTTATCTGCGACAGGGTGAGTTCGCGTGCGAGTACGAGCTGGCTGAAGCCGACATCCTGCAGGAAACGGGCCTTTTCGGGCGTGCGGATGTCGCATTGGGTGCTGGCATGGAGCTCTATGGGTGGCAGATCGAGGCGTAGCAGAGCCATGTCCTGGACTATCAGCGCGTCCACCCCGGCGCGGTAAAGGTCGGTGCAAAGGCGCTCGGCCTGTTTCAGCTCGTTGGGATAGAGTATGGTGTTGACGGTGGCGTATACGCGGGCGCGGTACTGGTGGGCGAAGTCCACGAGCCGACGGATATCATCGATGGAATTGGCCGCCGACTGACGTGCGCCAAACGACTCCGGACCGATATAGACCGCATCAGCACCGTGGCTGACGGCCGCTATGCCGATGTCGGCGTTACGGGCAGGCGCAAGCAGTTCGATTTTCCGTGGAGTCATAGCTTCAATCTGATACGGACGCACGAGCCATGCGTCCCTACACTCTGAGGTCCTTGTGGCCCTCGTAGAAATTGATGTAGGCGAGGTTGACGAGCCGGTTACCGCCGGGCGTGGGATAGTCGCCGGAGAAGTACCAGTCGCCGGTGTGGGCCGGGATGGCTCGGTGCATGTCCTGGATGGTCTGGTAGACGATCCGCACTTCGGCGCGGGTGTCGTCGGGGGTGAGCATATCGGCTATCTTGTCGCTGATTTCCTGGTCGGTGAAGGGTGCGTAGATGGCCTTGACACAGTTTCGCTGTTCGGCAACTGGCTTCTTGACCTCCTCCAGGCACTGGCGGTATACCTGTTCAACAACGTGGTGCATGCCTCTCTGCTCGAGTAGGGCCATGGCGGCGCGGAAGGCGGCGAATTCGCCCAGGCGGCTCATGTCGATTCCGTAGCAGTCGGGGTAACGGACCTGCGGGGATGAGCTGACAACGACTATGCGGCGGGGGCGCAGGCGGTCGAGGATGCGGATGATGGATTGCTTCAGGGTTGTGCCGCGCACGATGCTGTCGTCGATGATCACGAGGTTGTCCTCTCCTGGTACTATGGAGCCATAGGTGATGTCGTAGACGTGTGCGGCGAGGTCGTTGCGCCGGTCGCCCTGGGCGATGAAGGTGCGCAGCTTGATGTCTTTCCAAGCCACCTTTTCCTTGCGGACCTGTCGGCGGAAGATGTGCTCCACGTCGGGTGTATAGGGGACTTCGCCGCTGGCGAGTCTGCGTGCTAGCTCCACCTTGGCCTCGGCGTTGCGGCGCTCGAACTCCTCGGTGAGTCCCATGTAGGCGACTTCGGCGGTGTTGGGAACGAAGGATATGACGGTGTGGCCCATGTCTCCGTCCACGGCTTTTTCCACGGCCGGGGCGAGGAGGGCGCCGAGGCGCTTGCGCTCCCGGTAAATGTCGGAGTCGTTGCCGCGGGAGAAGTATATGCGCTCGAAGGAGCATTGGCGTGCGGGCTTGTCCTTCAGGATCTGCTCCTGGTGCCAGTCGCCCTTGTAGTCTACCACTATGGCTGCTCCCGGGGTTAGCTCGTGCACCTGGTCGACCTGGAGGTCGAAGGCGGTAAGTATGACGGGCCGTTCGCTGGCCACGACCACAATCTCGTCGTCGCAGTAGTAGAAGGCGGGGCGTATGCCGGTGGTGTCGCGCAGGGCCCACATTGAGCCGTTGCCGGCGATGCCGCAGATGACGTAGCCGCCGTCCCACTTTGGGGCGCAGCGATGCAGGATGTTGCGGACGTCGATGTCGCGGGCTATCTTGCGGCTGAGCTCCATGCCGCGCAGGCCGGCGGCGTGGTTGAGTTCGTAGACGCGTTCGTTCTCTCGGTCCAGGGCGTGTCCTATCTGCTCGAGAAGGATGAAGCCGTCGGCGTAATAGCGGGGATGCTGGCCCAGGTCGGTTATCTCCTTGAAGATCTCGTCGACGTTGGTGAGGTTGAAGTTGCCGCACAGGAGCATGTTGCGTGCCCGCCAGTTGTTGCGGCGCATGAATGGATGTACGTTGCTGATGCCCTTGCGGCCGGTGGTGCTGTAGCGCAGGTGGCCCATGTAGACTTCGCCTACGAAGGGGCACTCTTCCATGGGCTCTCCCTCTGCCAGGTGCTTGTCGATGTCGGCGTGTGCGTAGGCGAAGATCTGCGAGATGGCGTCGCTTCCCTCGCTGCGCTCGCGGAAGATGTATTCGGTGCCGGGGCGGGAGTGCATCTTGACGCAGCCTATTCCTGCGCCTTCCTGGCCGCGGTTGTGCTCTTTCTCCATCATGAGGTAGAGCTTGTCGAGGCCCCACAGTTCGGAACCGTATGTCTCCTTGTAGTAGGATAGGGGCTTGCGGAGGCGAAGCATCACCACTCCACATTCATGCTTTATTTCTTCCATCGTGTTAGTTTAGGAACGCGACGAGCTGAAGCTCGTCGGCAATTGCTAAGGAAAATGCCACGGACGGCGCCTGGGATGCTGGGTCAGTGCTTGAAGAGGCGGTCGAGGGAGCGCTTGTCCTCACGTTCGCGGATGCTTTGACGCTTGTCGTAGGCTTTCTTGCCGCGTGCCACGCCGATGACGAGCTTGGCGAGCCCCTTGTCGGAGATGAACAGGCGCAGTGGTATGATGGTGAAGCCGGGGTCCTCGGCCACGCGGGCGAGCTTGCGCAGCTCCTTGCGGTTGAGCAGGAGCTTGCGGTCGCGACGGGAAGCGTGGTTGTTGTACGAGCCGTAGAAGTACTCGGCCACGTACATGCCCTTGACCCAGGCCTCGCCGTTGTCGATTACCACGTAGGTATCGGAGAGACCGGCCTTGCCGTCGCGGATGGACTTGATTTCCGTACCTGTGAGCACGATGCCGGCGGTGTAGGTGTCGCCGATCTCGTAGTCGAAGGTGGCGCGGCGGTTCTTTATGTTGACTTGCGAAGGTTTCATGACTTAGAAACGATGTTGTCGGGCAGGAGGATTCCCATGAGCTGGAAGACGAGGAATGGCAGTGCCACTATCAGCAGCACCAGCGCCACCCAGGTTGAAATCCTGCGCTGCTCGGGGAGGTTGAAGATGCTCATGCCCTTGTAGGAGAGATATATGGTGTAGGCGGGAGTGAAGGCCAGGAGCACTTCGAGGAAGGGGAGGCACTCGTACAGGAACAGGAACAGGCAGAGTGTGGAGAGCAAGGCGGCCACATAGCAGTGGCCGAAGGGCGTGTCCATCTTCTCGGCGCAGTCTCGACGCATGAGGAGACGCGACAGGGGGAAGGTGAGGAAGTAGGCCACGAAGAAGGCCACGAACTTGCAGGTACCGTCGATGAGGCAGTGGCTGACGGTGGCGCCGAAGTAGAACTTGTCGGCGAAAGCTCCGAGGGCGCAGAGGGCGATCATGGGATAGAAGATGGCGCTCTCCATGTCGACGGCCTTCAGGCGCCCGTACTTCATGCGCTTGAATCCGTTCAGCGGTGTGGCCCACATCCGCAGCCAGCAGCTCCATGCCGAAGGGCCATGGGGCTTCTTTTCCCCGGAGGCATTCTCCTCCTGTTCGTCGTTGTAGACCAGGTCGTCGTCGGGTGTGGTATTTTCCTGTCTCACCGGTTCTCGTACATCTGGCGGTAGTAGTCCTGGTAGGCGCCGCTGGTGACGTTGTCAATCCAAGGCTGGTTGTCAAGATACCAGCGGACGGTTCGGCGGAGGCCCTCCTCGAACTGGAGACTCGGTTCCCAGCCCAGCTCGTCTTTGAGCTTGGTGGCGTTGATGGCGTAGCGAAGGTCGTGGCCGGCGCGGTCGGTGACGTAGGTGATGAGCTGCTCGCTGTCGCCTTCGGGACGGCCCAGCTGGCGGTCGACCTCGCGGCAGAGGGCATGCACCAGGTCGATGTTGCTCCATTCGTTGAATCCTCCTATATTATAGGTGTCTCCATTCTTGCCTTTATGGAAGATGAGGTCAATGGCGGCAGCATGGTCCTCGACGTAGAGCCAATCGCGCACGTTCAGACCTTTCCCATATACGGGCAGCGGCTTGTGATGCCGTATGTTGTTGATGAACAGAGGGATTAGCTTTTCGGGGAACTGATTCGGACCATAGTTGTTGGAGCAGTTGGTGACGACGGCGGGCAGGCCGTAGGTGTCGTGGTATGCGCGTACGAAATGGTCGCTGGAGGCCTTTGAGGCGCTGTAGGGCGAGTGGGGATCGTAGCGGGTGTCCTCGGTGAACATTCCCTTGCCCATCTCCAGGGCGCCGTAGACCTCGTCGGTGCTGACATGGTGGAATCGCTTGCCCTGGAACTTATCGGGTGTATCGGACCAGACGCGGCGGGCGGATTCGAGCAGGCTGAGGGTGCCCATGACGTTGGTGCGGGCGAAGGTGAAGGGGTCGCGGATGGAGCGGTCTACGTGGCTCTCGGCGGCGAGGTGGATGATGCCGTCGATGGAGTAGCGGCGCATCATCCCCTCCATGGCGGCCATGTTGGCCACGTCGGCGCGTTCGAAGCGGTAGTTGGCTGCGTCGGCGATGTCGGCAAGGTTCTCGAGGTTGCCGGCATAGGTGAGCTTGTCCACGTTCACCACCAGGTAGTCGGGATAGCGGCGAACCAGTCGGCGCACCACGTGGCTGCCGATGAAGCCGGCGCCGCCGGTGACCATTATATGTCGTTTGAAATGCTGTGTCATTTTTTGTTTAGATTTTCCACGCAGACTTGCAGGGAGTCGCGCCAGTAGGGGATGTCGAGGGAGAAGTCGCGCTGGATCTTGTCCTTGCTGAGGACGGAGTATGCGGGTCGTGCTGCCGGAGTGGGATATTCGGCGGTGGTGCAGGGGCGGACGCGGCATGTGTCGCGGCCTCCGAGGCGCTGGATCTCGCGGGCGAAATCGTACCAGGTGGCGGTGCCGAGGTCGGAGTAGTGGTAGGTGGTGCTGCGGCCGGGGTCGGTTGCTATCCTGAGGATGGCGGCGGCGAGGTCTCCGGCGTAGGTGGGGGTGCCGGTCTGGTCGTTGACGACTTTCAGCTCCGGGCGCTCGGACATGAGCTTCAGCATGGTGTGCACGAAGTTGTTGCCATACTCGGAATAGAGCCAGGAGGTGCGTATGATGGTGTAGCTGCATCCGGCAGCCTTGACCATCTCCTCGCCCTCGAGCTTTGTCATGCCGTAGACACCGATCGGCGACGTGGGCGTTGTCTCCTCGATAGGTGTGTTGAGGCTGGACTGCCCGAAGACGTAGTCGGTGCTGATGTGGATGAGGTGTGCGGCGTGTTTCTTGGCGGCGTTGGCGAGCAGCCCCGGCGCCTCGGAATTGAGTTTGCGGGCTGTTGCGATGTCGCTCTCGGCCTTGTCGACGGAGGTGTAGGCGGCGCAGTTGATGACCACGTTCGGACGAAACTCGGCGAACACCTGGTTTATGCTGTCGGCAGAGGTGATGTCCATCTCGGCGACGTCGGTGAAGAGGAACTCGCGGGAGTCGTTCTCGGCCAGTCTGCGCAGGCTGAGACCAAGCTGTCCGTTAGCTCCGGCGACGAGGATGCGCTTGAGCGTGGAGGTCTCCTCCGCCGGCTTCTGAGCGGCCAGCCATTCTGCCAGGGTGGGGCGGCGACTGTCCTTGTCGGAAACGACTGCCTGCGACAGGTCGCGGTGCCAGTCGATGCCGAGCGCCGGATCGGCAAAGGAGATGCCGTCCTCAGCTTCCGGACGGTAGTAGTTGTCGCACTTATACTGGAACTTGGCGGCTGGACTGAGTACGGCGAATCCGTGTGCGAAGCCCCGGGGGATGAAAAGCTGCCGCTTGTTCTCGTCGGTAAGCTCCACGGCCACGTGCCTGCCGAACGTCGGAGAGCCGGGCCGCAGGTCCACGGCCACGTCGAGCACACGCCCCTGGACCACGCGCACGAGCTTGGCCTGTGCGTGTTCGCCGCGCTGGAAGTGCATGCCACGCACTACGGGGCCCTCGGAGTAGCTCTCGTTGTCCTGCACGAAATGGACGTCGGCGACTTCGCGCCGGAACTCGCGTTCCTCGAAGCTCTCGAAGAAATACCCGCGGGAGTCGTGGAACACTCGCGGTTCTATTATCTTTACACCCTTGATGGGGGTTTCGGTTACCTTCATAGTTCTGGTTGACCCTTAGTTGTCTTTTAAAACTCCAAGCAGGTACTTGCCATACTCGTTCTTGGCCATGAGGCTGGCCGATTCCATAAGCTTCTCGCGGGTTATCCAGCCCCGGCGGTATGCCATGGCCTCCAGGCAGGCTATCTTCAGGCCCTGGCGCTTCTCGAGCACCTCGACGTATATGGAGGCGTCGGCCAGGGAATCGTGCGTGCCGGTATCGAGCCAGGCGAATCCGCGCTCGAGCTTCTGCACCTTGAGATGCCCGCGCCGCAGGTACTCCTGGTTCACACTGGTGATCTCCAGCTCCCCGCGGGCCGACGGCCTGACCGCCGCTGCCACGTCCACCACGTCGTTGGGATAGAAATACAAGCCCGTCACGGCGTAGTTGCTCTTGGGATGCCCAGGCTTCTCCTCTATGCTCAGACAGCGCCCGGCGTCATCGAACTCGGCCACGCCGTATCGTTCGGGGTCGGCGACCCAGTATCCGAAGACGGTGGCCTCTCCCCTGCCGGCGGCCTCGCGGGCCTCGGTGAGCATGGGCTCGAAGCCGGTGCCGTGGAAGATATTGTCGCCGAGCACCAGACAGGCGTCGTCGCCGCCGATGAACTCCCGGCCGATGATGAACGCCTGCGCCAGTCCGTCAGGGCTTGGCTGCACGGCATAACTCATCCGGCAGCCGAAATGGCTGCCGTCGCCCAGGAGTCGCTTGAAATTCGGCAGATCCTCCGGGGTGGATATCAGCAGGATGTCGCGGATTCCGGCATGCATGAGCGTGGCGAGCGGGTAATAGACCATCGGCTTATCGTACACCGGCAGGAGCTGCTTGCTCACCGCCCTGGTGATGGGATAGAGCCGCGTCCCGCTGCCGCCGGCCAAAATTATACCTTTCATACCGCAAAGTTAGCACATTTTCCGCACCCGCGCAAACACGGAAAGGCTGAGGGCTGAGAGACCTTATGCGGACCATGTGTCTCTGTACTCGCAGCTCTCGGCAAAATAAAAACGGTGAGTCTGCGTTATTAAGGCAGATATGAAGACTATCAGCATCAAGGGCCTGCTGCTTGCGGCCCTGTCGGCAATATTCACGATACATCCCTTCTCTGCCCAGGAACCGCTCTGGTTAGGTGGCGACATCAGTGGCGTTAGTGCCGACGAGGCTCGTGGACGCAGCTTCCTCGACGCCGACGGCCACGACGCCGACCCTTTCCGGCTCATGCGCGACTATGGCATGAACGCCATACGCCTACGAGTGTGGGTGAACCCCATAGACGGCTTCTGCTCACCCGGCGACGTAGTGCAGATGGCCCTGCGTGCCAAGGACTTGGGTATGCCGGTGATGATCGATTTCCACTATAGCGACTGGTGGGCCGATCCCGGCAAGCAGAACATCCCCGAGGAGTGGCGCGACATGGGAGTCGAGGAAATGGCACAGGCACTGGCCGAACATACCCGCAACACTTTGGACCTACTGAAATCCAACGACATAGACGTGCGCTGGGTGCAGGTCGGCAACGAGACCACCCACGGCTTCCTTTGGCCAATTGGCCGTTTCGAGGAGAACCCTGACAACTACGCCATGCTCACCCAGGCCGGCATAGACGCTGTCAAGGAAGTATATCCCGAGGCCCAGGCTATCATCCACCTCGACAACGGCTTCGACCAGGAACTCTACGACCGAGTGTTCGACTCACTGGCTGAGCGCGGCGTGAAGTGGGACATCATCGGCATGAGCCTCTATCCCTACTGGGCCATGGAAGGGAAATTCCGACCCGACGAGGACTCCACGCTCAATGACTGCATCGAGAATATAAAGCACCTCAAGGAGAAGTACGGCACCGACATCATGATAACCGAGATAGGCGTGGACGCCAGGGAGCCGGAGGCAGGCTACAACTTTATGGTCAAGACCTTCGACAAGGTCATCGACGAGGTGCCGGACGCTTGCAAAGGTGTATTCTACTGGGCGCCGGAGATCAACGCCGACGCCGACTACCACCTCGGCGCCTTCAGCCACGACCGTCCCACAAAGATTATGGACGCGTTCAAGTATGCATCTCGGAAAGCCGCCGGAACCCGGTAGCCGATGAGTCGGACAACCTCCGACAACGCGTTTCGGACGCACGGCCCGTGCGTCCCTACCTGAGCAGCGCCGACAGATAGTCGATGGAGTCGAGGATGTTGTCTATCAGTTCCAGCTCACGAGTGTCGTCGGTCTTCTCTTTGGCACGGCGGGCCATGTTGGCGGCGGGGGTCAGGTAGACGTCGATGAGGTCCTGCGACATCTGTCGGCGCTGCTTGCGGGTGCCTTTTATGAGCTCCTTCTTTGCCTGAGCCACACGGTAGAGAGTGTGTGCTCCGCGCATCAGCATCTTAGCCGACATGTCGGGGTGTTCGGCGGCCAGCTTGTAATCTATGACGGCGGCGTCCATGCGACCCTCGCTCTCGTTGACCCATCCGCGCAGGCCGAGGGGGAGCCATTCGTCGGGGGCGAGCTGCACCTGGCGGTCGAGAATGCGGCGTATGGAGTCGGTCCGTCCGGCGGATATGTAGATCTGCGTCATGCGGTTCAGGAACTCCGGTTCCCGGATGCCATGCCGTCTATACCCGCGTGTGGAGATAGCCAGCAGGGAGTCGCGGGACTCGTCGCGCAGAGAAATCGAGTCGCGGGCGAACTTCTCCCATATCGCCATGCTGTACAGGTACATAGGTGCCGAGTCCTTGCCAAACTCCTCGGCGCGGTTGAAGGCCCTCAGGGCACGACGCGGCTCGTTGCCTCCGTAAGCACTTAGCCCGGCATAATAGTATATCTCACGCCGCAGGGTGTCGGGGAGCATTCTCTGTGCCCGAATCATCCTCGGATTGGTGGCCAGAGAGGCGGCTGCCATGAATCCGTCATATGCCTGGGGGTAGTAATTCTTGGCGGCGTAGCTGATGGCCCCGGCGCGGTAGAGATCATACGCCTTGCCGTCTAGAGCGGCCAGTATCTGGGCCGAATACTTCGGCTTCACGCGACCCTTGCGGTCGGGCAGCGAGTCGAGCGGGAGGGCCTTGAGCAGGTAGCGGTATCCGTCGAGCAGCTTGGCTGTCATGTCGGCATCCTTGACGCTGAGGTCCTTGGGGTTTATCTCGCGTTTGCGCACGTCGGCATCGTAGCTCCCCCACTCTATCATGGCGGCCACGAACCAAGTACGAGCCTGGTCCTTAGTCTGGTTATGCGCCATAGCCTCCTTGATGAGCTTGCGCGACTCGGCCAGGCCGTCGGTCTTGCCCACCAGCTTCCAGGCCGCGTCAACGTTCTTCTTCTGCGCCGAAGCACCAATGCAGGCGAGAACAAGAACCAACAATATGGAGATTCTGATTCCTTTCATTTTTCGGCTGCAAAATTACAACATATTTTTCAATATTAAACGCTTGAACTCGTTACATTAATGATGAAGAAGATTGCATTCGTACTGCTGCTGACGGTCTGCACACTGTTGCCGGCCGTGGCGCAGAATGTCAAGATAAGCGGCAAGATCCTGGACCAGGAGGACAAGCCGATAGAGTTCGGCACGGTGCGCATCGCCGGAACGGCCGTAGGCACCAACACCAACCTTGACGGCGCCTACACGCTCTCCATAGCCCCGCGCGACACTCTCGAGCTCATTTACTCCGCCATCGGCTACCGCACCGTCAAGCGTACTTTGATCGACGCCAAGGGAGAGCTGACAATAAATGTCAAAATGCTCCCTGAAGACCACATGCTCGACGAGGTGCAGGTGCAGGGCTACCGCCCCAACTCGCAGGGCATGCAGCACGTCGACGTGGACAACCTGCGCGTCTCTCCCGACGTTTCGGGCGGCTCCGTGGAGTCCGTCATCGGCACCATGGCCGGAGTGGTGCAGAACAACGAAATGTCGTCGCAGTACCAGGTGCGAGGCGGCTCCTTCGACGAGAACTCCGTGTACATCAACGGCATAGAGCTGTACCGCCCGCAGCTCATCAGCAACGGCCAGCAGGAGGGCCTGAGTGTCATCAACCCCGACATGGTGGGTGCCATCAACTTCTCCACCGGCGGCTTCTCGGCCCGCTATTCCGACAAGATGAGCTCCGTGCTCGACATCACCTACCGCGAGCCGCAGGCCTTCGAGGGCGCCGTCTCCGCATCCCTCATGGGCGGCTCTATAATGATAGGCCAGAACTCCGGTAAATTCTCGCAGATGCACGGTGCCCGCCTCAAGAAGAACAACTCTCTGCTCTCCAGCCTCGACAGCAAGGGGGAATACGACCCCACATTCTTCGACTACCAGCTCAACATGACTTACAAGCCGAGCGAGAAAATCTCCGTCAACCTGCTTGGCAACATCAATCTCAACCACTACAACTTCAAGCCTCACGACCGCGAGACCTCCTTCGGCATCGCCGACGACGTCAAGAAGTTCAAGGTCTACTTCGATGGCGAAGAGAAGGACCGCTTCGAGACATACCTCGGAGCCCTGAGCGTGACCTGGCGCCCGTCGCAGGCTTTCACCCTCCAGACCGGCGGCGGCGCCTTCCTCACCAATGAGCTGGTGAGCTACGACATCTCCGGCGAATACTGGCTCGACCAGGCCGGCACCTCCGGCAACGGCGGGGTGGGCGGCGAGCAGGGCGTGGGCAAGTACATGGAGCATTCCCGCAACCGCCTCCGCGCCAGCGTGCTCCAGTTCTGGACCAACGCCCGCACACAGATCGGCCGACAGAACCTCAGCATCGGACTCCAGTACCAGCACGAGACCTTCCGCGACCGCTCCCGCGAATGGGAATGGCGCGACTCGGCCGGTTACTCACTGCCCACCGCGCCCCCAGGCGTGCACCTGCTCTACAACCTCTCCTCCCGCCAGGACGTCGTCACCAACCGCATCGCCTTCTTCGCCCAGGACACCTACTACCTCAACACCGACGCCGCCTTCCTGACCTTCAACGCCGGAGTGCGCGTCTCATACTGGGATTTTAACAAAGAGACCTTGATATCCCCACGGTTCAACTTCTCCCTCAGCCCCGCAGCCCACGACCGCTGGACCTTCCGCGCCGCCTTCGGATGGTATTACCAGTCGCCCTTCTTCAAGGAATACCGCCAGGCCGTGCAGGATGACCTCGGCAACGGCTCCGTAGTCCTCAACCGCGACATAAAATCTCCACGCTCCATACAGGTGATACTGGGTACCGACTACACCTTCCGCGCCCTGGACCGACCTTTCAAGCTCACCGCCGAGGCTTACTACAAGAACATCGCCCGCATGATCAGCTACGAGTACGACAACCTCAAGGTCAACTACTCAGGAGCCAACGATTCCAAGGGCTACATCATGGGCCTGGACCTGCGCTTCTTCGGGCAGTTCGTCGAGGGGAGCGACTCGTGGGTCTCCTTCTCGCTGATGAAGACCCAACAGGACTTGGCGGGCAAGAAGATGCCCATGCCCAGCGACCACCGCTACTCCGTGGCCATCTTCTTCACCGATTACTTCCCCAAGTTCCCCAAGCTCAAGTTCGCCCTGCGCGGCATCTTCTCCGACGGCCTGACGATGGTACCGCCCCGGCAGACCCGCGACAAGGTATGGTTCCGCGCCCCCGCCTACAAGCGCGTCGACATCGGCCTGAGCTACCAGATCGTCGGTAGCCCTAAAGGGGAGGAACCCCGCCGCGGATGGCTCAAGGACCTCACCATCGGCCTCGACCTGTTCAACCTCTTCGACATCTCCAACGTCAGCTCCTACTATTGGATCACGGACGTCAACAACATCCAGTACGCCGTTCCCAACTACCTGACTCGCCGCCAGCTCAACGTCCGCCTGAGCATGCAGTTCTGAGGGTTGTAGGAGTTATAGAGAAAATTATTACTGTCCGGGGGAACTTAAAATAGTGTTACCCGGGCACCAATGAGAGAAAACAGGAGTATAGGAAAGCAAATCCTATAACTCCTGTTTTCAATCTTCTTCCTAATCCTCCTAAAACTAAAACGCGTATCTTATTCCGATGCTCGGAGTGAAGGCGTGCACGTGGTAGTCGGCGCGGAAGGTCTGCTCGGCGGGCAGGCCGAGCACAGGCATACTGGCTGCCAGCAGGTCGGGGTAAGTGCAGGAGGCATCCTTGCGCCCCAGCCCCGCCACGTACATGAACGAGACGTCGATGCCAAGGCGGGGCAGCGGACGGAACGTCAGTCCGGCACTTGGGCCCAGGCGCGTCATTCCCGGCGTCTCGGGGTTGAAGTGCTCCTTGTTGACAGGAGTTAGGTCCACCATCATGCCGGCGCGCAGGTCCAGTCGAGGCGTCAGCGCATACTCACCGCCCAGACGGAAGGCCCACGCATTGCAATAGCGCTTCGGCAACTTCTGGTCGTAGGCCGACAGCTTGTCGCTGAGGAAGTCGATGTGCAATTCCTTGTACGTCTTCCAGCCCGTCAGTTGGGCGTCGAAGGCCAGGGTGAGCTTATCGACGGGCCGGTATGAGGCGCCGAGCGTGAGCACGTATGGAGAGGGCATGGAAGCCTTGAAATTGGCGGCGTTGATGATGCCAAGATCTTTCTCCAGCACAGCACGGGCTATCTCGTTGGCGTAGCTGACTGTGGCGTCGCCGCTGCGCACCTTCATCTGCATCTTGGAGCGGAATGAGGCACCGACGCTCAGGCGGCTCGTGAGATCGTACATCGCGCCTACGTTGAAGCCTACACTGAGGTCTGATTTGCCCTTGAGATTGACCGAGGCGGGCGATATATCGTCGAAACGGTACTCTGGGTCGATGCCCATCTGCTGACTAATGCCTGTGGCGGCCATCATGCCCAGGGCACGGTCCATGGTGGAGCTGCTCACCAGGCCCTTGCTGAGGTCCACGGAGCCCCAGGAGAGCATAAGTCCGGCACCGATACTCAGCTTTGGAGTTATGCGCCACGCCACCGTAGGCTGCAGGTCGTAAATCTTCAGATTGACCTTCTGGCTGAGTACCGAGCCGGGCCAGTCGCGTGTCCAGTTGATTGAACTGCCGTAGGGAGTGTAGAAGCTGACTCCCACCTGGAGGTTATCGTAGACGCGGAAAGCGGCGTTGAAGGCCATCGGCGTGGAGATGCTGTTGTGGGTGCGGTAGGTGGCGCCGGACACGTCGGCCGAGACCTGGGAGGCGACAGCGGTGAAGGTGCCCGTCAGGTCGAGGGCCTTGGAGGAAAAGCCGAGTCCGGCAGGGTTGAAGATCATGCTCTCGGCGCCGAGCTTGAGTGCGACACCCGTATGACCCATGCCAAGCTGACGTGCACTGAGGGTGTTGACCTGGTAGCCTTCGGCGGCGGCCGTCAGCGCTCCGAGCAGGCACCCCGCCGCCAGCAGAAGTAGTTCTTTTATCATTGTATCCGAATAGTTTTAAGCCTCTGAGGCAGTTATTACAACAACCTCAGAGGCTGATTCTTTATTTGCTATTACACGAGTCGGTATCATAAAGTATGCAGATGCCAGGCGCAGGGTTCCGAGGGTGAGGGAGCGTACTTTAACCCGAATGGTTCCTGCAACGCCGCATATGCGTGCTTTATGGCGCCCACTCAAACATCGTGGTCGTGTTCGAGCAGAAGCGTCATCGACGGCCGGTCGCAAATCTCGCTGGGCCCGAAGTACTGGATGGGGCCGGGGTACTGGTACAGGGTGTTGAGGCCGAGTGTCTCGCGCATGGAGGCGTAGCGGAGGTAGGGGCGGCCGTTGAGGTTGACAAGAGCCTTCTTGATGACGGGTTTCATCTTGCCGTTGCGGCGCTCCATGTTCATCATCATGGTGATGGGAATGCCTCCGGCGATCCATTCCTCGCTGGGGGCGGTGAGGTTGCGGACCGAGGACATGTAGCCGGTGAGTCCTGCGTTGATGAGCATGGCGGCGTTGAAGCCGAGGGCATAGGTGTAGTCGGCGTCGAAGTTGGAGGGGTCGGCACATCGGCCCTCGTAACCGAAGAAGTGGTGCTGGGTGGCGAACTTGCCGCTGTACAGGCCCTGTTCGGCCATCTCCTCGAGGCGCTTTGCCACCATCTCGGAAATGAGGCTCTCGGTCTCGATGAGGCTGACCTGGACGTTGCCGTGGCTGTCGCGGTCCAGACAGAGCTCCAGGGCAATATGCTTGGGCAGCGACTTGAAGAGCTCGGCGTTGGCCGGCGACAGGTAGGAGTGCACCTTCTGCAGCTTCTCGATCTCCTCGAACTGGGCGATTTCGTCGCCGTGCTCGGCAAGGATGTCGTTGAGTTCCTCGATGAGCTTCTTCATGGAGGGGATGAATTCGATGAGGCCCTCGGGGATAAGGACGGTGCCGAAGTTCCAGCCTATCTTGGCACGCTCGGCGATGAAGTAGGCGATCTGGCTGACGATGTTGTCGAGAGTCATGCGCTTGGCCTGCACCTCCTCGGAGATGATGCAGATGTTGGGCTGTGTCTGTAGGGCGCACTCCAGGGCGATGTGCGAGGCGCTGCGGCCCATCAGCTTGATGAAGTGGTAGTATTTCTTCGACGAGTTGCAGTCGCGCTGGATGTTGCCAATCATCTCGGAATAGACCTTGGTGGCGGTGTCGAAGCCGAAGGATGTCTCGATCCACTGGTTCTTGAGGTCTCCGTCGATGGTCTTGGGCACGCCGATTACCTGCACGTCGGCGCCTATCTCCTTATAGTACTCGGCCAGGACGGCGGCGTTGGTGTTTGAGTCGTCGCCGCCGATGATGACGAGGGCCTTGATGTTGAGTTCCCGGAGAATCTTGAGGCCCTGGTCGAACTGGTCGATGGTCTCGAGCTTTGTGCGGCCGGAGCCGATGATGTCGAAGCCGCCGGTGTTGCGGTACTGCTGTATGTAGTTGGCCGTCAGCTCCATGTACTGGTGGTTGATGAAACCGGCCGGGCCCATGAGGAAACCGTAGAGGCGGCACTCGGGGTTGAGGCGCTTGATGCCGTCGAATATGCCGCTGACGACGTTGTGGCCGCCGGGTGCCTGGCCGCCGCTGAGGATGATGCCGACGTTGAAGGGCTCCTCTACGCGCTTAGGCTGCGTATCGCGCTCCATCTCCACCACGGGCAGGCCGTAGGTGTGTGGGAAGAGCCTGGAAATCTCCTCCTGGTCGCCACAGGACTGTGTCTTGTCGCCGTATTTAATCCGAACTGCTCCCTGCAGACTGCGCGGAAGCTTGGGCTGGTAGGACTCCCTGGCCCTCTGTAATGCGCTCTTTTTCATTTTCTTACCTGTATGTCGATTCCCTGTTTTGGGTGGGTTATTATGTTTTCCGGTGCAAAGTTAATAAAAGTTTCCGACTTGCGGGCGTTTTCATTACCTAATTATATACACGCTGCGGAAACGTTTTGTTGAGAGTAGAGTTAAGAGTTTCGTCCACCCATGCAGGTATGCACTCTGTTGCGTACGAAAAACGTATCGGCGGTACCGAATGGCGGACGCACCCTGGTGCGGCCCTACAGTTCGAGACGGCAACTCTACAGTTTCGAGTTTTTTTTGTAATTTTGCAGCCGGAAGCCGGGAAGCCTCTCCGTATACCGATTTGCCGGCGGAACGTAATACTGTAAATGCCATGAAAAAGTCATCAAGCGCCGTGCTGCTGATACACCTGGTGGCCGTCATCACCGTCATCTGCTGGGGATCGTCGTTTCTCAGCACCAAGATCCTGATGGTGGAGGGGGGCCTTAAGCCCGTGGAGATGTTCACCTACCGCTTCGCGGCGGCGTACCTGGTGCTGCTGGCCATCACCTTCCGCCACATCCTGAGCAACAACTGGCGCGACGAGCTTACGTTCGCACTGTGCGGCATATGCGCCGGGTCTCTCTACTTCATCACCGAGAACTACGCGCTGCAGAACACTTCGGCCGGCAACGTGTCGCTGCTGGCGTCGGTATCTCCGCTGTTCACCGCTTTCCTGCTGGCCGTCTTCTTCCACACACGCGTGAAAACGGGGGTCATCATCGGCTCGGTGGTGGCGCTGGTGGGCGTGGGCTTCATCATATGCAGCCACGGCGAGGGGTTCGTGCTCAAGCCCAAGGGTGACCTGCTGGCGCTGTGCGCGTCGCTGAGCTGGGCCGTCTACACGATAGCCGTCAAGAGGCTGATACCGGTGTATTCGTCGATGTTCATCACACGCAAGCTATTCTTCTACGGGGTGTTGTCATCGCTCCCGCTGCTGTTCAGCGTGGTGCCGGTACACGCCATAGGCGCGGACATAGCGCTGCTGTTCGACTTCAGCCGCCCGCAGTTCTTCTCCAACTTCGCCTTCCTGGTGGTGATGTGCTCGGTGCTGGCCTACCTGCTGTGGAACGAGGTGATGAAGAAACTGGGGCCGGTGGCTGCCAACAACTACCTGTACGGTCAGCCGCTGGTGACTATGGTGGCGGGTGCTCTGTTGCTCAATGAGCCCATCACGCTGTTCGGCTACATAGGCTGCGCGCTGGTAATCGGCGGCCTCATCCTCAGCGACAAGCTGCGCCTGCCCACCGACCGGCTCAAGATTTTTCGACGACGATAGAATGTCTCCGCATGATTCGGAGGCACCCTGGTGAGTCTGAAACACGCAGCTCTTGACCGTTTCAGAGTATGGGTCTCTGGCGCAGATAGGCGCGAATCTTACGGTAGTCGGGGTAGAAGCGCTCGACGTGGAGCCAGAAAGCCGGCGAATGGTCGGGATGGGCCATATGGGCGAGTTCGTGGACAAGCACGTAGTGCGTGCACTCGTTGGGTAGCGATGCCAGCGCGGAGTTGATGGAGATGGTGCTGCGGGCTGGCGAACAGCTCCCCCACCGTGTGCGCATGTACCGCACGGTGTACGTGCGGGCGGCAAGCTGCATCTCTTTCTCCACCATGGGTATGAGCTGGCTCAGGAACCGGTGCCACTCGGTGTATGCCTCATGCGACGGGCGCTCCACGGCCTTGGCCTCGCGCATCTGCTGTCGGTCGGCCATACGGGCGAGCCGGGGTAGGATGTCGCGGATGACGTCCATCACCTGTTCGTCGGTCATGGTGTGGGGCACGGACATCTCCACGATGCCTTCAGCGCCCGGGGACATGCGGTAGCGGACGTGGCGCATTACCTTGAATCTGACCATGAATGAATAGCCGCCATAGTCAATGTTGCGGAAGTCTACCAGTGGTGCTGCCATTTGATTCCTTATATTTTACCGCCTGCGAAGTTAGTCAAAACTCCGCAGGCGGGCAAATTCTTGTCCGAGAGGTCGCCGGGGCTACTTGGCGCGGATGAATACGAGGATGTCGCGGGGGGAGAACTTGGTGCCGTTCAGCAGCATGGCGGAGGTGTAGACCTTACCGGCCACAGTCACGGCCAGCCAGGCGGTGGCGTACAAGATGGCCAGCGACAGCAGCACGCCCCACCAGCTAAGAGTGCCGGAGATGGCCGCCATGGCGCCCAGGCTCGGCGAGGTGAATGGAATGAAGGAGCACCACACGGCCAGGGAGGTGTCAGGATTGTCGATGGCGAAGCTGGCCAGGTATACGCAGGCCATGAGGATGAAGGTCATGATGGCGATGTAGCCCTGGTTCTCGTTCTCCTTGTCGGTCATGGCGCCCACCATGGCGTACATGGAGCCGAAGAGCAGGTAGCCGCCGACGAAGAAGAAGACGGCGTAGAGGAGGCCGAGCCATATGCGGCCGTCTAACATGTAGGCCAGCAGGTCGGGCTGCCCGATGGCGGTCAGCAGCACCACCGCGCCCACTACTATCAACAGCATCCACACCAGCAGCTGTGTCAGCCCGGTGAGGGCCACGGCTATGATCTTGCCGAGCATCATGGTGCGGCCGGTTACGGTGGTGGCGATCATCTCCATGATGCGGTTGGTCTTCTCGGCCTTGACTTTGTTGAAGATCATGGCGCCGTAGACCATGAGGAATATTGTCAGGAACATTGCGGCCATGAGGCCGAGAAGCTGGACGCCGTTGAGGTCCTTGGGGGTGTGCTGACCCATGGAGGCGACATCCTGCATGGTGTCGGACTGTGCGGATAGAAAGCCGACGCCGGCACCGAAGGCTATCATGAGGATGGGCAGTGCGAAGGTGCCGATCCAGAAAGAGCGCGACATCACATCCTGCAGGTACTCGCGCTTTATTATCAGTTGAAGTGGACTCATAGTTTCTGAAATGGGAATCGGGGTGTTTCGGGGAGTGCGACGGGTGCCTCCTCGCCGTTGGCGAAGCGGATGAAGAGCTCGCTGAGGGAGGGAAGTTTCTCGTGGAAGCCTACCAGTGTGGACTGGCGGCAGACTTCCTGCGCGATGCGGTTGCTATGGTTCTCGACGGGCAGCTGCAGCAGGTACGTGTGGGGTTCTCCAGGCATCCGTGACTGCTCGTGGGCGGTGAGGATGGCACCCTCGGCGATGGCGGCGGAGAAGTCGACTGGCCCGGCGCTCTGCACCTCGAAGAGGTGCCGGCGGAAGCGCTGCTTGATGTCGCGCAAGGGGCCGGAGAGGAGCAGGCGGCCGTGGTTGATGAGGGCGATGGAGGAGCAGATTTCCTCCACGGCGGGCATATTGTGACTCGACAGGACGATGGTGGTGCCTTTCTCGCGGAGGCGGGCGATGACCTGGTTGAGCAGTGCGCCGTTGATGGGGTCGAAGCCGGAGAAGGGTTCGTCGAGCATCACCAGATCGGGCTCATGGACGAGCGTGGCGATGATCTGCACTTTCTGCTGGTTGCCCTTGCTGAGCTCCTTGACCTGGCGGCGGCGCTCGGAGTCGGCCATCTCGAAGATATCCATATATTCGCGCATGACCTCGCGTAGGCGGCGGGGCTGGCCGCCGCGCAAGCGACCGAAGAAGATAATCTGGTCTTCCACGCTCATCTTGGCGTATAGACCTCTCTCTTCGGCCATATAGCCGAGATGGCGTCCGGACTTGCGGTCGAGTGGCTCGCCACGATAGATGACTTGGCCACTTTCGATGGCCAGGACGTTGTTGACCAGGCGCAGGAAGGTGGTCTTGCCGGCGCCGTTGGGGCCGAGCAGGCCGTAGACGCCCCCTTCGCGCAGGGAGAGGGACACGTCGTCGAGGGCGCGGCGAGAGCCGAAGTGCTTGGTGAGATGGTGGGTTTCGAGTATGTTCACTTGTTTCAAGTTTTGCGTTTTATGACCGGGCACCGATGAGAAGAGAGGGCCGTGCGCGGCACTGAAGCACGCCAATTCCAGAGTAAATACTTCGCCTGGCGCGGTTCAGCGGCTGGAGAGGATGCGCTCGCCGTTGAGGAAAGCGAGATGCTTGCGGAAGTCGAGCAGCTCGGCGAGCTGCTTCATGGCCTCCAGCTTTTCGGCGTCGGAGGCGCAGGAGAGGATGCGGACCTTGACGTCGGCAATCTGCTGCTCGAGCACACCGGCACGGAGCTCGTTGATGGTGCGCGGCAGGATCTCGGGCAAGCGTTCGGCCTCGGTCTGCACGGTGCCTGTCTTCCGATGGTAGCGGCTTAGAGTATAGGGCTCCGCCACCATCTGGCAGACGAGGGTACGGATGCCGTCGTCCTCGTGGCTGCTGAGCTGACGTCCCAGCCAGGTGGCGGAGAACTCGAAGAGGGCCTTGTCGAAGTCTGCCTGGATTGCCTCTGTCAGGCGCTGTTCGGCCTGCTCCAGCTCGGGGATGGAAGACTCCGTCTCCGAGAGCTTGGCGATTTCGGCGGATAGGCGTTCTTCGCCTGCTTTCTCCAGTTCCTCAATCTTAGACGCCTCGGCGGCGGCGTAAGTTTCGCGCAGGGCGAGAATTTCAGTCATGAGGGCCGAACAGAGAGGGTCGGTGAGGTGCATGTGGTCGGCCTCCAGCTCGGAATTGACGTACTCGGCGAGGAATACGGGAGTAGGCTCGGGGTCGTCGTCGGTGGCGGCCGGGGAGAAATGGGTCATGCCGTATCGGACACAGAGTCGGAGCAGGCGGCGCTCCAGCTTCTGTAGTGGTGCGGGGCCGGAGTGTGCAGAGGATGAGAGGGGGGTGCCGGGAGCCGGAGAGGAGGGGGGCGTCCCGACAGGCGTGGCAGGTGAGGAGGCGGACGCACCAGGGTGCGTCCCTACATGGCGACGCTGCTCTATCAGCTTCTGCGCCACGATGTCGGCTTCGTAGCTGAGCACCTGTTCGTCGATGCCGAGCAGGCTGGAGCAGGTCTGGATGTAGACGTTGCGCTTGATCTTGTCTGGGATGGCGCCGAGGCTCTGGACGATGCTGCGTGCCGCCTCGGTGCGCCGTATGGGGTCGCGGGCGTCCTGGAGCAGCACCTGCGTCTTGAAAGTGATGAAGTCGGTGGAATGCCCGGCGAAATAGCAGCGCACCTCCTCGGGGGTATGCTTGCGGGCGAATGAGTCGGGGTCGTCGTTGTCGGGCAGCAGGAGCACCTTGATGTCCATGCCCTGTGCCAGGAGCATGTCGATGCCGCGCATGGAGGCCTTGATGCCGGCCGGGTCGCCGTCGTAGACCAGCGTTACGTTGCGGGTAAATCGGTGTATGAGGGCTATCTGGGAGTCGGTAAGGGCGGTGCCGGAGCTGGCGATGGCGTTGCGCAGTCCGGCCTGCCACATGCCGATGACGTCCATGTAGCCCTCGACGAGGTAGCAGCAGTCCGCGCGGCCCATCTCTACGCGGGCCTGGTGGAGGCCGTAGAGTTCGTTGCTCTTGTGGTAGAGGGGGGTCTCGGGTGAGTTGATGTACTTGGCCTTGGAGCCCTTGAGGTCTCGTCCGCCAAAGGCCACCACCTTTCCGGCGGCGTTAAGCACGGGGTAGATGACGCGTCCGCGGAAGCGGTCGTAGAGTCCGTGGTCTCCCTTTATCAGCAATCCAAGCTCTACAAGCAGGTCAGTGTTAAAACCATCCTTGCGGGCGAGGGCTTCGAGGACTCTTCGTTCGGGAGCATAGCCGAGGCGGAAGTGGCGGATTGCCTCGTCGGTGATGCCGCGGCCGTAGAGGTAGCTGAGTCCGATGTTGCGGCCGTCGTCGGTGTCGGTGAGGAAGTGCTGGAACTTCTGCATGGCCCACTCGTTGGCCACGAACATGGCCTCTCGCTTTGACTGGGACTCGCGTTCGGCGTCTGTGAGCTCCCGCTCCTCGATGGTGATGCCGTAGCGGCGGGCAAGCTGTCGCAGGGCGTCCTGGTAGCCGATGCCCTCCATCTCCATGATGAAGTTGACCGGGGAACCTCCCTTGTGGCAAGAGAAGCAGTAGCAGAAGTTGCGGGCCTTGTTGACCGAGAAGCTGGGAGTGCGCTCGTTGTGGAAGGGGCAGAGGCCCATGTAGTTGGCTCCGCGCCGGATCAGACGCACATAATCGCCGACCACCTCTACGATGTCGGCGGCATCCTTGATGCGCTCCGCTGTGGCCTTGTCGATCATCGGTACAGACGTAGGGAGTATGTACGGCCCGACTCGCCCCGTAGCAGAGCTATGTAGAAGCCGGGGGGGAGGGCGGAGAGGTCTATCTGGGCCATGTCGGTGCCGTGGTAGCGACTCTCGGCCACCCGCATCCCGGCCACGTTGTAGACGATGGCCTGCTCGACGCTCTCGGGCAGGTAGACGCTGAACTGGCCTGAACCCTGCCAGGTGACGACGGGTCCGGTGGGGGCGAGTATCTCGTCGATGGCGGCACGCCGACTCTCCTGCTCGCGGCCTGTCTCCTCGATGAAAGAGTCGTAGAAAGTGAATGGCAGCTCCTCGGTGGCAAGTTCCTCGGGAGCGCCTATGGGGTTGAAGATGACGGCCATCTCGCCCTGGCTGATGAGTTCGGTGGCGAAAAGGCGATACATGGCGTCGCCAGGCTGGTCGCTGAAGCGGAGGCGGAAGAAGTCGCCTCTCCTGCCGGTGGCCACTGCGGGCTCCAGCCCTCCCTGGGGGTTGACGATGGCCATGACTACGTTGCGGGCCGTGCGTAACTCGTCGCCCACCATGGCATCCCACTGCGCCGGAGTATAATAGGCCGACTGCAGGTCGCGCGCGTCGGCGCGGTCGTAGAGGCGGCCTACCTCGGCCGTGACCTCGTCCCAGGGCAGAAGCAGGTCGGTGACGTCGAGCTGCGGCTGAAGCAGCGAAGCGATATGGTGCTGAATGTCACCCCAGGCCTTGACGGCCTCCTCGGGTGCCTGCGAATCGTAGCGGATGAACTCGATATGGCGTCCGTACTGGTTAAGCAGAGCCTTCTGCCCGGCCGACAGGCGACCGGCCTCGAGCTTGCCCTTGAGCGAGTAGGCCAGGATGGGATATGCCTTGTTCTCGGCGCTGACGATGACGAAGCCGCCGGTGGGGTGGCTGAAGACGTAGAAGGGGATGAACAGGCCGTTGGTGGTGAAGTTGCGGCCAGAGAAAGTGTAGTTGGGCGGCGCCATGCGTATGCCGCGCGCGGCGTTGAAGAAGAGCTCTGCCACGCGCTGGGCGTCGCGCCGGCTCACCGTCTCCGCCTGCACAACAGGCGCCGTAAGCAGCACCGCCGCCAGTATGACGAGTATGCTTTTCAGCCTTTTCATTTCAAGTATAACGCTTGGAGCGCATATTTATTTAAGCGGGAGCTGACTTTCTGCGATTGGGCAGGTTGAGGCCGAGGGTGTGTCGGCGGTTGAGGTGCATCAGGCGGAAAACCATCAACAGTGCGGCGACGTCGAACAGAGCGAAGAGGAGCATCGCCGGGCCATACTCCGTGGAGTCGCCCATCACCCATGCCACGCCCAGTGGAGTGAGGAAGAGTCCCCAGCCCTGGAGCCAGTAGAAGAGAGCGTAGGCGGAGCCGAGGGAGCGTTCTGGCGCCAGCCGCGGCAGCAACGGCCACAGCCCGGCTGACATCACCGCCGAGGCCACACCCAGCAGGAAGATGCCCACGTAGGCCACCCATAGATACGGGAGCGCAGGCAGCAGATAGGCGAACATGGCGTAGCAGGCAGCCATGCAGGCGCTTCCGAGGGCCATCAGCCAGAGCGCCTCACCCCTGAAATCGGGTATCATGCACACCGGCGGAGTGCACAGGGCGGCTACCAACGGCAGCGACGCAAGCACTGTGGCAGCGGAGTCGGCCGACGTACCCAGGGCAGCCTGGAGCATCGCCACGGCATAGCGGTAGAAGGGTATCAGGGAAGCGTAGTAGCAGACGCAGATGGCCGCCAGCAGCCACAGCACACGGTTCTTCTCAGTGTTGCGGCAGAGGTCGAGGAGCGGAGAGCTGAAAGAATGGTGAGATCTGAGATCTGAGAGCTGAGAGTCTTTGCCGGAGGGTCGAGAGTTGCGGACGCAAGGCTGCAGGAACCCATATGCGATCCAGCAGATAAGGCCTATCAGCAGCACCAGCACGCACCACCCGACAGGTCGCGCCACGCTGTATGCGCCCCAGTCGGCTATGCGGGGCGATGCCCATAGGGCCAGTGCCACCACCACGCGCGAACCGGCCAACTGCACGCCCATGGCCACCGCCAGTTCCTTCCCCTTGAACCACAGAACCGTGGCGCGAGAGGCCGCGACCCCTGCCATCTCGATGCCGATGCCGAAGAGCATGAAACCGAAGGCCGATAGCTTTGCCGACGCGGGCATCCCGGCGCAAAAGGGGGTGATGTTCCACGCACGGTCGGGCAGGTTGAGCCACTCCCCTATCCAATGCGCAAAGCCTGAGACGGCAAATGCGTCGGTGAGGGCGTAGTAGTTTACGGCTCCTCCCGCTAACATCAGCATTCCGGAGAGGAGTCCGCAGCGGCGCACCCCGAGGCGGTCGATGAGCATGCCGGCGCACAGCAGCACGCAGCAGAAGACGTTCAGGAATGATTCGGCGCTGGAGTATCGGCTGTAGGCCATCAGCGACCACCCCTTGCTCTCAAGGGCAGTCTGGAGCGGCGACAAGGCGTATAGCAGCATATACCCGCCGGCGAGGGCGAGTATCAGCAGCGCCACCACTCCCCAGCGCTTCCATGCCGACGTGTGCGGCGATGCCAATATCGGGCTTGTTTCCACGCTGCAAAGGTACACCCTTTCCGCCAAACGCGCAAACAGCGACAAAAGAATGGGTGCGGAGCCTCGGAAGAGTTCCTGCGGTCCCGCACCCTGGATTGGCCTTATGTCATGCGGCCATGTGTGTCACTGTTGTTCGTAGCGTTTCTCGATGACGGACCAGTCGAGGATATCCCATAGCCGGGATAAGTAGTCTGGACGGCGGTTCTGGTAGTCGAGGTAGTAGGCGTGCTCCCAGACGTCGAAAGTCAGCAGCGGGCGCAGGCCCTGTGTCATGGGGTTCCCGGCATTGCTGCCCTGTGTGATGAAGAGGTTGCCCTGAGCGTCGGCCGACAGCCACGCCCATCCGGATCCGAACAGCGTCTTTGCGGCTTTCTCGAATTCGTCCTTGAACTGGTCGAGACCGCCGAACTGCTCCTCGATGCGAGTGCGTAGGGCGCCTACCGGCTCGCGTCGCCCCGTGGGCGAGAACTGGAAGAAGTAAAAGATGTGGTTCCAGGCCTGCGAGGCGTTGTTGAAGAGCGGGCCATCGGCGTGGCGGATAATCTCTTCTATGGGCATGTCCTCGTATTCGGTACCCTCGATGAGGGTGTTGAGGGTGTCGATGTATGCTTTCTCGTGCTTGCCCCAGTGGTACTCGATGGTGGTCTGGCTGATGACCGGCGACAGAGCGTCGGGCAGATACGGAAGCTTGGGCTGTACGTATTTCATAGTATTGGCATTTTATATATGTAAACGCACAGGCGGACATAAGAGTTCACCTCGACTTGGAGGGTGTGTCAAAATTCAAAATTTCGGTCAGATCGTAGGGCTACGCCCTACTTTAATCAATAAAGTTAAGTATAGCGTCTGTACCAAGAAGCCGCCCTATGATTCGCCGGATTTTGCAACAACCCAATCCACAGTCGTAATCTCGTGGAGGATTTTTTTATCAAAAAGTGGTCGATGATTTTGCCATGTCGGGGAATTTGCATAAATTTGCATATTCACACTAAACTAACCTGATATGAAGAAGATACTCATCAGTCTGACTGCTCTTGTCTCAGTCCTCCTGTCCTCCTGCGGCAATGGCGGCGACGAGGTGCGCGTCGACCTCCTTCCCGTCAAGCTCGCCGACAACGGCAAGTGGAGCATGGTGGACAACAAGGGTAACATCCGCTACGAAGACGAGTTCAAGAACGTCCCGTCGGCAGTCGTCGAGGGCTATTTCACCGCCAGCGAAAAGGATGGCTACTGCCTCTACAGGGCTTCCGCCAAGAAACCGGAGGAGGTCGGCGGCTGCTCCGGGCTCAAGTACGCGGGCCATATGCGTAATGGGCTCATGCCCGTAACCCGCAAGGATTCCCGCATCTCCGTCATAGGCACCGACGGCAAGGACCGCTTCGAGCTCACCCCCGTCAAGGGCCGCGAAATCGTCATGTGCCAGCCGGCCTTCTCGGAGGACCTGCTGCTCTTCCGCACCGACGAGGACATGTACGGCTACTATTCGACGGGCGGTAAGGTGGCCATCGCCCCAGCATACGACATGGCCATGGATTTCAGCGAAGGCAAGGCTGTGGTGGGAAAGAAATCAGGCAAAGACGGCGAAATCCGCTATTCCGTTATTGACAGGAGCGGCAAGGAACTTTTCCGCGTCAAAGACCGCTACGATCTCGCAGGTGGGGGCTTCAGCTGCGGATGGCTCGTGGCCAGCGACGGCGACAGGACAGTGCTCATGGACGAAAAGGGCGAAGTGACACGCCTTCCCGCCAAGGTAGCCGGAGCCGTTCCCATGCAAAAGGATATACTGGCTTTCCGCGACCACGACGGCCAGTGGGGTCTCATGCGCACCGATGGCGAGATTCTTGTCCGCGCAAAGTACGAGGCGATGTACTCGGGCGGCGGCAACACGTTCTTCGCCATGAAGGATAAAGACGAGGTGGATGTGCTCGACGACAAGGGCGAAGTCAAGGAAAGCCTCGACTTCAAGTTCGTCGGCTACGTGAACGGCATCGGGAACATAGGTTACGACGGCAAGGCCTATCAGATCTTGGACTCCAAGTTCAAGCCCATCGGCGATGAATTCAAGGACGTCAACATCAACCTCAGCCTCTGCAACGAGGTCCGCACCGACTACTTCAACTTCGGCTCGGTGATAAGCACCGTCAGCGAGCAGCTTGACGAGGCCCTGAAGCAGTTCCCCATCGGCGCGAGCGCCGACAAGGTGATGGCCGGCCAAAAGCCCTCCGCTTTCTCCTACAGCTCCAGCTACAAGCCCGAGGACCTGTCCAGGAAGCTTTTCAACTACCAGGCGCAAGTCGAGGTCAGCTTCTCCTCCTCCCTGGCCGACTACAACTGGTCTCCCGCCACCTATTCGGGCGACTATTCCTGGAACAGCACCTCTACGGTCAACGGCATCAACGTGCAGTACGAGTGCGAGCACTGGCTTTCGCTTGTCAACCACAAGGAAATGGTGGCCGAGTTCAAGAAGAAGTCATACAACGTGGTCAAGGAAGGCATGCTCCAAGGCTCCTACGCCGCCGTGCTGAAAAAGGGCGACATCGGCATGATTGTCATCACCAAGGCCACCCGCGGCGCCGTCATCGTCGGCAAGGCCAATGCCATCGATGCCTTCTGCGCCCAGGTGGAGGGCAAGTACGTGGAGCAGACAGAGGGCGAAAGCAGCTCCTCGTTTGACTCAGGCTCCATCGAGATGCCTGAAACCTCCGTGGCTGTCAAAGAGGCTGCTATAGACACTGTGGCTGTCGATTCAGACTACGATTTCTGACCCATGCCATGCAATCGGACGCACTAACCGTGCGTCTCCTACATAGCGACCCGAACTGTAAAAGCGGGCGGTGCCGATTGGCATCGTCCGCTTTTAGTATCAGGGAGGTAATGGTTCTCAGTTCTTGAAAACGAGCCTGTCGCCGTCGCGATCGATGGTGATGGGATGCTCGCGGTCGACCTGACCGGCCAGGATGTCCTTCGACAGCTGGTTGAGCACCAGGCGCTGGATGGTGCGCTTCACAGGACGAGCGCCGAACTCGGGATCGTAGCCGTCGTCGGCAAGCAGCTCCTCGGCAGCCTTGGTGATGTTGAGCGTCACGCCGTTGCCGGCAAGTATCTTCCTTACGCTGTTGACCTGGATGTCGACAATCTTCTGGATGTCGCGGCGGTTCAGCGGCTCGAACATCACTATCTCGTCGATACGGTTCAGGAACTCGGGGCGTATATTCTGCTTGAGCATCTCGATGACGTCCTGCTTGGTGCGCTCGATGGTCTCCTGGCGGTTCTCGTCGGTCATATTGGCGAAGTTCTCGCGGATGAGCGGCGAGCCCATGTTGGAGGTCATGATTATGATGGTGTTCTTGAAGTTGATGAAGCGACCCTTGTTGTCAGTCAGGCGGCCGTCGTCGAGCACCTGGAGCAGGATGTTGAAGACGTCGGGGTTGGCCTTTTCTATCTCGTCGAAGAGCACCACGGAGTAGGGCTTGCGGCGCACGGCCTCGGTGAGCTGTCCGCCCTCCTCGTAGCCGACGTATCCCGGAGGAGCTCCGACAAGGCGACTCACGGAGTGCTTCTCCATGTACTCGCTCATGTCGATGCGTGTCATCATGTCCTCGTCGTCGAAGAGGTATTCGGCCAGGGCCTTGGCAAGCTCGGTCTTGCCGACGCCAGTGGTGCCGAGAAATATGAACGAACCGATGGGGCGCCGAGGGTCGTTGAGACCGGCGCGGGAGCGGCGCACGGCATCGCTCACGGCCTTGATGGCGTCGTCCTGGCCCACGACGCGGCGGTGGAGTTCCTCCTCCAGGTGGAGCAGCTTCTCCTTCTCGCTCTGGGCCATTTTCTTGACCGGGATGCCGGTCCAGTGAGAGACAATCTCGGCGATGTCTTCGGCGTCGACTTCCTCCTTGATCATGGCGCCGTCGCCCTGAAGCTCGTGCAGACGTTTCTGGATTTCCTGGCTCTCGTCCTCCTTCTGCTTGATGAGGGAGTAGCGGATTTCGGCCACACGTGCGTAGTTGCCTTCGCTCTGGGCCTTCTGGGCCTCGAAGTTCAGCTGCTCGATGTCCTGCTTGTTCTTCTGTATCTTCTCGATCTCGGTCTTCTCGGCCATCCACTTGGCGCGGAGGCTCTTCTCGGTCTCGCGCAGGTTGGAGAGCTTCTCGTCAATCTCCTTGAGCTTGTACTCGTCTCCCTCGCGCTTGATAGCCTCACGTTCGATTTCGAGCTGCATGATGGCTCGTGCGGCCTCGTCGAGTGCCTGCGGCATGGAGTCGCGCTCCAGGCGCAGCTTCGAGGCGGCCTCGTCGATAAGGTCGATGGCCTTGTCGGGCAGGAAGCGGTCGGTGATATAGCGCACCGAGAGTTGCACGGAGGCGATGATGGCCTCGTCTTTGATGCGGACGCTGTGGTGATTCTCGTAGCGCTCCTTCAGGCCGCGCAGAATGGAGATGGCGGCCATCTCGTCGGGCTCGTCGACCATGACCTTCTGAAAGCGACGTTCCAGGGCCTTGTCCTTCTCGAAGTACTTCTGGTATTCGTCGAGAGTGGTGGCGCCGATGGAGCGAAGCTCGCCGCGGGCCAGGGCCGGCTTGAGGATGTTGGCGGCGTCCATGGCGCCCTCGCCCTTTCCGGCGCCCACCAGGGTGTGGATCTCGTCGATGAAGAGGATAATCTCGCCGTCGGAGGCGGTGACCTCCTTGACAATGGCCTTGAGGCGCTCCTCGAACTCGCCCTTATACTTGGCACCGGCCACCAGGGCGCCCATGTCGAGACTGTAGATCTGCTTCGACTTGAGGTTCTCGGGAACGTCGCCGCGCACGATACGCATTGCCAGTCCCTCGGCGATGGCGGTCTTGCCGGTGCCCGGCTCTCCCACCAGCATGGGGTTGTTCTTGGTGCGGCGCGAAAGAATCTGCAAGATGCGGCGTATCTCCTCGTCGCGGCCGATTACCGGGTCGAGCTTGCCGTTGCGGGCGCGGTCGTTGAGGTTGATGGCGTACTTGCTGAGAGCCTGGTATGACTCCTCGGCGCTCTGGCCCGTAACCTTCTGGCCCTTGCGGAGCTCGGCGATGGCGGCCTTGAGGCCCGACTCGGTCAGGCCGGCGTCCTTGAGCAGCTGGTTGGCGCGGGACTTGCTCATCAGTATGCCCATGAGCATGGCCTCCACCGAGACGTATTCGTCGCCGAGCGACTTGGAGAAGTCGATGGCTCTCTGCAGGGCGTCGTTGCTTTCGCGTGAGAGCATTACCTCGCCACCCGAGACTTTAGGCAGCATGGAGATTTCCTTGTCGATGGCCTGCTTCAGGATCGGCTGTCCGGCGCCGAGTTTCTGGAATATGAAGTTGCAGATGGTCTCGTTCTCCTGCAGCAACGCCTTGAGGATATGCAGCGGCTCGATCTGCTGCTGGCCGGAGGCTTTCGTCAGCTCTATGGCCTTCTGTATGGCCTCCTGGCTCTTGATGGTGAAATTATTGAAGTTCATCCTCGTAGTCGTGTTTTTTAGTATTATGCAATTTTAACAAATACCGCGCCCGTTTGGTTGACACCCATAAGCCATAAAGACGTACCCTGGCGCGTCAGGGAGAAAAGAAACAGGCACGGTTTTTGCCATATATCAACTAAACGCCGCCATGCGGCGTTGAACTAAGGAAACCAACACATATTACATATACCATGGCACAAGGAAAAATCGGTGTTACCACCGAGAACATCTTCCCGGTAATCAAGAAATTCCTATACTCGGACCACGAGATATTCCTGCGCGAGCTTGTCAGCAACGCCGTCGACGCCTGTCAGAAACTGCGCACCCTGGCAGGGTTCGGCGACTTCAAGGGTGAGCTGGGCGATCTGCAGGTACACGTCAAAATTGACAAGGAGGCAGGCACTCTGACCGTCAGCGACAACGGCATCGGACTCGACACCGAGGAAGTTGACCGCTACATCAACCAGATAGCCTTCTCCGGCGCCGAGGACTTCCTCAAGAAGTACCGCGACACGGCCAACAGCATCATCGGCCACTTCGGCCTCGGCTTCTACTCTGCCTTCATGGTCGCAAAGAAGGTCACCATCCGCTCCCTCAGCTACAAGGAGGGCGCCAAAGGCGTCTGCTGGACCTGCGACGGCTCCCCCGAATACTCCATGACCGAGTGCGACAAAGCCACGCGCGGCACCGACATCATCCTCGAAATCGACGACGACGACAAGGAGTTCCTGGAGCAGGCACGCATCGACGCCCTGCTGAAAAAGTACTGCCGCTTCCTGCCCATTCCCGTGATGACGGCCAAGCCCGGCGACGACAAGGCGGAGTACACCGTCAACGCCACCGAGCCGCTGTGGACACGCAAGCCCGCCGAGCTCACCGACGAAGACTACATGCGCTTCTACCGCGAGCTCATGCCCGGAATGCCCGACCCGGAGTTCTACATCCACCTTAACGTCGACTATCCCTTCACGCTCACCGGCGTACTCTATTTCCCGCACGTCAGCAGCAACATCGACCTGCAGCGCAACCGCATACAGCTCTATTGCAACTCCGTCTATGTCACCGACCAGGTCGAGGGCGTGGTGCCCGAGTTCATGACCCTCATGCAGGGCGTCATCGACTCGCCAGACATCCCGCTGAACGTCAGCCGCTCCTACCTCCAGGCCGACACGGCCGTCAAGAAGATTTCTGCCTACATCTCCAAGAAGGTGGCCGAGAAGCTCCAGAAGATGCTGCTTGACGACCGCAAGGGCTTCGAGAATCGCTGGCCCGCCATCCAAGTCTTCATCGACTACGGCATGCTCACCGACGCCAAATTCTGCGACGCCGCCATGAAGTTCTACCTCCTGCGCGACACCGAAGGACAGTATTTCACGCTCGACGAATACCGGGTCCTGACCTCAGGCGAGCAGACCGACAACACTGACACCCTGGTCTGGCTCTACGCCACCAATCCCAAGACTCAGTACGGCTACATCTCCGATGCCCGCGCCAAGGGCTACTCCGTGCTCCTGATGGATGACCAGCTCACCGGCCACATCATCTCCCTGCTCGAAAACAAGCTCGACAAGACCCGACTGGTACGCGTGGACAGCGACAGCGTCGACAACCTCATCGTCAAGACCGACACCAGGAAAGCCGACCTGACGCCCATGCAGGCCGACGTGCTCAGCACCATCTTCCGATCCCGGCTGCCCAAGCTCGAGAAGACCGAGTTCATAGTCACCTTCTCCGCCCTGGGCGAGAAGGACGCACCGGCCGTGGTCACCCAGAACGAGTTCATGCGGCGCATGAAGGAGATGAGCGCCATGCAGCCGGGCCTGGCAGGCTTCTACGGCGAAATGCCAAGCACATACACCCTGCAAGTCAACACCCTCAACCCGGCGGTGAAACGCATCACCGACCTGGCATCCTCCAGCCTTGACGAGCGCATCGCACCCATCCGTGCCCAGATCGACTTGCTCAACAAGGAGATTGAGGAGGAACAGAAGAAGCAAAAGGAGAACGGCGACAAGAAAGCCGATGACGTGGTCGACGAGGAGCGCGAGAAGAAGATCGCCGAGCTGCGCGGCCGGCAGGACGACCTCGTGAGCAAGTACGCCCAGGAACAACCTGCAGTGCGCATGATCATCGACCTGGCGCTGCTCCGCGCCGGAATGCTCAGCGGCGAAGAGCTCGACGGATTCATCCGCGGCTGCTACGCCGAACTCGAAAAATGAATTAGAAACTGAAAACCAAAAAATGGGCAAAGCGCCAATCGGCAGCTATGCCCATTTTTTGGTTTTCAGTCCTAATCGAAGATCTTGTCCCAGTCCTTCCAAACGGGTTCGAGGCCGTGGGCGCGGATAGCGGCGGTGACCTCGGCGGGGGTGCGGGAGTCGGAGACCTCGAACTGTTCAAGTGCCTGCGGCGACACGCGGTATCCGCCCGGCTCCGTTTGGCTGCCGGCACTCATGGAGGTGACGCCAAGCGGCGCCATGTTGTCGCGCAGGGCGGGGCTTTCGCGGGTCGACCAGGAGATGTCGATGTCGTGGTCGAAGATGCGGAAGGCGAAGGTGAGCTGGGCCAGTTCGCGGTCCGTCATCACCACGTTGGGCTGGTAGCCGCTCTCGCTCGGACGCATACGCGGGAAGTTGACGGCGTAGCGGGTGCGCCAGTACTTCTTCTGGAGATAGCGCAGGTGGCGGGCGAGCATCGTCAGGTCGGTGCGCCAGTTTTCCAGACCGATGAGCACGCCCAGGCCAATCTTGTGCACGCCTGCCTGACCCATGCGGTCGAAGCCGTTTAGGCGCCAGGCATAGTGGCTCTTCATGCCGCGCGGGTGGTACTTCTTGTACGCCTCCCGGTGGTACGTCTCCTGGAAGCAGACCACACCGTTGAGACCGGCGCCCACCAGCTGCTTATACTGCTCTGTCTTAAGGGGCTGTACCTCCAGTGTGAGGTTGGCGAACATGGGGCGGGCCACGCGCAGCACCTGCTCCAGGTAGTCGACGCCACACAACGCCGGGTACTCGCCACTGACCACCAGCAGATTCTCGAACGGGCCGAGCTCCTTGATGGCCTCGCACTCCTGGCGCACATCGTCGAGCGACAGTGTGGTCCGCTCGAACTTGTTGTCGTGGTTGAAGCCGCAGTACACGCACTTATTGGTGCAGGCATTGGAGACGTACATGGGGATGTACATGCTCATAGTCAGTCCGAAGCGGCGGCGTGTAATCTGCTGACTTAGCTGCGCCATCTCCTCGAGCAGCGGCGCGGCCGCCGGAGAGATGAGGATGGCGAACTCGTCCGGAGAGAGCGTGATGCCGACCTTGGCGCGAGCCAGCACACGACGGGCGTCGGCGAGGGTGGCGGAGGCGATGGCATCGGTGGTGCCTTCCCAGCTGTACCGCTCTATTACGTCCGCAAATCCGTGTCCGAAAGGACTCTCTTTTACTTCCGACATTCCTCCTCTATGTTTTGGCTGATGCGCATGGCGCAGAAGTTGGGACCGCACATGGTGCAGAACTTGTCGTCGGTGTCGTTGGATCCGACGCGACCCGCCAGGTAGTACTCCTTGGCGCGGGCAGGGTCGAAACTGAGGTTGAACTGGTCCTTCCAGCGGAACTCGTAGCGGGCCTTGCTCAGTGCGTTGTCGCGGGTCTGTGCGCCGGGATACTGCTTGCAGAGATCGGCGGCGTGAGCGGCTATCTTGTAGGCGATGACGCCCTCGCGGACATCGGTTAGTGTGGGTAGCGCCAAGTGCTCCTTGGGCGTTACGTAGCAGAGCATGGCCGTGCCCATGGAGCCGATGTTGGCGGCGCCTATAGCCGAGGTGATGTGGTCGTATCCGGGGGCTACGTCGGTGGTGAGCGGGCCGAGCGTGTAGAAGGGTGCCTCGTGGCAGGCGCGCTTCTGGCGGTCCATGTTCTCGCGAATCTTGTTCATGGGCACGTGCCCGGGACCCTCGATTATTACCTGCACATCGTGCTCCCAGGCGCGGGCGCAGAGCTCGCCGAGGGTATCGAGTTCCAGGAACTGCGCGGCGTCGTTGGCGTCGTGGATGGAGCCGGGACGCATACCGTCGCCCAACGAGATGGCAACGTCATACTTGTTGAGGATTTCGCATATCTCGTCGAAGTGCTCGTACAGGAAACTCTCGCGGTCGTGGATGGCAGTCCACTGCATCATGATGGAACCGCCGCGGCTGACGCAGCCGGTGAGGCGCCGGGCAACCAGGGGAGCATGCTCGCGCAGCACCCCGGCATGGATGGTGAAGTAGTCCACTCCCTGCTCGCACTGCTCGATGAGGGTGTCGCGGTAGATTTCCCAAGTAAGGTCCTTTACGGAGCCGTTGACCTTCTCCAGTGCCTGGTAAATGGGTACGGTACCCATAGGTACAGGGCAGTTGCGAATAATCCACTCGCGCGTCTCGTGGATATTGTCGCCGGTGCTGAGGTCCATGAGCGTGTCGCCGCCCCAGTAGCAGCTCCACACAGCCTTCTGCACTTCCTCCTCGATGCCGGAACTAAGGGCCGAGTTGCCAATGTTGGTGTTGATCTTGACTGAGAAGGCGCTGCCGATAATCATAGGTTCAGCCTCCGGGTGGTTGATGTTGGCGGCGATGATGGCACGGCCGGCGGCTATCTCGTCGCGCACGAACTCGGGGGTGATGTGACTCTCTATGCCGCGTGCCTCGTTGTCGAGGTTCTCGCGGATGGCCACGTACTCCATCTCGGGAGTGACGATGCCCTTGCGGGCGTAATGGAGCTGGGTGACACATTTGCCCTCCTGTGCGCGGCGAGGCTTGTGGCGGATAGGGAAACGGATGGCGTCGAGCGAGGCGTCGTTGAGGCGCTCCAGCCCGTAGCGGCTGGTGATCTCGGGCAGTTCCTCGGTGTCGTCGCGCTGCTCCACCCACTCGGTGCGGAAGCGCGGCAGGCCGGCGTTGATGTCAGTCTTGTGCGCCGGGTCGGTGTACGGACCGGAGGTGTCGTATAGCACCACGTCCTCGTTGGGGTATTCCACGCGCTTGCCATCCTCGATCTTCACGGTCGGGTACTGGCGGACCTTGCGCATGGCCACCTTGATGGGATGTAGCTTGCCGGGGACGTATATCTTCTCGGAATTGGGGTATGATGTAAGGTCTATTTCGGAAATTTTCATATGTCTATGATTAGTGGCACAGCCCGCACAGGCTGCACATTTACTCTGTTATTGGCACCCGCTTTAGCGCGGTGCACTTTTCAGCTCAGGAAAGAAGTCAGTGGTGAGGTTGCCTGGGCGCTTGAGGACTGTGCTCCGAGTCCGGCCATGTATGCCATGCGTCCGGCTTCGACGGCGAGTCGGAAGGCCTTGGCCATCGCTACTGGGTCTCCGGCACTGGCGATGGCGGTGTTGACGAGCACGGCATCGGCGCCCAGCTCCATGGCCTCGGCGGCATGGGAGGGGGCGCCCAGGCCGGCGTCAACCACCACGGGCACCTGGCTCTGCTCGATGATTATCTCCAGCAGGCGGCGCGTCACCAGGCCGAGGTTGGTGCCAATGGGGGCGGCCAGGGGCATGACGGCGGCGGCGCCCACCTCCTCCAGGCGCTTGCACAGCACCGGGTCCGCCTGCACATACGGCAGCACCACAAAGCCATCCCGGGCCAGCCGCTCGGTGGCTGCGAGGGTCTCGATCGGGTCGGGCATGAGGTACTTCGGGTCGGGATGGATCTCGAGCTTGATGAAGGGGGTACGGAAGATTTCGCGGCTCATCTGGGCAGCGAGCACTGCCTCGTCGGCGGTGCGCACGCCGCTGGTGTTGGGCAGCAGCTGCACGTGCTCGCGGTTGATGTGCGTGAGCATGTCGTCGGTGGCCTCGTTGAGCAGGTTGACTCGCTTCATGGCCACGGTGATCATTTCCGAGCCGGAGGCGATGACGGCCTCCTGCATGAGCTCGGACGAGGAGAACTTGCCCGTACCCACAAAGAGGCGCGAGCGGAACTCCCGGTTTCCTATTTTCAGCATGATGTTTAGGTTGGTTTCTTAGTTGATGAGAGTTGAGAGTTGCGACCGGTCATGCGGAGCATTTACTCTGCAATTGCCTTCGAATTTCAGCTTGGCGTTCCTTCTGCAAGTGCGCTCAGGAAGGCGCGGGTGGCGCCCACCGGGTCCTCGGCACACGCTATCGCCCCTGACACGGCCAGCCCGTTGACGCCGGCCTGCATGAGTGGCCGAACATCCTCCAGGCGGATGCCGCCCACGGCCACCACGGGTATGTTTATCTCAGCCTGGCGCATCTGCGTCACAATGTCGCGGATGCCGTCCACGTCCAGCACGGGCGCCAGGCGCTTCTTCGTGGTGGTGTCATGGTAAGGGCCGACGCCGAAGTAGTCGATGTCGAGCGACGACACTGCCGTGATGTCGTCAAAGGTGTTGGCAGTGCAGCCTATCACGGCTGCCGGACCGAGCTTCATGCGGGCCTGCGAGGCGGGCATATCCTCCTTGCCCAGGTGCACGCCGCCCACGTCGAGCTTCTTGGCCAGCTCCACGCGGTCGTTGAGGATGAGGAAAGCATCCTTTTCGAGGCAGAAGGGCTTTATCTCCTCCACTACGGCGGCGATTTCCTCGTCAGTGGCATCTTTCATACGCACCTGGACCCAACGGCAGCCCCCTTCGAGCACGGCCTTCACCTGCTCCACCACGGGCAGGCTGACATCGGTATTGGTGATGTATTGCAACATGGTCTTATCTGTATAGTGCTCCGAGCATTGCGGCTCCGGCGAATCCGGCCTCGCGCAACAGGGGCAGTTTATCGAAATCCACGCCGCCGAGAGCTACGACGGGCGGAAGGTTTTTTGCTTCTCTATACTCCTCGATCATATCCTCGGCAGCCTGGTAGCCGGGCTTGGATATGGAGGGAAAGATGGGAGATAGGGTCACATAGTCGCATTCGGCATGGGCGCGGGCCTCGGCTATGGTGTGACAGGAATGGGAGCGGCAGGCCACGCCTTCGGGTGCGCGGGGATAGCGGGCGTTGGTCTGGAAACCGATGCCGTATTTCACTGCCAGTGCGGGTTGGTCATGCAGGGTGATGCGCGGCAGGAGATAAGGGGCGACGTGGCGGAGAATCTCCTCCACGGCCTCGGCGCTCCAGCCCGGCTTGCGCAGGTGCACACGGTCGAAGCCGCCGGCAAGCCAGCTCTCGATGCGGCGCCACTCATGCGGTTCAGCCCCTGCACGGGTGAAGGCTATGAGCCGGAAGTCACCCACCGTAGGCGGCGCTTATGATGGTGAGGCGGTCGCCATCCTTGACTTCCGTTTCGGGCCAGGCGCAGTGAGTTGCCAGGCGTCCGTTGACGGCCACGGCAGTGCCGTTGGCACCTATGTTGAGCAGTTCGACGAGTTCGGCCACGGTGAGCGTTTCGGCGTCGAACGTGCGGGGTTTATCGTTGATGAAGAGTATCATGGCATATATGTTCAGTGAATGTGAGCGAAATGGTCTACGGGTCCTGCACCGCCCAGGTATCGGACGTCGCAGGCGGAACGGATGGCCTCCTGGAGGTAGGTGTGGGCCTTGAGCACGGCCTCCTGCAGCTCATAGCCGCGGGCTATGTAGCAGGCGATGGCGGTGGAGAGTGTGCAACCGGTGCCACGCAGGTTGCAGGTCTGTACCTTCCGGCTGGTGAAGGACTTCACTTTGCCGGAGTCGGCCTGGAAGAGGATGTCGGTGCAGGTATCGGAGTCGGTGTGCCCCCCCTTGACGAGGATGGCACAAGCCTCCGTGCTGGTGGCCAGTTCCCTGGCAGCCTTGCGTATCTCCCCTGGCGAAGAGGCCGTGCGGCCGCTCAGGCGCGAGAACTCGGGAATGTTTGGGGTGACGAGGGTGGTCTGGCGCAGGTGTCGGCGTATGGCGTCACACCAGGCCTCGGATCCTCCGCGCATGAGCGGGCCGGAGGTGGCGCACATCACGGGGTCGAGGATGATGTTCGCGGCGTCGAGTTCGCCCAGGGTGCTGAAGACGGCCTCCACGCTCGCTTCTGACGGTAACAGTCCGACCTTGACGGCCGCTGGCCGGTGCTGGGCGAAGGCGCAGCGTATCTGGTCGCGCAGCAGCTCGGGAGGCACTTCCATGCCTCCCTTCACGCCCTGCGAGTTCTGGGCCGTCACGGCGGTCACGGCACATACGGCGAAGACACGCAGCGACCCGCACACGCGCAGGTCGGCCTGCATACCGGAACAGCCCCCGCTGTCGGTGGCAGAGACTATAAGCGCCGTGCTCGGTGATGTATGGTCTGTATGGCTGCTTTCCATAACCTTTCTTTTGCGGCTCCTTAGCTTATGTTGCCAAAATCAGCTGACTTCGGCAAAGTCAGCGATGCGGGAAATACTTTCGTGGGAAAGGCTATGTGTCTGGCTCCCTGCGTCGGCATTGTCCGCATCAGGTGGTAAGGGTCTGTTCTCAGCCAGCCGCCAGGGTCGGCACCCCTGCCATTTCTGGCTGCAAAGTTACAACTTTTCCGCCACATACGCAACTTCTTTCATTTTGCGGACGCAGGGTCTGTGCGTCCTTATGTTCCTCAATTCTTAGTCTATACACTCTCAACTTTTGCTGTCTTTGTTGCGGACTATGACCTGGCCCCCGTTGACGAGCACGGCAATCACACTGTCGATGAAGTCCTGGTTGCGCAGCTGCCGGCGATGTTCGAACTCGATTTCGAGCCGCATGAATATGGCGTTGGCCATCCCCTTCATCATGGCGTGTAGCATTGGGCGGCGCGGGGCTTTCCCCCATATGCGCACGATTTCATCGTTAACGACAAGCTTGATTGTGGAAGTCCGATCGTTGCTGACGGGGCGGCACCCTTTCTGCAAGGCGGCCACTACTGCCACCACGGGCGCTATGCCCGGCTCCATATCTATCACTAATGGATGCTCCTCGAACGGGATGCTCCTGGCCAGTTCCGAGGCCTCCTCCACCAGCTCGGCATACGTGACCTCCTCGGACGGTCTGGCCTGCCTCACGGCTACGGCATTCGGCTCGCGACCGGCCATGCCTATAATCACTTCGTACAACTTGCGGGCCGGTATATCGCCCACTCTGCGGCTCTCTTCTTTAAGATTAGGTTTCATCTCTTTCTTGCCTGTATAAGCAGACGGAACGGGAAAAGTGTTGCCGGTTGCCCGGCTTCATCTGTATAACGCCCCTGCGTGCATAAGGTTTTGGCAGAATTGCCCGCATCACCGGTAAATAGGGTATGAAAAATTTTTCGTAACTTTGCAGGTCGTAATGAGAAACCTCTACCGCGTATTCCGCAGCATTGTCATGACCGTGGTCTTCCTGGCCTTGGGCATCGTCCTTTTGCTGTACGTGGGCCTCTCGCTCCCCTGGGTGCAGGACAAGATCCGACAGCGGGCGGAGAAAGAACTCTCGGCCTTCCTGGGCAGCCGCGTGGAAATCGGCGAGGTGCAGATACTGCCCTTCAACCAGGCGGTTGTCAAGGACCTGACGGTCTACGACCATTCTGACCGAAAATGCCTGCAGGTCAGCCGTGTGGGAGCCGGAGCGGCGATGTGGCGACTACTCTGGCACGGCGAGCTGATATTCACCCACGCCGAGCTGGTGGGTATGAGGGCGACCGTCATCCAGGACCGCCAGCATGAGCCGCTGAACATACAGTTCATCATCGACGCGTTCAAACCTAAGAAGCCGGGCCAGCCCCCTGCCAAGTTCGATTTCTGCATCCGTCACGTGGTGATACGATCATCGGCTGCGACGTTCGACCGCCTCTGGGCGCCACGCGGCCCTACAGACCGCATGGACTTCAGCCACCTGTCATTCAGCGACTTGGCCGCCGACGTGGCGCTGCCGAGGATGAAGAACGACGATTTCACCATAGACCTGCGGCGTCTGAAGGTGCGCGAGCAGAGCGGGCTGAACCTACAGAAGCTCCGTTGCCAACTGCATCTCACGCCGATGCTGATGGAGATGAGGGGCCTGGAGATAGAGCTGCCCCGCACCGTCATCCGTCCCAACGACATCTCCCTGGAGGCCGTGGGTGGCAAGTGGCGGTTCCTTCCGGCCCTGGAGCAGGGCCGGCACCGCCTGACGCTCGAGGCGGCGCGTGTCTGCCTCGCCGACGTCGCATCCCTGATGCCCGACATGGGCCGTTTCTCGGAAGTCTTCACCTTCGACCTGGACGTGACCGGCAACCTCAGCGACGTGGAAATTTCCAGGCTGAGCATCAGCAATGACCCGCGCACCTTGATGCTCAGTCTGCGCGGCAGTCTCTACAGTCTTCGCGACCTCGCACGATTCCACGCGGACGTTCCCTCGCTGAGTCTTGTCATCGACGGACCCGAGACGGCCCGGATAGTGGATATGCTGGCGCAGGCGCAACCCTCGTTGTCGAGTCTCCTGTCCCGGCTCGGCCATGTACGGCTGAACACCTCAGCAAAGATGTCTGTGTCGGAGCTTACGGTCGCCCTCAAGCTCGTGTCGGGCCTTGGCTCGATTGACGCCACAGGCTCATTATTATATAAGGACCGCCGCAACCTGTCGCTGAAAGCTGCTGCCAACACGGCGGACTTCAACGTGGGCGCGCTGCTTGCCCGCACGGACGTGGGCAGCGTGGCGCTCGACGCCGACTGCGACCTGAGCATCGCCGACGGCTACGTGGGCGGAAGCCTCCGAGCCGATATCCCCTTTGCCGAATACCAGGGCAAGCGCTGGCAGAACATTGCCATCGACATCGTCCGCTCCCGCCAGGGCACACAGCTGGCACTGGATGTCGATGACCCTGACGCCCAGCTCGACATCGAGGGCGTCGGAAGCCGCGGCGGCGGGGTAGGTTCGCTCTGTCTCACCGCCAACGTCGGACACATCAACCTCGGCGCCATACCGGTGCATACCCCGCTCGGAGCCTCGCAGCTAAAGGGCAGCGTGAACGTGGATGTGCACGGAGACAACGTCTGGAACCTCGATGGCGAAGCCACCGTCGACGGCTTCATGCTATACATGCCTGGGAGCAAGCCATTCTCGCTCGATTACCTCCAGCTCCGAAGCGTCTGCGACGCCGCCGGCATACGCACCGTCTCCATCTCCTCCCCGTACGCCAACGGCGAGATGACGGGCCGCTTCTCTCTCGCCCACCTGCCTGTAGTGGTGCGCAACATCCTCGCCCCGGCCTTCCCCACCTTCATCCAGTCGTCGCCCCAGCTGCCTCGCGGCGAATACGCCTCCCTCCGCCTCGACATCAGCCACGACCGAGAGCTCGACGAATACTTCCACCTCCCCGTCAAGCTCCTGGAGGACATCACCGTCACCGCCTCATACAACGAACTCATGGGCACCCTCCGGGCCGATATCGACGTCCCCTACCTCCTCCAGGGGCGAGACAAGCTCATCCGCGATACCCGGCTCACCCTCCGCGCAGACCGCGACTTCGACATCTACGCCGTCAACGCCACCACCACCATGCCCAGCAAGAGCAACGAGGTGACGTTCAACCTTTCCCTCAACGCCCTGGCCGACAGCGCCACCACCGTACTCGGTTGGAAGGTGCACCGTCCCGGCAGCTTCGGCGGCGACATCCGCCTCGGCACCCTGCTTCGCCGCAACGCCTTCGACGGCTCATTCGAGGCCGACGCCTCCATTCTCCCCTCCACCTTCGACATCAACGACACCACCTGGCACGTCGCCCCGGCCGCCATCACCTATGCCCGCAATCTGCTCGACATCCGAGGAGTACGCGTCAGCAGCGGCGAACAGTATGCCGCCATCGCCGGCCGCGCATCCGTCTCCGCTGCCGACTCACTGTCCATCCACCTCAATGACATAGACCTCGACTATGTCTTCTCCACCCTCGGCATCAACTACGTCACCTTCGGCGGACGCGCCACCGGATCCTTCACCGGCACGCAGCTCTTCTCCCGCACCCCCATTGCCTACACCGACTCCCTGTCCGTGCGAGGCCTCACATACAACGGCGGCCTGCTCGGCGACGCAATCATCCGCAGCCACTACGACGCCACCGCCTCAGAGGTCACCATCGACGCCCTTATCCGCGAGCAGGGCAGGCGCGTGGCCGAGGTCGACGGAGGCATCTGGGTCAGGCGCGACTCCCTCAGCTTCGGAATCGACGCCGACTCCGTCAACATACGCTTCATGCAGCCCTTCATGAGCGCCTTCTCCAACTCCGTGGCCGGACGCGCCAGCGGCGACGCCCTTCTCTACGGCACCTTCAAGGACATCAACCTCAAAGGCAAGATCTTCGCCGACACCATCTCCCTCGGCCTGGAATTCACAAACACAGTCTATTCCGGCTCCGACACGGTCTACATCCATCCCGGCTACATCGAAATCCCATCCTTCCGCCTCTATGACAAGGAGGGACACACCGCCCGCGTCACCGGCTGGGTACGCCACAACTACTTCCACGAGCCGAGCTTCCAGTTCAACATCACCGATGCCCGCTCGCTGCTCTGCTACGACACCAACTCCGCCCTCAACCCTATCTGGTACGGGCGCGTCTACGGCAACGGCGGAGCCACCATAAAGGGGCGACCAGGCATGGTCAACATACTCGTGGACATGTCCACCGCACCCCGATCCGTATTCACCTTCGTGCTCAGCGACACGCAGGAGGCCGGCGAATACAACTTCCTCACCTTCACCGATCGCCGCAAGGAGGCGGCCGAGGCCGAGCAGCCCGACACCATCCCAGCCATCCGCCGCAAGTACATGAAGCTCGCGCAGCAGAACGCCGACCGCCCCAGCGACTACGTCATGGACTTCCGCGCCTCCGTCACACCAGACGCAGAGATGGTCCTCGTCATGGACCCCGTGGCCGGCGACAAGATCCGCGCCTACGGCACCGGAAACCTACAGATGGGATACACCTCCTTCGACGAGAAGCTGACCATGTACGGCCGCTACATCCTCGACCGCGGTTCATACAACTTCTCCCTACAGGACGTCATTCTGAAGACCTTCACCATCCGCCCCGGCTCCTCGATCAGCTTCAACGGCGACCCCTACCACGCCCTGCTCAACATCGACGGCATCTACCGCGTCAACACCAACCTCACCGACCTCGACCCCTCCTTCGCCACCGACCGCGACCTCAACCGCACCAACGTCCCCGTCGAGGCCGTGCTCCGCGTGCAGGGCGACATGACACAGCCCGACATCAGCTTCGACATCGAGCTGCCGTCGGTCAACGAGGACGTGGAGCGCAAGGTCAAGTCCATCATCAGCACCGAGGACATGATGAGCCGACAGATCATCTACCTGCTGGCCCTCAACCGCTTCTACACCCCAGAATACATGGGAGGCAAGAGCGAGGGCAACGAGTTCGCCTCCATAGGCTTCTCCACACTCTCCAGCCACCTGACGAACATCCTCGGCCAGCTCAGCCCCAACTGGAACTTCGCTCCCAACGTCCGCACCGACCAGGGCGATTTCTCCGACCTCGAAGTCGACCTTGCCCTATCTTCGCGCCTGTTCAACAACCGGCTGCTGCTCAACGGCAACCTCGGCTACCGCGACCGCACTACCTCCTCCACCACCTTCATCGGCGACTTCGACCTGGAGTACCTGCTCAACCGAACCGGCTCCCTGCGCCTCAAGGCGTACAACCACTTCAACGACCAGAACTACTATCTCAAGTCGGCACTCACCACCCAAGGTCTCGGCATAGTCTACAAGCACGACTTCAACCGCTGGTTCTCCTTCCTCCGCCGCCGGAGAAGAGAGGCGAGACCTGTGCGTCCGACTACTACCACCGCTCCCTCGGCCACACCGGCCGACACCATTCTCAAATTCAAATAACCCACTACAGATAAAGCTATGAAAAAGATTGCCCTGCTCACCCTGTGCTGCCTTTCGGCTCTCAGCCCTCAGCTCTCAGCTAAAGTCGACCGCACCCGCCACGACCCCAGGACTACCAACGAGGACGTCATCCTCCACGCCTGGTCCTGGAACCTCGACACCATCGCCCGCAACATTCCCGCCATCGCCGACGCCGGCTTCACCATCGTCCAGACCTCCCCCGTACAGCCCCACTGCGACCCCACCGGGGTCAACCGCAAGCTCTTCGACCCCACCGGCAGGGAGGGCAACTGGTACTACTACTACCAGCCCACCGCATGGCGCGTCGGAAACGCTTCCATAGGCTCCCGCGCCGACATGCAGGCCCTGCTCGACTCGGCCAATAAATACGGTGTCAAAGTCATAGTCGACGTGCTGCCCAACCACACCGCCTTCGACGTCGACGCCGTGTTGCCCGAGTTCTACAAGGCCGTGGGCGGACGCGACAAAATGTACCACTCCAGGGGCCTAACACCCATCACCGACTACAACGACCGCGACCAGTGCACCCTCCAGGGCACAGGCGGCCTCCCCGACGTCAACACCGAGAACCCCGACTTCCAGAAATATTACATGGAGTTCGTCAACGACCTGCTTCGCATGGGCGTGCGCGGCTTCCGCTACGACACCGCCAAGCATATCGGCGTCCACTCCGACCCCGTCGACAAGGAGTCCGGCGTCAAGGTCAACGACTTCTGGGACGTGGCCACCGGCCGCAAGGCCGTCAAGGGCGTGCGTCTCGCCATGCCTTACGACTCACTGTTCGTCTACGGCGAGATCCTCCAGGACCGCAACGTGCCCGAGGCCGAGTATGCCGACTACATGGGCATGACCGCCAGCGGCTACGGCCACAAGCTCCGCGAGGCCCTCGAGAGGCATTCCGCCAAGGACATAGACCTCGTGGAATGGGGGTCCGAGATGGCACCCGAACACCTCGTCTCCTGGGTAGAGAGCCACGACACCTACTGCAACGCACACGAGAGCGCCAAGCTCAGCGACGACCAGATCCGCACCGCTTTCGTCTTCCTCACCGCTCGTCAGAACGCCATGCCACTCTTCTTCTCCCGTCCCGCCGGCTCCACTGCCGACAACGTATGGGGCAACAACGTCATGGGCGCTCGCGGCAACGACGCCTTCATGCACCCCGAAATCAAAGCCGCCAACGCCTTCCGCAAGCAGATGAAGGGCCAGCCCGAGGACCTGCGGGTCAGCGACAAGGGCGACATCCTCGTCGTAAACCGAGGCAAGAAGGGCGCTGCCATCGTCAACATCGGCCGCTTCTCCGACTACGTCGATGTACCCACCACCCTGCCCTCAGGCCGCTACTACGACCAGGTGCACGGCCAGCTCTTCACCGTCAGCAATGGACGCCTGCGCGGCATCGCCGCCCCCAACCGCTCCTACCTCCTACTGTCCAAGTAAGCCACACGACGAAAAAAGAGGCTGTGGCACTTGTGAACTGAAAAACAATTGAGCAGGAGACAAACACCAATTACAGGTGTCCATCTCCTGCTTTCATGATTCTCCTGCTCGATCGTGGCCTCAAAAATGTTTCACGGACAGGACTATTCCTTTTTAGTTTTTCCGGCGAAAATGATTAACTTTGCGTCGTAATTGCCTTAGGAAGGCAGCCTTGGAGCCAAAAGTGGCTGTAATCGTGCAGTCATTGAGGCGTCATGGCGAACTTAAAGGTTTATGAACATGAAATATAGCGGCATAAAGTGGCTGTCGGCCATATTATTGCTTGCATTGTGTTGCGCCGACGTCGCTTCGGCGGCCACACCCGCGACCTCCACCGTGGAGCTCATGGGCGGCAAGTTCTCTGTCTACAAGGCGCCGAAGAAGGAGAGCCTGTATGCGATTTCGCGCCGCCTCGGCGTAGGCTACGACCTGCTGGCTCAGTGGAACCAGGGCATCCAGGGAGAGGTTCCCAAGGGATACCCGCTCTATCTACCCATATCCGAGGAGCCGGAGATGCCCGTATGCCTGCCCGAGCGGGTCATCACCTACCGGGTAAAGTACGGAGACACCCTCTACCGCATAGCACAGCGCCACAACACCACCGTGGCCGACATCATAGCCCAGAACCCGAAGCTGCGCTCGTCCGTCCTGACGGCCGACACGGACATTAAGGTGCCGGAGAATTCGGCCCAGAAGAGACTCGTACGGGTGACCGAGAGCCGCCAGGGCATCGTTGCTTTCCGCTATCGCGAAGTGCGGCGCGACGAGTCCGCCGAGGGCATCGCCCGCTCGGCCGGCATCAGCGCCCAATTGCTGGCCCAGGCCAACCCGGGAGTGCAGGTCAAGCGTGGCGCCCGTATGGCCGTCCCGGTCGTGGGCGACGTGCATTACACCGTCTACCGCTCGGTCAAGGACACGCGCGAATCAACCGCACAGGGACAGCAGGCCATCTTCGACAGCATCGCCGCAGGACGCAAGGCCGACGTGCTCCGCGTGGCCGTGGTACTCTCCAGCCCCTCGTCGAACAAGGACATCGACTTCTCGCGCGGCTTCCTGACGGCCGTCAAGGAGTTCGGCCAAGTGCGCCGCCACACCGACATACGCTTCGTCAATGGCGCCTCCGAAGGCTCGGACGTCATCCTCGACCCGGCAGTTCGCTCGGCCGACCTCATCTTCACTACCTACGACAACAAGGTGCCCGCCTACCTGGCCACATACGCCGAGTCCTCAGGCAAGACGCTAATCAACGCCTTCGCCGTGCGCGACTCTCTGTTCCGCACCAACCCGGCAATCATCAACCTCATGTCCTCTCCGGCCGACTTCAACGCGCAAGTATCGGAGTGCATACGCGAGAACTTCGGCGGCAGCTTCATAGTCTTCGTCGGCGACCCTTTGCAGGCGCAGGACCAAATAGCCTTCCAGGTCATGAACGGACTGGACAGCGAGAACTTCGACGTGGTTGAGAGCGTTGCGGACGTCACTCCGCACCCGGCCCGCCCGATGGTCTTCTACTCCCTGGCCAACAACAAGAAGGGAATGGTGGCCGACCTGGAGGCCATCCGAGCCTGGATGGAGGCCAACCCGGCGGTGGACGTCAACGTCATCGGCCGCCCGTCGTGGATTGTCAACGCCGACGCCAACGCCTCGCTGCTGCGTGCCACGCACGTCAACCTGCCCACGCGCTTCCATTTCGCCGACCGGGAGCCGGAACCCCAGCGCTTCATCAAACGCTATAAGGACTTCTTCGGCGCCGAGCCGGTGCGCTCCTATCCCGCCTATTCGGTGATGGGCTACGACGCCGCCTGGAACTTCCTGCAGCCCGGCGCCGAGCACCAGTTCCTGCAGATGCCCTTCCGCCTGACACGCGTCCCCGGCGGAGGCGAATACAACTCCTCGGCCTTCATGCTACGATACCACCCCGACATGCCCGTGGAGCGCTTCGACATCATCCCCTACCAGAACGTCAATGAGTAAGCGTCTCTACCTGCTGCTGGCCCTTTTCTGCCTATCGGCGCTCAGCCCTCAGCTCTCAGCTGTCTCGGCACAGACGCACTACCGTTCGCGCGTGTCGGCAGGTGCCAAGGGTGGCGTGGATTTCTCGCGCGTGTTCTTTAATCCGTCAGTGAAGCAGGGCATGCTAACAGGGGGCGTATTCGGCCTCCAGGTGCGCTACATAGAGGAGAACCATTTCGGCCTCATAGCCGAGCTCAACTGGGAGCAGCGCGGCTGGAAGGAGAACTTCGAAGGTGCCCCGTACCGCTACTCGCGCACTGTCAACTACCTGCAGATACCACTGCTGGCGCACATCTACTTCGGGAGCCGCGGCCACTTCTTCCTCAACGCCGGGCCGGAGGTGGGCTTCTGCCTGGGCTCGTCGGAGAGCGCCAACTTCAACCCCGCCGACATCGCCTCGCTGCCCGACTTCCCCGCAAACCACAAGAACACGCAGGAGATGACCATGGACGTCAGCCAGAAAGTAGACTTCGGCATCTCGGCCGGCCTGGGCGGCGAGTTCTTCGTCAATCCCAGGCACTCCCTGTGCCTGGAGGCCCGCTTCTACTACGGTCTGGGCAACATCCTCAAGTCCGGGCGGCAAGACCCATTCTCGGCCTCCAACTCCATGTCCGTAATGGCCACCGTCGGCTATTGGTTCCGCATCAAATAGCATGAAGAAAGTCCTCGTCCGCGCCGCCTCCGGCATCATCTACATAGCCCTCGTCCTGGGATGCTTCTTCGCCGGCATCGACTGGTTCACCTCCCTGGTGCTCTGCCTGGCCGCGCTTGCGGTGGAGGAGGCGAGCGTGCTGAGCGACGGCCCGGTGGTATGGCGCCGCTGCCTGCTGCCCATGCTCGACCTGCTGGCCACGTGTGCCGTCATACTCTCCCTGTCCGCCATAATCCCCTGCTGGACCGCGGTGGCCACCATTATAATCAGGTGCGCGGCACAGCTGTACACGCACAGCCAGGAGCCCATGCGGCGCCTGGGAACCTCCCTGGTCATCATCACCACCATGGGAGTCGGCCTGGGTACCATGCTCGCAATGGCCGAGGCCGGCAAGGTGGTGCTTGCCGTGCTTTTCTTCATCTGGATTAACGACACGGGGGCCTACTGCGTCGGCTCGCTGTTCGGACGGCACAAGCTCTTCGTCCGCATCTCCCCCAACAAGACATGGGAGGGCTTCCTGGGCGGCCTGCTGCTGTGTGTGGGCGCCTCGGCCATCTTCTGCCACTGCCTCAACGGATGGTTTGCCTTCCTGCCTCAGCCACACTACTGGCAGTGGGCTACGATAGCCTGTGCCACCGTGCTCTTCGCCACCTGGGGCGACCTGGTGGAGTCGCTGGCAAAGCGCTCGCTGGGCGTCAAGGACTCGGGTAGGCTCATTCCAGGCCACGGAGGCATCCTCGACCGCATCGACTCCCTGCTCATGGCCATGCCAGCAATTTGGTGCATCATGAAAATCTTTAACCTGCTCTAACGACTAATCTAATATATGAAAAAGAAAACTCTCTTACTGGGCCTGCTGCTCGGACTGGGAATGACGGCTGTCGCCCAGAACCACCTCGGCAGCGTCAACACCAGCAACTTCGACGAGTCCGTGTCTCCCAAGACCGACTTCTACCGCCACGTCAACAACGGCTGGATGAAGAGCCATCCCCTGCCTGCCGAGCGCAGCCGCTTCGGACAGTTCGACGTGCTCAACGACTCCTCCAACGCCCGCATCAAGGCCATCGTGCTGGGACTGGCCGCCACCAACCCGCAGCCGGGCACCGTGGCCTACCAGGTATCCTCGCTCTACCAGCTGGCCATGGACTCCACGCGCCGCAACGCCGAGGGCAACGCTCCCATCCAGGCCGACCTGCGCAAAATCGAGAACACCCCCGCCGCCGAGCTCCCCGCCCTGCTCATGTGGATGCACAAGAACTACGGCAACCCCTTCTTCTCCGTCGGCTTCCAGGAAGACCTCGCCAACAGCAAGGTATATGCCATGTACCTTTCCGGACCCGGCCTCGCCCTCGGCGACCGCGACTACTACCTCCTCAACGACAAAGAGAACGTCAAGGTCCGCAACGCCTATCGTAAAATGATTGAGGCACAGATGGTCAATGCCGGCTTCTCCAAAAAGGACGCCAAGCGCATCGCCGCCAACGTGCTCAAGATAGAGACCGCGCAGGCTCAGGCCGCCCTTACCCGCGAGGAGAGCCGCGACATCCCCTCGCAGTACAATCCCCGCACACTTGCCCAGATAAAGGAGGCCTACCCTACCGTCGACTGGGACGCCTATTTCCCCGCCACCATGGGCTTCGCAGCTCCCGACAATATCATCGTCACCGAGCTCAAGGCCATGGACCGGGCCAATGAGCTGATGAAGACCCTGACCGAGCGTGAGATCAAGGACTACTACCTGGAGCAGTACGTGCTGCAGGCCGCCGGAGCGCTGAGCGACAAGTTCTCCGACACCGCCTTCGAGTTCAACAAGGTCCTGAGCGGCGCCACCAAGCAGCATCCCCGCTGGAAGCGCGCTCTCGGTGCCGTCGAGGGCCTCATGGGCGAGGCCGTGGGCCAGCTCTACGTCGACCGCTACTTCCCCGCATCCTCCAAGGAGTACATGGAGGGCCTGGTCGAGAACCTCCGCGACGCCCTGGCGCAGCACATCATGAACCTCGAGTGGATGTCGCCCGAGACAAAGGTGCAGGCCATGCGCAAGCTCTACAACATCACAGTCAAGATCGGCTATCCCGACAAGTTCAAGGACTACACCACACTGGTCATCGACCCTTCCAAGACCTACTACGAGAACCGCCACAACGCCCAGATGTGGCACCAGGACGAATACCTCAAGAAGTGGGGCAAGCCCGTCGACAAGTCCGAGTGGGGCATGACACCACAGACCATCAACGCCTACTATAACCCCGTAGCCAACGAGATCGTGTTCCCGGCCGGCATCCTGCAGACCCCCTTCTTCTCGCCCGAGGCCAGCGACGCCGAGAACTACGGAGGCATCGGCGTGGTAATAGGCCACGAGCTGACCCACGGCTTCGACGACCAGGGTCGCCTCTTCGACGCCGAAGGCAACATGACCGACTGGTGGACCCCCGAGGACGCCGAGAAGTTCGCCAAGCTCGCCAACGGACTGGTTGAACAGTTCTCCGCCGTTGAGATCATGCCCGCCTCCGGCAGCCAGCCCGCACTCATGGGCAATGGCCAGTACACCCTGGGCGAGAACATCGCCGACCAGGGCGGCCTCCGCATCGGCTACACCGCATTCCTCAACTCCCAGCGCAAGAAGGGCGTGGACGTAGACAGCCAGGAGGCACTCATCGACGGCTTCACACCAGCACAGGCCTTCTACCTCAACTTCGCCAACCTCTGGGCACAGAACATCCGTCCCGAGGAGATGCGACGTCTCACCGTGGGCGACGTCCACAGCCTCGGCGAGAACCGCGTCAACGTGTCGCTGCGCAACATCGCGCCCTTCTTCAAAGCCTTCGGCATCAAGCAGGGCGACAAGATGTGGCGTCCCGCAGAGGAGCAGGTGATAATTTGGTAATTACCTCCAACGTCCAGAACATCGAATAATAGCCCCTGGCGCCGCAAGGTTGCCGGGGGTTATTGCGCATTTTCGCCTCAGTGTGCAATTTACGGACCGAACAGTGTCATTATTTGCAAAAAAAGTATTAACTTTGCAGCCTATAAAGGCGGCAACGGCCCGCAACGGCCCGCATAGGGCACCCGGGACGCCGGACCGAACCCCCGGCTTCCGCCTACGAAACGACACACAAATGAAGATACTGCAAGAAAAGCTGTCGCGCTACGATGCCCCACAGAAGGCAAAGGCGGCAGGAGTGTACCCCTACTTCCGCGCCATCTCCAGTGAGCAGGACACCGAAGTCATGATGCACGGCCGCAAGGTCCTCATGTTCGGTTCCAACAGCTATATGGGCCTGACCAACCACCCCAAGGTGATAGAGGCCGCCGTTGAGGCCACACGCAAGTTCGGCACCGGCATGGCAGGCTCCCCCTTCCTCAACGGCACCCTCGAGATTCACAAGCAGCTCGAGGCGCGCCTGGCCGAGTACATGGGCAAGGAAGACGCCATGATCTACTCCACCGGCTTCGGCGTCAACCTCGGCGTTGTCTCCACCCTCACCGGCCGAGAGGACTACATCATCCTCGACGAGCAGGACCACGCCTCCATCATCGAAGGCCGCCGCCTCAGCTTCTCCAACTACCTCAAGTACCGCCACAACGACATGGACAGCCTCGAGAAGCAGCTCCAGCGCTGCGAGCCCGACGCCGTCAAGCTCATCGTCACCGACTCCGTCTTCTCCATGGAAGGCGACGTGGCGCATGTCGACAAGATAGTGGAGCTGGCAAAGAAGTACAACGCCACCGTGATGGTCGACGAGGCCCACGGCATAGGCGTCTTCGGGCCCCAGGGACGCGGCGTGTGCCACCACATGGGCGTGGCCGACGACGTGGACCTCATCATGGGAACCTTCTCCAAGTCCTTCGCCTCCCTGGGAGGCTTCATTGCCACCGACAAGGAGATTACCAACTACCTGCGCCACCACTCCCGCTCGTACATCTTCACCGCCTCCATCACCCCGGCAGCCACCGCAGCCGCCAATGCCGCCCTTGACATAATCATCGCCGAGCCGGAGCGCCGGCAGCACCTCTGGGACATCACACATTTCGCGCTGGAGAACTTCCGCGCCATGGGCTGCGAGATTGGACACACCTCCACACCCATCATTCCCCTGTTCATCCGCGACGACTACAAGACGTTCCACGTCACCCGCGACCTGCTCGACGAGGGCGTGTTCGTCAACCCCGTCGTGACCCCGGCCGTAGCCCCGCACGACACCCTAATACGCTACTCGCTGATGGCCACGCACACCCGCGAGCAGGTAGAGCGCTCCCTGGAGGCCATACAGAAAGTCTTCCGTCGCCACAATCTCATCCCCTGACATCCCGCCCTCGGCATATAGGAAGCCCCGCCGCCACTGAAGTGACCCCAAAAAGTTGGACGGGTTATTACTATCCGATTTGAGAAAGAGTTCGGTATTGCACCGGACTCTTTCCTATTAACCGGCTTTTAATTCTTTTATTGTTGTAATAATCAATATATTCCTCTAAAGCCTTCATGAAGGCTTCGGCCGATTCAAATTTTTCGGCATACAGAAGTTCCGACTGCATAATGCCGAAGAAGTTTTCGGCCATTGCGTTGTCAAGACAGTTGCCTTTGCGGGCATACTTTGTATGATGCCGTGTTCCTCGAGTCGTTTGCGATAGCCGTAATGCTGGTACTGCCAGCCTTGATCGGAATGCAGGATAAGACCGTCAAGACAGTCGAAACGCGCAAAAGCCTTGTCAAGCATATCAAATACCTGTTCAAGATTGGGAGATCTGGATATGTTATATGAGATTATTTCTCCGTTGAACATGTCCAGAATGGGCGACAGGTACAGCTTTTCAGATCCTATGTTTATTTGTGTCACATCAGTAGCCCATTTGCGATTCGGAGCTGATGCGGCAAAGTCCCGGTTGATGATGTTTGGCGCAATGCGTCCGACCTCTCCTTTATATGAACGGTAACGAACTTTGCGGATTTTGCTTTTAAGTCCCATCTGTATCATCAGGCGCTGAACTGTCTTGTGATTCAAAATGGTATCTCTGTTGCGCATTTCAGAAGTGATGCGACGATAGCCATAGCGGCCTTTATGCTCATGAAAAATTGATTTGATCATCTCTTTTTCATCAGTGTACCTGTCTCCTTTCTTTAATCGCTTCAAATGATAATAGAACACGGAACGAGCCATCTGTCTCAACTCCAAAAGTAAGTCAAGAGGATATTCCGACCTTAGTTCGTCGATGGCTTTTGCCCATTGAGCCGTGCTCTGGCTTCCTGTTCCTCGACTAAGGCCTTCACTTTTTTTAGCAGCGCGTTCTCAGCTCTCAGGCGTAGGTTCTCTGCCTGAAGTTTCTCCAGTTCCGTTTGCGGTTCTTTTTTCTTTGGTCTTGCCATATCTTTGGGTGGGCGTCCTCGTCGTTTGTTACTGAGTGAAATGCCTTGTCGCGCTGTCCTGACCCACTTCTGTATGGTGGAGCGGTTCAGATCATAACGGAGACAAAGTTCCTGCAAAGGTAAGCCTTTGACCGTAAACTCTTCTACAATTTTTAATTTTTCTGCTGCCGTGTAATGATATGACCGCGTTCCTCTCAAGCCCTCCTTTCCGTATTTCTGATAGCGAAGTATCCATTGCCTGACGTTATGCCTGTCCAAATTTAGAACCTTACATACGCTTCCTATCGGCTCTCCCGACTTTATACGACTGATTACATTCAGTCTTTCTTCGAAATTGTGCCGTCTATACATAATGCACCCCAAAAGTTTTGTGTCTAACTTTTGGGGTGCAGTTCACTTTCCGGCAGGGGTCATTTTTATTTTAATCCTCAAGGGTCAACGGGAAAATGGGCCAAGGGGTCAATCAAGACTGGCGCACGGGGTCAGTCCGCTCTGGATTTTCCACACTGATTGATTTATTGTTTATGTCGCGGATTTTTCGTACCTTTGTATTCAGAAAACAACCTCAAAATCCGCTCAATATGTCAGTAAAAGTTTACATCATAAACGACCCAATCTTAATCAACTTCATCGAGGACGGAGACCTCGAAGGCTTCAAGGAGTATCTTGATTCTGACGATACAATCATCTTCCCTGAACCTGAATCCTTCGACACCGAAGAACAGGCCCTCGCGTTCTGCTCCGGCATCGGCTACGGAGTTGATGAACGCGCCACGGTCGAGCGTTTCCCTCTCCGCAGTTCGGAAGAAGACGACCTGCCGTTCATCGAGGCCATAGAAAATTATTGAAAATTTTCTGATGTGCACGATAGTCCGTTGACTTCGGCACGAGAATATTGTAATTTTGCATCGGATTCAGTTAATTGGCTCCGATGCAATCGTTCTGTACGATTCTGGCTATATCTCTGACAGACGTGTCAGTAGTGATGTCCCTGCACGAACGCTAACAGTTCTCGGAGACTTTAAGGCTCGCGGACACTCGGCTCTGCACGAAGTTCTGGTCACTCAGATTCGGCTTGTCCGAAAGGAAACCCCTGTACGAACCCAAGTCGAAACCACGGGCCGACTGAATCCTTTTTTCTTTTTCTTCTTATTTTTCACGTCTCCTTCAATTTATCTTTACAGCGGATAGCCGAAGTCTCGAAAAAAATCGCTAACTTTGCATCCTAATCTGCGCTCGCCGCTGACAAAGACCGCCCAATGTAAGTAACAACTTATATTCAACATATTACGGAACTTCCTTGTAGCCGCAAAAGGTTTGGTCGCCTGTCAGCCTACTCGGTTGTTCCTTGTATTATATGAAGGAGTTAAAGGACAAATTAGCCTCCAATACTATTCGGACTATCTCGCTTTTTTCAGGAGCAGGTGGGCTGGATATCGGCGCTATTTATGCGGGAGCCCATATCATATGGGCTAACGACATGAAGAAAGAGGCCTGTGAGTCTTATGCTCTCAATATTGGAGACCATATACATCAAGGCGATATAAACACTTTTATCCCCTCGCTTTCTGAATACGAAGGGATAGATTTAGTTATCGGAGGTCCGCCTTGTCAAGGCTTTTCTGTCGCTGGCAAAATGGATGAAAACGATGAACGCAGCAAACTGATATGGAGCTACGCAAAAGTCATTGAAACCGTTCGTCCGAAAGCCTTTATAATGGAAAATGTCAAGGCTCTCGCTGTCCTTGACCGTTGGGCTTCCGTTAGAGCCGCATTGTTGCAGAAGTTCATCGATTTTGGTTATTCTGTGAACTTCATTGTCCTTAATGCCTCGGATTTTGATGTGCCACAAGCGAGAGAGAGAGTATTCTTCATCGGATTTAAGAATGGCACAATTTCTACACCTGATTTGGAATCAATGCTCAGGCCATACAAGGTTAAGGCAAAAAGTGTGCGTCAGGCTCTTGCAGTACTTGACCGTGCAGGTGTCGGAAACAATTCAAGCACATGCAACGCAAGAATTACATTGACACCACAGCCGGTTCTTCGCAAATCCGCATATGCCGGAATGCTGTTCAACGGTCTTGGCAGGCCGTTGAAACTCGATGGGTACAGTGCTACACTCCCCGCATCGATGGGCGGCAATAAGACCCCTATAATAGATGAAAAAGCCCTCTACGACGGTGAAACTCCTTGGGTAGAAGGCTATCGTGACCGGGTGGAACAAAATCCCCATATTGCGAAAACCGAAACCGTCCCCTCATATTTAAGACGTATGACCGTTGACGAGGCAAGGGTCATTCAGACTTTCCCGATGGATTATGTTTTTTGCGGTTCGCAATCCGCTCAATATACTCAAATAGGTAACGCCGTCCCGTGTAATCTGTCAAAAGCCGTTTGTTCGATGGTGGTAGACGTTCTAAAGGGTAAAGCGCCGATTCAATATTCAGGACTATTCTAAATTATGGCTACTGTTGACATTAAAACTGCTGCTCTTATCCTTGATAGAGCTCTGATTGAGGCTGCCCCGGTTGAAGATGAAATTGCTGCAATTATTGCAACAGTTCTTCGAGGGACGCACAAAACATACCGTTATATTCTTGTAAATGCACTGCTCGCCAAGGCCACCAACCAAAAGGTTGATGCCTTAAGTCTTCAAAAAGGTGATGGAAAGGGCGGTAAATTCGATGCAAGAACATTATGCCATAAAGTAATCGTACCTTTTGAAAAGCTCAAATTGCCCGGATGTCTCGGCGATTCTAACGAGCCTTTCCTTAATAAGCCCGCTCGCTTTGTTTCACTTTCTGTTAACAATGCCGTCCGTGCAGGTAAAGATAAGGAAACCCTCGAGAATCTGATTACTGTACTATCGCAGATTCAAACGAGCGAGTCAGCGTACAAGTATCTTAAATCCGCAATGGTTGTGCTTGTATCCAATCATGAAGAATATCTGAAGAAATTCGCCATAGGAGATGCCCTAATAGATGTCAGCGAATTTTCGCAACTGGTACTCGACTATATCTATAAAATTACCGACCATACAATGGAGGGAGAAGTTTGCCCTCTTGTCGTGGCTGAATTGGAGCAATTATACCTCGGGAAAGATTTCAAAGTCGTTCCTCACAAGGTAAACGAAAGCGGTTCATCTTCAAAGGAAGTCGGAGATATTGACGTGTTCGATTCCGAGGGGACCTTGGTTAATGCTATTGAAGTGAAAGACAAGTCGTTTTCAGTTCAAGATGTCATTCACGCTATTTCTAAGTTCCGTCAGGCAAATCTTGCATCAAGTCTATTCATTTATGGAAAGAATGTGGTATTTGATGAGGACGAAGTGTATAAGGCGTTAAAAGCAATAGGACGGGAGGGACATTATTGCTGTTTAATTTCAATTCTGAATTATGCAAAATTGCGCATTTCAGATCTAAAAACAGTAACTATCCGCGACTTCGTAGATGGTCTTTTGAAATTCTCCAGGATCATCAATGCTAAAGATGACACCATAGGAGTAATCAAAGAAATCGCATCTCAGATTTTTTAAGATTGAATATAATTTCTTTACCTGTTTAAAACTAATGGGTTAGATGCACAATTGTCTTAGGCACACATATGAGCATATCTCTTCCACTCCAGATAATCCTTTTGGAGATGATATTTTGGAAAGAAGAAGATTTGCGAATCTATTGACATCCATCGCTACAAACTATAGTAATGGTTTTGTCATGGCTATAAATGGAGCATGGGGAACAGGTAAGACTGTTTTCATACATCAATGGAAAAATCTTCTTTCTAAAAGTTTTAAGGTAACCATATTTAACGCTTGGGATAACGATTATTTTGGAGAACCAACTTTAGCAATCTTAAGTCAACTACGTGAGTTCTTCGATGAAGAAAAGTCTCTTTCTGAAAAGGCTTTTGCCGCGTGGAAAACCTTGCAGCAAGTACCGCTTTCGGTTATTAAAGGTAAAATGCACCAATATATTTCTAAAGCTATTACAGATGAGGCAATTAGAAATATTGAGGATATATATAAGCATAATCTAAACTACGATATTGATTATAAAGAAAGTGATATTATCTCTTACGTTTCTCAACGTGTCGACTTTATCAAATATAAAAACGCCCTTATTGATTTTGCCGGTGAAATTGTTAAAGACGGGAAACCTCTTATTTTTATTATTGATGAATTAGACAGATGTACACCTTCTTACGCAGTAGAAGTATTGGAAAAGATTAAACATCTTTTCAATATTCCAAATATCGTTTTTTGCCTCACTATTGATAAACAACAACTTATCAAGTCTATTCAAGGATATTATGGTTCTTATAATTTCAATGGAGAGGAATATCTAAGACGTTTCTTTGATATAGAACTTGAGTTGCCTCAAGTAAAACATCAAAGTTTTGCATTTATGCTATCCGAGCACTTTGGAATTAACCAATATATTCGGAGCAATGATGATTTGTTTGAGTTTAACCGTATTTGTGCTGAAATGGCAGAAAAACAGAATTTAACTCTAAGACAACTTGAAAAATTTTATGCCCATGCTAAATTAGTGTTTTCCTATTATCGGTTAGAAAAAGCAGAATGGATAGTTGCAATTCTATTGATTGTTCATAAATTTTCTAATATCACCTTTGAAGATATTCGTAGACGGAACACCGACTTAGAACAATATGCTCGTAATTTAAAACATTTTTTTGACTTTTCTGAAAATGGTAAGGGAGCTAATAAATTGGGAGCATTCCTATATCATATAGATGTTTATTTAAATCCTGGACACCTAATTTCTCCTCCTGAAGATTTCAAGTTCACATGGAGTTATGAGTTTTCAGAAAAGCAATTAGATGCAATGTCTCGTTCTTATATAGCAGAATCGCGTGAACGATATGGAATTCCTACTCTTGACAAGATAATGTCTAAAATATTATTTATAGAACAACATATAAGCAGACCATAATTGATTTAATGGACTTACGACACCGCTGCCTCGCTTTCGCAAATCGAGATTGCACATCCGACTGTAAGGCTTCAAATCTTAAACTTTTAACTCAAATTTAAGCAGAATGAAATACTCTACAATACTCCTTTTTCTTCTCTCTTTCGTTCTTGCCGGATGTTCTGACAATAACGATGAACCCAAGCCCGATGAAAATAAACTCATAGGCTATTGGGCCATTACTCATACCAAAATCATAGAGCATATTGGAGATGGCCATAACACCTTTGATAAAGAAGTACCTCCACATGGTATCGACTCATATATTAGCGAAAATAATCCTCGCTGGGACGTACTAATCTTCGATGAAGATATAATCCGCAAAACGAAACGTGCGACGCTCTCAGAACGAAACGTGCCAAAATTAAAACGAAACGATTCTCCGTCTCAAAACGAAGCGTACCTCTGAGGTGCTTCCAGGGATACCCCAATTCGGCTCGGATTCGCCAGGGGTTGGGGTTGCCCTATAATCCTCAAAAACGAAATGTTAGACCCGATCAAAACGGAACGTATAAAAATCCAGCGAATCCATCTGTATGTAAAACGACACGTATATTGAATTGTCATTTTTAAGACAATTATAAAGCCGAGTAGTGGCTCAACGATTGTTGTCTTATACTCGGCTTTATATTTATGGCTCAGTTCGGCTTGTTGCGAAAGCCGGAAGACGTTATCCATTCACATCGCACTATGTTTGTGTACACGAACATCAGAGCATAAATTTTAGATTATAGTTGTGGAACGTGTTACTGTTCAGTAGCGGTTTATAAACTGCTATTTAGTTGATGTGGTCTCCCTTGATGTAGAGGTGCCCGACAGTGTATGTCGGGCGGCGGGCTATCCGTTTCAGTCTTATCTCCATAGGTCACTCGGTGAAATAGTTGGTGAAGTATGCCACCGGCGTCGAGACGATTGCCCCGATGAAATCGTGCGCCGCATAACTCCGTCCGAAGCCGCTCGCCTGCAGACAATCCCCGAATGGTACAAATGGGAATGTTCGGCGACACAACAGCACACCATGCTCGGCAACGGGTGGACGGTGGAAGTAATCAAGCATATTTTCAGTTTCTTGCAACTATAAACAAGCAGGAGCCGCAATCCATCGCGGCTCCCACACAGATATGCGCCTGCCCTCACTCAGCGACCGGGGCTTTTTTTTGCATCAAGTAGATAGCCGATTTCAAGAATACCGACTCGTCGGATGACATATGGCTTGACGAAAAGAAGAAGTTGTCGTATGAAGATTTCCGCTCCCCATATCGTAGCCCGTGGCTAACAGACTATTTTGTCATTATAAACGCGAGTTCGGGATAACACAAGCAAAAACGAATAATCCACAAAGAGGCATAAGTTATCGGGCGATCCAACCGAATCGCCTGATTTTTTAACCGTTGCCGTTTATCGCCAGATTACGAACTCGCGTTACTAACAAATGCACCGCATTTTCGGCTTACCCCCATATGTCCCTTATGCTCCTGCAAGGACGCACAGCATACGTCCTTGCAGGAGGTACGTTGTGAGGGGTGGCATCCTCACCCCTCGTACAGAGAGAATGCCTCTTTGCCAGCTCCGCAGAGAGGACACACCCAGCTCTCCGGCAAGTTGCCGAAGTCCACGCCTGGGGCGATTCCGCCCTGTTCGTCACCTACTGTCGGGTCGTAAATCCACCCGCACACATCGCATACGTACTTTTCCATAGTCTTTTTTCCTTTTATAACGCCGAAGACGCGGACATGGTTGACAGAACGGCAGTTGATCATGAAATCTCTCCGGGGAAAGTCTTTCGGACCGTCGGGTTCATTGCCGACGCAAGGTCTGATGTCACGGCCTTTACTGTCATGGGACTGTCTTCAGCACAGCCGATACGGTGTCTGTCGCAACCCCGCGTGTCATCGCCGCCAGTGTCTATTCTTTCAATCGCGTCCAAATGCACCGACACTTCGGCTTGTCCCGTCTTATGGGGGCGGAAGCTTAAACAATCAGAAATACAATGTTCACCTGAAAGAGGTTGGCAAACTCGCCGGTATGACAGGAGACTGGATTACAGAAAAGCAGAGCGGACGTACCAAGACGCGGGAAGTTCGTCCGAAGTATGAACTTCTGACTTCGCATGTGGCACGGCGCACATTCGTGACTATGTGTCTGCGCAAAGGCATGTCGCCGGAAGATATTCGTGCTGTCACAGGTCATACTACCGCCGATATGATGCTGAAATATGTGAAGTTCGACGATGAAAGCAAGAGAGAGAAGATGAGTATCCTCAACGAAAACGCCCAATCAGGAGTTGAGGCCATCTTCGACCATGCAATCACTGAGGACGAGCGTATTCGGCTTGGCTTACCTACCCGCGAGCCTTACCTTGAAATCTTCGAAGGTGATACCGCCTCTGTCAATGCTCACCTCGCTGTTCTCGCCCACATTCGTGGCAACCTTGAAGCCCGCGCCGATTACATCAAACGCCTCCACGCCGACAAGCTCAATGAAGTCCTCGAAATCATCATGAAAGGAGAAATATAACACCGACGGAAAACTCAACAAGGTAAAGTTCACATGGCGATACTCGGCCAACCGTCCGATCATGGACTCTCCGCCTACACCCGGCATATTCAACGACAAGTTCAATCCCACTTACACCTGATAGCTCTCTCGATACACATATCCACCGCCCGCACCATGCTCAACTCCGGCGATCCTGTCGATATTTCCGTATGGAAATCCGACGGCTCTATCCTGGAACTGCGTAACGTCATTTCATTGCGTTACTCGTTCTACGGCGGCTGGAGGAATGTCAAGATACTTTCCTCCGGCGAGGGCCGCAAGATACGCGACTGCTGTATCTTCCGTGTCAACGACCTCGAAGTTTTCCTTTGATATTCCGCTGAAAATGCGTAACTTTGCAAATAAATGAAGCAGCTATGAATTGTCTATTTCGACTTCTTACGATTATAATATTTGCTCTGCTTCCGTGGAGTATTTCTTATGGCGAGGTTTTTAACACTTCTAAATCTTTCGATTTATTATGTTTGCCTCAATATATCGACCATATTAAAGATGATACACGGTTCGCAGAACTGTGTTCTGATTCCGTCTTTATCGCCAATATTTCCGATGTTAATTCTAATTGCACTGCCTCAAAACTTTGCAATCTTTATTCTGAGCTACATGGGGATAAAGACGATATTACAAAATGCCTATTTACAATTCAGCATTTAGATAGCGTAGCTCGCGGTGTCGAATGGGCGAAAGGCATACTTTTGGTTCAACCTCAGCTGTCGTATATATGTCATAAATTGGTTGAACATGGATATTCTGATTATTGGGATAATACAATTTATCCAAAATTGAAATCACATATTGACAACTATAATCTGAATAAAGATTTACTTAACAACATAAATCAAAGCCTTATCGAGTTTTTCTTACCTGAATCTCTGCTGGAAACCCAATCCAAAATATACATTTTGGATATTGAAAATGCTTTTAATCTTTCTGATGAATCATTTTGCTGCACTCCACTTATTCTAAATCCTGAAATAGAAAAACAGTTGAGATTAAATTTTATGAATATTTATATTCACGAAAATTTACATAATCTCCACATTTCCCCGGAACTTATGGAGAAACTCAGCGAACTTGACAGTGATCCTTTTTATAGAAGTAAAGAGGATATAGCACAAAAGCATGGAGAAGGCAGAAACGAGGCTTTCGTCGTTGCTGCCGAAGTATTTATTTCTCATAAATTAGGGATTCGAGACAATCAAAATGTTTTTGATGAATTTTCACAATACGTTGATGGCAGCCTGGTATTGGCACCGATAATATATGTGAATCTCCCTAATCGTATCTCTAATGAATCATATAATGATTTTCTTATTAGATTATTTGACAACGGCATTTTGAGGGCCGGTGCCATTAAGGATAACTACGATAAAGCTATGTCGGCTATTCAATCTAAAATTGATGAATAAGCGTCTTTTCGCGCACCTCATACGGTCCATAACTTTGTGGAAAACAACCACAAAGTTATGGACTTTTCTTTTACCGAACTCAATTTTAACTCCGTCGAGACACTTCCGGGCTTCGAGTCCCGCGCGGCGTTCACCGTCAATTCCTCGTCCGTATTCAAGGAGGACGTAGATATTGTGCCGATTATCGTTGACGATACACTCTCTTACGTTCCGTGGGGCGGCGACAATCAGATGCCGTTCGACTTGCTCGCGCTCGTCGAGAAAGATGAAACTCTGGCAACCTGCCAGTGCTTCAACGCCGAGGTCTGCTACGGGTCGGGGCTGCAATGCTGCGCCACCGAAGCCTCCGCTTCGGTCAAGTCGGCTGTCGAAGATTTCCTACTTGACAACGACATCCCCACATACTTTCTCGGCATCTGTCAGGACTTCAAGCACTTCGGCTTCGCCGTATCGGTGCTTATTCTCAACGAGGACGGCTTGCGTATCGTCCGCCTGTTGAGAAAGGAAGCCTGTTATTGTATGTATTTTTGTATGTGTATAAAATTAAATCCGCCGTAAGTTGCTAACTTACAGCGGATTTAACTTTGTTGTTTGCGGAAAGACAGGGATTCGAACCCTGGGTACCCGTAAGGGTACAACGGTTTTCGAGACCGTCCCGTTCGACCGCTCCGGCATCTTTCCAAACTGAGCGGAAACTATGTCGTTGCATTTCCAAGTGCAAAGTTAATACATTTTTCGGACATGGCAAAATTTTGGCATGGGATTTCGCCTCGCCCTCAGGTCTGGCGACAATGGTGCGAATCACTCTCATGTACTACGTTGACTTCTACAGCCTGTTCAATAACCCCGACAAAGACTGGAAAATCCTTCTTGCAAAGGCTTCCGGGGCTCCTTCGGAACCCTCGCTGTGCGGGCTTAGGAAACAAAAAAGCAAGCTCAACCGCACCATATCAGCGATTGAGCCATCTTTTTGTGCCACTTCCGACTTTTATCGGACAGCAATATTTCACAATTCTTTGATGATCCGCGCGGGGTTGCCCCCCACTATGGTACGTGGCGGGACAGCCTTGGCAACTACCGCTCCGGCGGCAATCACGGATCCGTCGCCTACGGTCACTCCGGGCAGGATTGTGGCCCCGCCGCCTATCCACACGTCGTTGCCGATGGTAACCGGCTCGGCCCACTCGCGGCCGTCGCGCCGCTCGTCGGGGTCGGTGGGGTGGCAGGCAGTGTAGATGCTCACATTCGGGCCGAAGAAGACGTGGTCGCCGATGGTGACGAGCGCCTCATCGAGCACTGTCAGGTTGAAATTGACGAACACATGGTCTCCGACCAGGATGTTGCAGCCGTAGTCGCAGTGAAAGGGCTGGTTGACGTGCAGTTTCTCTCCCGCCCGGCCGAGTATGGAGCGGATGCATCGGTCAAGCTCGGGCAGGTAGTTCGGGTCGAGGTCATTGAAAGCCCTGACCTTGGAGCGGGTCTGCTGCAGGAGTTCGTGGAAGTACGGGTGCTGGGCTGCGTACATCTCGCCACCCAGCATCTTCTGCCACTCGGCCATGAAAGCGGCGTCGTGACAATAGGGGACATCTAATATGTTCGACATGGCATAAAAATGTCGGCAAAGGGTGCCGTTGGTTTTGACCGCCCCTTTGCCGACAGGTATAAGTCAGTTTGTGCTATCTGTATCTCACTTGTTGACCTGGAACTTGTTCCAGCCCTCCTTGAGGTATGCTATTGACTGCTCGGCGGCGGCCACTCCGGCGTTGAAGTTGGCCTCGGCGGTCTGGGCGCCCATCTTCTTGGGGGTGAAGAAGACACGGTCGGCGAAGCGCTTCTCGAACTCGTCGGCGCGGTCAGGCTTGATGTCGGAGATGTAGCGGATGTCGGGACGTTCCTCGAGTGCCTTCAGCAGACCTTCCTCGTCGATGACTTCCTTACGGGCGGTGTTGATGAGTACGCCGTTCTTGGGAAGGAGCATGCAGAGGTCGTAGCCGATGGAGCCGCGGGTCTGCGGGGTGGCGGGGATGTGGAGCGACACGTAGTCGTTCTGGCTGAAGAGTTCCTGGGGGGTGTGGAGGGGCTTGACGCCTTCGCACTCAATCTTGTCGTCGGGCACGAACACGTCGAGGGCGGTGACGTTCATGCCGAAGCCCTTGGCGATGCGAGCCACGTTGCGGCCTACCTGGCCGAAGGCGTAGATGCCGAGGGTCTTGCCCTTGAGTTCGGAGCCGGATTTGCCGTTGTAGCGGTTGCGGGCCATGAAGACGAGCATACCGAATACGAGCTCGGCGACGGCGTTGGAGTTCTGGCCGGGGGTGTTCATGACGCAGATGCCGCGCTCGGTGGCGGCGGCCAGGTCGATGTTATCGTAGCCGGCGCCGGCACGAACGATGACTTTCAGCTTGGGAGCGGCGGCCATGACTTCGCCGTCAATCTTGTCGGAGCGGACGATGAGACCCTCGACATCGGCGACTGCCTTGAGGAGGTCTTCGCGGGTGCCCTGCTCTACTACTTCGAGGTCGGCGCCGGCGGCATCAACCACGTTTGCTATGGCCTTTACGGCTGCCGGTGCGAACGGCTTCTCGGTGAAAACGAGTATCTTCATTTCTGAGAAATTGTATAGTTTCAGTTTTATCTAATGTCAGCTGACAGTCAGCTGACATTAGATAAAATATGAAGTTTAGTGCTTGGCTTCGAATTCCTTCATGCAGGCAACCAGGGCCTCCACGCTCTCCATGGGGAGTGCGTTGTAGAGGGAGGCGCGGAAGCCGCCGACGCTGCGGTGGCCCTTGATGCCTACCATGCCGCGGGCGGAGGCGAAGTCGAAGAACTCCTTCTCGAGCTCGGCGTAGTCGGGATTCATGACGAAGCATACGTTCATGATGGAACGGTCCTCCTCGGCCACGGTGCCCATGAAGAGCTTGTTGCGGTCGATCTCGGCATAGAGCTTGGCTGCCTTCTCGAGGTCGAACTTCTCGAGTGCGGCCACGCCGCCCTGCTCCTTGTAGTAACGCAGGGTCTGAAGTGCGGAGAAGATGGGGAGCACCGGCGGGGTGTTGAACATGGAACCCTTCTTGATGTGGGTGCGGTAGTCGAGCATGGTGGGAATCTGACGGCTTACGTGGCCGAGCAGGTCTTCCTTGACGATGACGAAGGTGACGCCGGCGGGGGCGAGGTTCTTCTGGGCGCCACCGTAGATGAGGCCGTACTTGGTGGGGTCGAACACGCGGCTGAAGATGTCGGAGCTCATGTCGCAGACCACGGGCACGGGGCTGTCGTAGTCGCGGCGGATCTCGGTGCCGTAGATGGTGTTGTTGGAGGTGAAGTGGAAGTAGTCGACGTCGGCGGGGATGGTGAAGTCCTTCGGGATATAGTTGTAGTTGGAAGCCTCGGAGGAAGCCACTACGTCAACTTCGCCGAAGAGCTTGGCCTCCTTGATGGCCTTGTGGGCCCATGTGCCGGTGTCTATGTATGCGGCCTTCTTTTCGAGCAGGTTGAAGGGGACCATAGCGAACTGGGTGCTTGCGCCGCCGCCGAGGAAGAGCACGTGGTAGCCCTCGGGAAGCTGGAGAAGCTCCTTGACCAGCGCGGTGGCCTCGTCGATCACTGCCTGGAACTCCTTGCTGCGGTGGCTGACCTCGAGCAGGCTCAGGCCTGTGCCGGCGAAGTCGATTACGGCGTCTGCCGTATTCTTGATGGTGTAGGCCGACAGGATGCTGGGGCCTGCATAGAAATTGTGCTTTTTCATGATTGCTTATCGCGTTTAGGTTGGTTGTGCTTGGTTGCATACCGGCGCGGTTGGCAAACTGCCTCATGCACCGATATTTGGCGCAAAGGTATATATTTTTCCGCATATGGCCAACCATTTCCGCCTAAATTTTTCTCTTGCCGTTTTCGGGATATTTTGCGAACTTTGCAGGGAACTAACAGGCAAGCAAATGAAGACGGAATTTGATTTCGACCAGATGGTGAACCGACGGGGCTCTTCCTGCGCAAAATGGGACAGCAGCGACGACGCCGGGATGCTGCCGATGTGGGTGGCGGACATGGACTTCCGCACGGCCCCGGCCATCATAGAGGCAGTGCAGAAACGCGCTGCCGAGGGCGTGTTCGGCTACGTGCGCGTGCCCGACAGCTATTACGAGGCCGTGATCGACTGGTTCTCGCGGCGACACGGTTGGCAGATCGGCGACCCAGGAGACATTATATATATACCGGGCATCGTGCCGGCGCTGTGCATCCTGGTAGACGCGCTGACCAATCCCGGCGACGGCATCATATTCCAGACGCCCGCCTACAACGCTTTCTTCCCGGTGGTAGAGGAGAACGGGCGCTGCATGGTTCCCAATCCGCTGCTGCGCCGCGAAGTGGAAGGAGGCTTCACGTTCGAGCTGGACTTCGAGGGGCTGGAGCGGCTCTGTGCAGACCCGGCCAACACTCTGCTGCTGCTATGCAACCCGCATAACCCCACGGGACGTGTGTGGACGTCTGTGGAGCTGCAGCGTGTCTGCGAGATCTGCCGCCGACATGGAGTGACGGTAGTGGCCGACGAGATTCATTGCGAGATTGTGCATCCGGGTTTCCGCCACACGCCTTTCGCCACCATCGAGCCGGACTGCGTGACGTGCTGCTCGCCTACCAAGGGCTTCAACATCGCCGGTCTGTTGATTTCCAACATCGTCACTCGCCGCGCCGACCTGCGCGAGAAGATCAACCGCCGCATCCGCGCCACGGAGTCGAACCTGATGAACCCTTTCGGGGTCGTTGCCCTGGAGGCTGCCTACCGGCATGGCGCCGGGTGGCTGGATGCCCTCAACACCTACCTGTTCGAGAACTACCGTGTCTTCCGCTCCGAGCTTGAGAGCCGACTGCCGCAGGTGAAGGTCTGCTGCTCGGAGGCCACATACCTGTCGTGGTTGGATGTGAGCGCTCTGGGCATCGACGGCGACGAGGCAGAGGAGAGATGCAAGCGAGAACACGTGTGGATAAACTCGGGACGGATGTACGGTGACTCCAGATATGTACGCGTCAACCTCGCCTGTCCGCGACCGTTGCTCATGGAGGGCATCGACCGCATCTGCAAGGCCCTCGGATCTAAATAGTTATTATGAGAATCATAGACATGACAGACTCCGAATATGGACGATTCGGAGAGAACCTACGCATCCGCTACAGCTACGCCGACACGCCTTTCGGCGATATACTCATAGCCTCCACAGACAAGGGAATATGCCGCCTGGTGTTTGCCGACAGCCATGTTGATGCATTCGAGGCTTTGACAGACAAATTCCCGCGTGCCGCGTTTGTCGCCCAGCGCGACGGCATCCAGCAAAAGGCCCTGTCGGCCATCAACGGAGATGGCGACAGGGAGTATATGATGTTGCACATCAGGGGTACTGCTTTCCAGCTGAAGGTATGGAAAGCGCTGCTGGCCATCCCGACCGGGCGCACGGTGAGCTACGGAGAGATAGCCCGTGCCGTCAGTCGGCCTGGAGCCGGACAGGCTGTTGGATCGGCTATTGGCGCCAACCCGGTGTCGCTGCTGATTCCCTGCCACAGAGTGATACGTTCCTCCGGCGAACCGGGAAACTACCACTGGGGAAAGGAGAGGAAGCGTGCCATCCTGGAATGGGAAGCGGCACAAACAAAATAGAATCAGGAATGAGAAATGAGGAACCAGGTTAGCGCGAGGCTTCCTGATTCCTCATTAATTCGATTCCTCATTAATTAGATGGCACCGGCATCGACGGGGTCTTCGGCAGGAGTGTCGTCCTTAATCGCTTTCTCGCGGATGAAGGAGACGCAGAAGGCTCCGATGGCCAGGGAGATGCCGGCAATAATCATCATCGCGTACTGCGGGGCAAGCTGACCTTCGGTGCTGAAAAGGCTCAGGAGCCAGCCGCCTACGAGGGCGCCGACAATCTGCGGGATGGTGATGGAGCAGTTGAACAGGCCCAGATAGGCGCCGATGTTGCCTCCGTGAAGAGAGTTGGTAAGGATGGTGAATGGCCAGGCGAGCATGGCGGCCCAGGCGCAGCCGATCAGCAGGAAGGGCACGAACAGCAGCCAAGGGTTGGTGATGAAGGCCACGCCGACGAAGCCGACGGCGCCGAGCACGAGGCTCAGGGCGTAGGAGAACTTGCGGCTGCCGATGCGGGGCAGCAGCATGGCCCATATCACGCTGCCCACGGCCTGGACAGCGAAGAGGATGCCGACCCAGTTGCCTGCCTCGTTGTATGGCTTGGACGAAGTGTTGAGGTCGATCTTGGTGGCAAAGGTGGCCTGGTGCGGGTCAGCGATCCGATAGTCGCTCCGGCCCTCGAGCACGAGCTTGCCTGTGGTCTTGTCTGTGGCCGCTATAGAGGCGGTGGTGAGGGTGAAGGGGCCGTCGAGCCGGCTCAGGTAGTCGCGTATGCAGACGAGCTGGCCGTCGGTGTCGACGGCCTTGCCATCAAGCATGAGGGGCTGGCCGTTGAGATCGAGTGGCTTGGAGAATGAAGCCTTGTCGATGCCCGCCTCGGTGGTCTGCATGGCGTGGCCGCTGACGAGCGTGTCGGTGCCGACGGCCACCGTGGAGGCGGGAAGGAACTTGTCGCCGACCTGCACTCCGGCGGCCATGAGGTGTCCCTTGGCTACGATGATGTCGTCGCCCACGAGCAGGAACTTGTCGCCGTATACCTGGTCGCCGACCTGCAGTCCGGTGATGGTCTGCACCTCGGGGGTGTGGAAGGCCTTGTGTGCCACGGTGCCGGTGGTGTAGGTCCACATGAACAGGAAGGCGAACCAGCAGAAGAACTGCACGAGGCTGACGGTCCAGAAGGTCTTGGGTGCGTGCACGAGGAGCTTGACGAGGCTGGTCTTCTCCTTGGGCTTGCCGGCGGCGTCCTCGGCTATGTTGTTGTATTCATTGTAGAGCTGCGGGGGCCACTCCTTAATCTTGGCCATGGAGTAGACGACGCAGAGTATGAGTACGGCGGCGCCTATGTAGAATGACCAGATGACAGACGGAGGCACTACGCCCTCGGGAGCAGTGGCCTTGATGCCGATCCAGGCCAGCAGGAATGGGAGCACGAAGCCGACGATGGAGCCGGCGTTGCACAGGAAGCTCTGGATGGAGTATGCCTTGGCCTTCTGGCGCTCGTTGACCATGTCGCCGACAAGCATCTTGAATGGCTGCATGGCCATGTTGATGCTGGTGTCGAGGAGCATGAGGGCGACGAGTCCCATGAGGATGGCGCCGGAGATGGTGAAGCCGAAGCTGCCGGCGTTGGGCAGCAGGCACATGACGATGACGGCGGTGACGGCGCCGACGATGAGGTAAGGCAGGCGGCGCCCGAAGCGGTTCCAGGTGTGGTCGCTGAGGGTGCCGACTACGGGCTGCACGAGCAGCCCCATCAGAGGCGGCAGGATCCAGAAGTAGCTTAGGTCGTGCGGATCCGCGCCGATGGTGGCGAAGATGCGCGACACGTTGGCGCTCTGCAAGGCGTAGGCAATCTGTACGCCGAAGAATCCGAAGCTCAGATTCCACAGTTGCCAGAAGCCTAAATCGGGTTTGGTTCTCATGTAAGATTTCTTCAGTTAAGTTATTTTTACGCTGTAGTGGATTTCTTGATTAAGGTCAGCCATTGTCAGCTTCGACGAGAGAGTAAAGCCAGGCGATCTCGTCCTTCCATATTTCGGGGTCGGTGGTCTCGAGGATGAGGGGTATGCCGTCGAGGCGCGTATCGTTCATGATGCGGCGAAAGACGTCGGTACCCATGAGGCCCTTGCCCAGGGAGGCGTGGCGGTCGACGCGCGAGGCGAGCTTGCGGGCCGAATCGTTGATGTGCATTCCGCGAAGGTAGCGGAGGCCGACAATGCGGTCGAAGTCGGCCCAGGTCCTTTCGTAGCCTTCCGCGGTGGCCAGGTCATAGCCGGCGCTGTAGGCGTGGGCGGTGTCGATGCATACGCCTATGCGGGATTTATCCTCCACCTTGTCTATAATGTGTGCGAGGTGCTCGAACTCGTTGCCCATGTTGGAACCCATTCCGGCCGTGTTCTCCAGGATAGCCGTGACGCCATCCACCTGCTCCAGAACGAGGTTTATGCTTTCGGCAATCCGGTCGAGGCACTCTGTGGGGTCGTCGAAGCCGTTGAGGTGGGAGCCAGGGTGGAAGTTGACCATCTTCAGGCCGAGCGCAGCGCAGCGCCGCATCTCGCCGAGGAAGGATTCGCGGCTCTGGGAGAGCTTGGCCTGGTCGGGCGAGCCGAGGTTGATGAGGAAATTGCTGTGGGGCAGGATGACATCGGGGGTGTAGCCGTACTCCTCGCAGCGCCTGCGAAAAAGTGCCACCGTTTCAGGCTTGGGCATGGGCGACTTCCACCGCGACGACCATCCGGTGAAGAGGGCGAAGGCCTTCGCCCCTATCTCGTGAGCACGCCGCGGGGCTTCCGCAACGCCTCCTTCTGTACTGACATGCGCTCCTATGTATTTCATCACTTCTACCTGTATACTTTTAATGTGCAAATTTAACTCTTTTCTTTTTAACGGCCTAAATTTCTGTAGGAAAAATTTGAACACCTTGCCGAAACCGCAGGAAAAGAGTAATTTTGCAACATGGAAAAGGTGGAAAAGTATCCGCGACTCTCAAAGACTATGGCCGGCCGACTGCATCAGCTTCGGCTCAAGAAGCACCGCGACGAGCGGGGAGTGTTCGTAGCCGAAGGCGGCAAGTGCGTGGGAGACACGCTCGGGCATTTCGAGCTGGTTAGCCTGGTGGCGACGGAAAAATGGTTCTCCGGCCGTCCGCACGTGGACGGGGAGGTGTTCCTGGCCGGCTCCGACCAAATGCGGCAGGTCTCGTCGCTGAGCACTGCCCCGGAGGTGCTGGCCGTCTACCGCCGGCCGGAATATGAGCCGGACGAAAAGCTGGTGTCGACCGACCTGACGCTGCTGCTCGACGGGGTGCAGGATCCTGGCAACCTCGGCACGATCGTCCGGCTGTGCGACTGGTTCGGAGTACGGCAGATCATAGCCTCTCCGGCCTGCGCGGACTTATATAACGCCAAAGCGGTACAAGCCACGATGGGCAGCATCAGCCGGGTGCGGGTCTTCTACCGGAACTTGGGCGAATTTGTGTCGGAACACCGGGAAGTGCCGGTGGCGGGACTGTTGCTCAACGGCGAGAATATCTACTCCGCTACCCTGCCGAAGCCATGCCTGGTCGTGATGGGAAACGAGGGGCGGGGAATCACCGAGGAGATGCGACGCCTGCTGACTCTGCGGCTGCTGATACCCTCCTATCCGGCGGGTGCGCCGACGGCCGAGAGCCTGAACGTGGCGATGGCCACGGCAATTACGCTCTCCGAGTTCCGCAGACGAGAGTGACGCGCCGCGCTAAAGCGGGCGCCAAATGCTAAATAAATGGCTTTTTGACGGTAAAACGAGGCTACGCCACCTCAGGAGGGGAGGGCGAGCATGGGGATGTCGCGCTCGAAAAGGATGCGGTGCGCCACTGAGGGGTTGAATATGCGCTGGAAGATGTTGCGGCGCCGGTTGGGCACCACCAGCAGCTGGATGCCGTGTTGTGTCATGGCCTGCTCGAACTGCTCGCGGAAGCCGTTGAGGCCTATGGGTAGGGCCTTGAAAGTGGACGTCGGGTAATTCTCGGCGAAGTAGTCCGCCAGGCCCTCGATCTTGTTCTTGAGCGACGTCACGCGCGGATTGACGGCGACGAGGAAGATCTCGGCGTCCTCGGGATAGGAGAACATGCGCTGGAAGGTGTCCATGGCGAGTATGTCCTGCTGGTCGAGGTTGCAGAAAAAGACCACCTTGTTGATGGCGCGTATGGCGGGCATGGTGTGGTGCTCGGGGACGATGAACATCGGCACGCGGCAGGAGTCGAGTACTTCGGCGGTGACGCTGCCTATGAGCTCGCGGTTGCGGCGTGAGGCGCCGCGGGTGGCCATGACGATGAATGACGGAGGTGTCTTGCGGCTGTATTGCAGGATGACTTCCTCGGGGACGCCCTCGCGCAGCTCGGCGGTGAAGTCGAGCTTTGGCAATGTGCCGTCGAGAATGCGGCGCCGTATGGCACCCTTGAGACGGTCGAGTTCCAGGGTTGCCTGCTGTTCCAGGTCCATGTCCATCTTGGTGTTGTCGAGCTGTTCGGCGCTGTCGATGCCCGAGTCGGGGGCTATCTGTCCCTGGAAGTAGGGCGTCACGTACGCGTGCAGCAACACCGGGGTGAGGTGGAGCCTGGCGGCCAGGTCGAAGCCGACCTCCACGGCCAGGCGGCTGTGGTCGGAAAAGTCGACGGGGATGAGCAGAATGGGTCTCATACCCGCCAGGCGTGCCGAGAGGGCAACAAGTTCGCGGTCGGCTTCGGTCTCTACGATGCGCAGGGCGCGTGCCAGGTCGGAGATGGCGATGCACACGCGAACGCCAGGCTCGGGCCCGGAGTGGCCCTCCCGGACCGGACGCAGCTCGCTCGCCACGCCTTCAGCCTTGAGGCGCACCTGCAGTTCGATGGCACGGCGGTAGGTGTGGATGGCGAGTGTGACCGTAGTGTCGTTGCTCATGTTCTTCAATGAACAGTTAACAATGAACAATGAACAATAATTTGTCGCCGACGGGCGTCGCTGTATTGTTCATTGTTCATTGTTCATTCAAGAGAGTTATTACTCTTCCTCCTTCTTGTTCTCGTTGAGAATGTCCATGGCCATATCGTAGATAGTGCTGTCGTCAAGCACTACGAGGCCGCCGTCGGGACCCTGTTCGATGTGAACGCCCTGTGAGTTGCCGAACTGGTAGTTCTCGCCACCGAAGTAGTTGCGGACCGTCTGTACGGTGCAGTTCAGCTGGTCGGCGATGCGGTGCATGGACCCGTCGGGGAGAGAGTCTTTGAGGCGACGGAGCTCGTTGAATGTGATCGTTATGCTCATGGTCTCTATTTTTAGGTTACATTGGTTTTGGTTTTGGATTAGCGAATTTAGGCATTTTTCATATAACAACAAAATTTTCAGGCGGAAAAGTTCTATCACACGACGCCGACATGTTCCCGGCATCATCTCCAAGCCATTGCTATACAAACACTTATGACGAAATTATGCTATACAACATATTTCCGCCCGTATCACCCACGGTTGCACGGCACACATTAATTGATTAATTTTGCAGTTATGAAAATGCGGCATTACCTGATACTGGCCCTGCTGACTTTGCTGTGGGTGTGGCTCTCGGCCTTCCTGCTGATACGCGGCGGGGTCAACCTCAAGAACCTGCTGGTGGCGGCGGCGGCGGGCTGGATGATCATCTACCCTGTGCTGAGACGGTTCAGAGCCGCAGACCAAGACCATGGAAAAACCTGCTGAAGAATTAACCGACATACCTTATATCGACACGCCGGAGGAGCTGCGGAGGCTGGCGCCGGAGCAGCTGCCGGCCGTGTGCGCCGACATCCGCCGATGCATCATCGACAACCTCTCGGCCACGCCGGGGCACTTTGCCTCGTCGATGGGCGCCGTGGAGATTGCCGTGGCCCTGCACTATGTGCTCGACACGCCGCTCGACAAGATTGTGTGGGACGTCGGCCACCAGGCATATGCGCACAAGATCCTGACCGGGCGGCGCAAGAACTTCCCCACCCTTCGCCAGGAAGGCGGACTGAGCGGCTTCCCGAGCCCCAAGGAGAGTCCGTACGACGTCTTCACGGCAGGCCACGCCTCCAACTCCATCTCCGCCGCCCTGGGCATGGCCATCGCCGAGATGAGCAAGCCCCGGGAGGAGCGGCACCGCACCGCAGCCGTCATCGGCGACGCCTCCATCAGCGGCGGACTCGCCTTCGAGGGCCTCAACAACGCCTCCCAGAGCCGCAACAACCTGCTCATCATCCTCAACGACAACGACATGAGCATCGACCCGCCCACGGGTGCGTTGCACCGCTATCTGTCGCGCATACACACCTCGAGGAAGTACAACGACATACGCGACCGGGCCTACCGCCGCTTCCGCCGCCTGGGCTGGATCACCGACCGAGGCAAGGGCATGATCATCCGCTTCAACAACAGCGTCAAGGCACTCTTGAGCGGCAACCAAAACATATTCGAGGGACTGAACATCCGATATTTCGGACCCATCGACGGACACGACGTGCAGGGGCTGGTGGAAACGCTCAACAAGATCAAGGACATGGAGGGCCCGCGCATCCTGCACCTCAAGACTGTCAAGGGCAAGGGCTTCGAGGAGGCGGAGAAGAACCCGAGCCTATGGCATGCGCCGGGTCGTTTCGACCCCGTCACCGGCGAGCGTCCCACCTCAAAGCCTGGCGCAGAGAAGTGGCAGACAGTGATGGGGCGCGAGCTGGTGGCGATGGCCAAGGCCGACGACCGCGTGATGGGAGTCACTGCCGCCATGCCCTCCGGCACCTCCATGGACATGCTGCTAAGGGAAATGCCCGACCGGGCATTCGACGTCGGCATCTCCGAGGGACACGCCGTGACCTTCGCCGGAGGCATGGCACAGGCCGGCAAGCGCCCGTTCGTGGCAATATACTCCTCGTTCCTGCAGCGTGCGTACGACAATATCATCAACGACGTCTCCATCCAGGGACTGCCTGTGACGTTCCTCATCGACCGCGCCGGGGTGGTCGGGGCCGACGGCGTAACGCATCACGGACTCTTCGACCTGGCCTACCTGCGCATAATCCCCGGCATGCAGGTGGCCTCGCCAGTGACGGAATACGACCTCCGCTGCCTGATGCGCACGGCCCTGCACCAGGATGGACCCATGGCCATCCGCTATCCCCGTGGCTCCGGCAGCGGGCCCGAGTGGGAACGCACTCCCGAGCCGCTGCCTGTCGGCAAGGGTCGCGAGCTGCTATCCGCTCCCGACGCCGAGATAGCCATAGCCACCATAGGCCCTGCCGGGCTGGATGCCGAGGAGGCGGCCAGGGAAGCAGGCGACGTGGCCGTCTACGACATGCTCTGGCTCAAGCCGCTCGACACGGAGCTGCTCGACCTCATCGCCTCCCGCCACAGGCACCTGATAACGGTCGAAGACGGCGCCCGCAACGGCGGCCTCGGCTCCTCCATCGCCGAATACTACGCCGACAAGGAGTGCGCCACTCCCCTCCTCCACCGCCTCGGCGCCCCCGACGCCTGGATACATCACGGCGAAGTGGAATCCCTCAAACACAAGGCCGGTTACGCCCTGGAGGACATCAAGAACCAAATCGCCAAACTGAAGACGAAATGAGGATAGTGATAGCAGGCGCCGGCGAGGTCGGCACATACCTGGCCAAAATGCTCAGCCACGAGGAGCAGGACGTCATCCTGCTCGACACCAACCAGCACGCCCTCGACAACATCGACTCCAACTACAACGTCATGACGGTGAACGGGTCGCCGACCTCGATTGACACCCTGCGCGACGTGGGCATCAAGGACACAAACCTCTTCATCTCCGTCACGCCCTACGAGAGCCGCAACCTCACGGCCTGCGGCATGGCGCACCAGCTCGGCGTGGGAAAGACCGTGGCCCGCATCGACAAGTTCGAATACCTGCTTCCACACAACAGCCGGCTGCTGCGCAACATGGGCGTCGACCACCTCATATACCCGGAGAACCTGGGCGCCAACGAGATTGAGCAGAGCATGGAACACAACTGGGCACGCTACTGGGGCGAGCTCAACGACGGGCGTCTGCTGCTGATCGGAGTAAAAGTGCGCGAGGGAGCGCAGATCGTGGACTGCGAGATCAAGGCCCTGCCGGTAACCACCCACAACTTCCACATCGTCGCCATCCGCCACGGACAGGAGACCATCATTCCCACCGGCTCCGACATCATCCGCGCCGACGACATCGTCTACTTCATCACCACGCAGGGCCACGAGGGCGAAATCCGTGACCTCTGCGGCAAGGTCGAGCGCACCATCAAGTCCATCATCATCATGGGTGCCAGCGACATAGCTCTCCGATTCTCGCTCCAGCACCACGACGACTACAACATAAAAATCATCGACGACGACGAGGACCGTTGTCAATGGGTGGCCGAGCTGCTGCCCGACTGCCAGATAGTGCATGGCGACGCCCGCAGCGTGGACGTGCTGGTGGAGAACAACATCTACCGCTACGATGCCTTCCTGGCCCTCACGGACCGCAGCGAGAGCAATATCCTCAGCTGCCTGATAGCCAAGGAGTTCAACGTCATGCGCACGGTGGCCGACGTGGAGAACCTGCAGTTCATCTCGCAGGCCGAGAAGCTCGGCATCGGCACCATCATCAACAAGAAGCTCCTGGCCTCCAGCCGCATCTACAAGATATTGCTCGACGCCGACACCGACAACGCCAAGTGCCTGTCGCTGGCCAACGCCGAGGTGGCCGAGATTACCGTGCGCAAGGGGGCTAAGATTACCCACGGGCCGGTGCGCAAGCTGCATCTGCCATATGGCATGACGTTAGGCGCCTACACCCGCGACGGCAAGTGCGCACTCGTGGACGGCAACACAGAGATACAGGCGGGCGACCAGGTGGTAGTGTTCTGCCTCACCGGTTCGCTGACGAAAATCGAGAAGCTGTTCACTTGATACACCTGCCACGCGCTGAAGCGGGCGCCAAAGCTAAAGAAAAACCAACGACTGCCGAGCAGGAGTCCGAATGAGTAAGGAACAGGAAGGGAAGGTGCGGCCGTCGCTGGCCACGGCCGGAGCGAGGAGGCGCAAGTTCGTCAACCTCCCCATGCTGCTGCGCATCATAGGCCTGCTGTTGCTCATCGAGGCTGCCATGATGCTGCTTCCGGTCATCTGCGAGCTGATATGCGCCGACGGCTCCGTCTTCCACTTCCTCATCCCGTTCGCCCTCACGGCCGCCGCCGGCTTCGGGCTGGTGCGCCTGCGGCCGCAGAGCCACGAGATGGGACGCCGCGAGGCCATCCTGCTCACCGCCCTGACCTGGGTGATACTGTCGCTGTTCGGTATGCTGCCATTCATCTTCGCCGGAACGCACATGACCGTCACCGACGCCTTCTTCGAGTCCATCAACGACTTCACCACCACCGGCGGATGCTCCTTTCCGACCCTGGAGGAATCGGGCCACGCGCTGCTGCTCTGGCGCAGCCTGATGCGCTGGCTCGGCGGCATGGGAATCATCCTCTTCACCCTGGCCGTGGCGCCCATGCTCAACAACTCCGGCGGCATCTTCCTCTTCAACGCCGAAATCACCGGCATCACCCACGACAAGCTGCGCCCGCGCATCTCCTCCACCGCCCGCGGCCTCTGGATTGTCTATACCCTGCTCACCGCCGCCCTGGTGGGGCTGCTCTGCATCTGCATGGACCCCTTCGAGGCGGTGTGCGACGGCATGTCGGTGATCTCCACATCCGGATTCGCCACCATCGACGTCGACGGATCACTGGCCGACTCCTACTACCTGAAGTCGGTGCTGGTGATCTTCATGTTCCTGGGCGGCGTCAACTTCTCGCTCATCTACAAGGCATGCACAGGCCACTTCCACGACGTGCGTGCGAACACCACCCTGCGCTGGTACCTGATCTTCATCCTGGCGGCATACGTCATGCTGACGCTGAACGTCATCCACCAGGGCCTATGGCACCATCCCGACGACATCACCATCGACCCCCTCTTCCAGGTGGTGGCCACCATCTCCTCCACCGGCATCTCGGAGCCCGACTTCGACCAATGGGGGCCGCTGTCCACCATCGTGCTGGTGATACTGATGTTCGTCGGCGCCTGCTCCGGCTCAACCTCCGGCGGCTCCAAGATCGACCGCGTGATCGTGCTCATCAAGTTCCTCAAGAACGAGTTCTTCAAGATGATGCACCCCAACAACATCACCGCCGTCACCATCAACGGAAAGGGCATGAAGCTCGGCCTCGTGCAGAAGACCCTGGCCTTCCTCTGCCTCTACGTCATCGTAATCTTCGTGTCGGGCATGGTGCTGGTGATGCTGGGCGTGAGTCTGCGCGAGAGTTTCTTCTATACACTGTCGGCCATTTCCAACGCCGGAATCGGCACCGACACCGTGGGCCTCGGCCAGGGCTTCTCGGCACTCCCCGACACCGCCAAGTGGGTGCTCTCTCTGGTGATGCTCACAGGCCGTCTGGAACTCTACACCGTGCTGCTGATCTTCACTCCGTATTTCTGGACAAAGTGACTGCGGAACAATAATATGAGCTGCCGAAGCGTTATGTAAGTCATGGAATTTAAGTTGACAAGCGAATATGTGCCGACCGGCGACCAGCCGGAGGCCATCAGCCAGCTCGTGCAGGGCCTACGCCAGGGGGAGGAGGCACAGACGCTGCTCGGCGTCACAGGCTCGGGCAAGACTTTCACCATGGCCAACGTCATCCAGCAGGTCAAGCGCCCCACGCTGATCCTTTCGCACAACAAGACTTTGGCCGCGCAGCTATACTCGGAGATGCGCAGCTTCTTCCCCGAGAATGCCGTGCAGTACTTCATCAGCTATTACGATTACTACCAGCCGGAAGCGTATATACCTTCGTCGGACAAGTATATCGAAAAAGACCTGATGATCAACGACCAGATCGAGAAGATGCGCCTGGCCACCACGGCGGCGCTGCTCTCCGGCCGCAGGGACGTGGTGGTAGTCTCAAGCGTGTCGTGCATCTTCGGCATGGGCAACCCCGAGGACTTCGCTCAGAGCGTAGTGAACGTCAAGACGGGGCAGCAGCTCAACCGCAACGCCTTCCTGCGCCAGCTCGTGGACTCGCTCTACTCCCGCTGCGACGGCGATTTGTTGCCGGGACGTTTCCGCGTGCGCGGCGACACGGTTGACATCATGCTCTCTTTCGAGGAAATACAGCTGAGGGTTGTGTTCTGGGGCGACGAGGTGGAGAAGATACAGACCGTCGACCCGCATACGGGCGTGGTACTGACGCAGGTAGAGGGCTTCAACATATACCCGGCCAACATCTTCGTGGCCAGCAAGGAACGCACGGCATCGGCCATCGACCAGATCGCCCTCGACCTGGGCGAACAGAGCCGCCGCTTCCGCGACGAGGGTAAGGAACTGGAGGCCAACCGCCTGTGCGAGCGCGTCAACTACGACCTGGAGATGATCAAGGAGCTCGGCCACTGCTCCGGTATCGAGAACTACTCGCGCTATTTCGACGGCCGCTCGCCGGGAATGCGTCCCTTCTGCCTGCTCGACTATTTCCCGAAGGATTTCCTGACCATAATCGACGAGAGCCACGTTACGGTGCCGCAGCTCCGCGCCATGTACGGCGGCGACCTCAGCCGCAAGCTCAACCTGGTGGAGTACGGCTTCCGCCTGGAGGCGGCCCTCGACAACCGTCCGCTCAAGTTCCCGGAGTTCGAGCGTCTTACCGGCCAGACCATCTACGTCAGCGCCACTCCCGCCGACTACGAGCTGCAGCGAAGCGGCGGCGTCGTCACCGAGCAGGTTATCCGGCCCACCGGCCTGCTCGACCCGGAGATAGTGGTGCGGCCCTCCATGTACCAGATCGACGACCTGCTCGAGGAGATCCAGAAGCGCGTGGAGGCCAACGAGCGCACTCTCGTCACCACCCTGACAAAGCGCATGGCCGAAGAGCTCAACGAACACCTTATTAAGTATGGAGTCAGCAGCGCCTACATACACAGCGGCGTGGACACGCTGGAGCGCATCCGCATCCTTCAGGGCCTGCGCGACGGCGAATACGACGTCATCGTGGGCGTGAACCTGCTGCGCGAGGGCCTTGACCTGCCCGAGGTCAGCCTGGTGGCCATCCTCGACGCCGACAAGGAGGGCTTCCTGCGCAACCACCGGTCACTTACGCAGACCGCCGGCCGCGCCGCACGAAACGTCAACGGCACCGTCATCATGTATGCCGACAGGATCACCGACTCCATGAAGCGGACCATCGAGGAAACGGAACGGCGCCGAGCCAAGCAGATTGCCTATAACGAGAAACACGGCATCACACCGACGCCAATCGTGAAGCAGTCGACCGCCAAGGACCTCATCGAGCTCCACGGAGGCGAAGATGTAGGGACGCACCATGGCGCATCCGCCACCGACCGCAAAACCCCGAAACAGCTGACGAAACTGGCTCCGAAGCAGACGCCCCAGAAGAAAGTCGCTCCCAGGCCCTACATACCCGTCTACGAGGAGCAGCCGGCCATGGCCGCCGACCCCATTGTAGACTACATGGACGCCAACGACCTGCGTGCCCGCATGGAGAAAGTGGAGAGGGACATGCGCGAGGCCGCCCGCCGCACCGACTTCCTCGAGGCCGCCGCCTTGCGCGACGAGATGCTCTCCCTGCGCGAACGACTCTCCCAAATTGAAAAATGAGCGCTTCGTTCCTGCCCACATCGCTTGACGAGATACGCCGCCTCGGCTGGGAACAGCCGGACGTCATCCTCTTTTCCGGAGATGCCTACGTGGACCATCCGTCATTCGGAGCGGCCGTGATCGGGCGCGTCCTGGAGGCGCAGGGCTACAAGGTGGCCCTCGTGCCTCAGCCCAACTGGCGCGACGACCTGCGCGACTTCCGCAAGCTGGGGCGACCGCGCCTCTTCTTCGGCGTATCGCCCGGTGCCATGGACTCGATGGTGAACCATTACACCGCCGCCCGCCGCCTGCGTCACGACGATGCCTACACCGCCGGAGGCCGTCATGGCCAGCGTCCCGACTACCCAGGCATCGTCTACACCAGGATTCTCAAGGAGCTCTTCCCCGACGTGCCGGTGGCGCTCGGCGGCATCGAAGCCTCACTGCGCCGCGTCGCCCACTACGACTACTGGCAGGACCGCCTGCGTCCGCCCTACCTGCTCGACGCCACCGCCGACATCCTCATCTACGGCATGGGCGAGCGCCCCGTCACCGAGCTGGCCAGGCGCCTCGACCAGGGCGAGAAAATCAGCGACATCACCGACATCGCCCAAACCGCCTTCATCGCTCCTTCCGGGCCAGTAAATGACTCCCCCGACATCGTGCTAAGCTCCTACGAAGCCTGCCTGAAGGACAAGCGCAAGCAGGCGGCGAACTTCAAGATCGTGGAGGTGGAGAGCAACCGCATGCACGGACACGTGATGTGGCAGCAGGCGCAAGGCAAGTGGATACGCATCAACCCCATGCTCCCGCCGATGACCAGCGCAGAACTCGACTCCGTCTACGACCTCCCCTACACCCGCGTGCCGCATCCCCGCTACAAGGGCAAGACCATCCCTGCCTACGAGATGATACGTCACTCCGTGACGATGCACCGCGGCTGCTTCGGCGGCTGCGCCTTCTGCACCATCTCCGCCCACCAGGGCAAGTTCATCTCCTCTCGCTCACAACAGTCAATTCTGAAAGAGGTGCGACAGATTACCGGAATGGCCGATTTCAAGGGCTACATCTCCGACCTGGGCGGACCTAGCGCGAACATGTACCGCATGGGTGGCCGCGACCGCAGCGCCTGCGAAAAGTGCGAACGCCCCTCGTGCCTGCACCCAAAGCCCTGCCCGAACCTCGACAACGACCATCGGCCTCTGCTCGACCTATACCGCAAGGCATCGGCCCTGCCGGGCATCAAGAAATGCTTCGTGGGCAGCGGAGTCCGCTACGACCTGGCGATGGCCCATAACCCCGACAACCGCATCAACGAGACCAACCGCGAATATCTCCGCGAACTCATCGAGAAGCACGTCAGCGGACGACTCAAAGTGGCTCCCGAGCACACCTCCGACCACGTACTGGCGATAATGCGCAAGCCGCCGTTCCAGCTCTTCCATCGCTTCAAGGAGTTTTTCGACCACGTCAACGAGCACGCCGGCCTGCGCCAGCAGCTCATCCCCTACTTCATCTCCAGCCACCCCGGATGCACCGAGATCGACATGGCCGAACTTGCCTGCGAGACCAAGAAGCTCAACTTCCGCCTGGAGCAGGTGCAGGACTTCACCCCCACCCCGATGACTGTCAGCACCGAGATCTACTACACCGGCATCCATCCCTACACCGGCGAGAAGGTATACACAGCCCGTGGCGAGTCCGAGAAGAAGGCACAGCGCAAGTACTTCTTCTGGTACGATTCCGATGCACGCGCCGACATCCGCCAGCACCTCATGCGCCTCCACCGCCCCGACCTGGTGCGGCGCCTCTTCGGAAGCACCCATAACACCCCTGAAAGAGGCAGCAAAAATAACCGCAATTATAAGTCACCACAGAGGAGAAAATAAAACAATTTCATATTGGTCACCCAGTGTTCGGGAATTTTTGTTAACCTTACAGGCACAAATTAGCACAAGAGCGGCGCACCAGGGCAGGGCGTCGCTCTTTTATCGTGCGGACGCACCATGGTGCGTCCCTACATTGCAGGGTTACTTGAGCTTATTATACTCGGTGTCGGTGACGGGCTCCAACCACTCGTTGGAGGTGTCCTCGCCTGGGACGGAGAAAGCGAGGTGCGCGAACCAGCTGTCCTTGGCTGCTCCGTGCCAGTGCTTTACGTTGGCGGGGATGTGGACGACGGTGCCGGGCAGAATCTCCTGGGCAGGCTTGCCCTCCTCCTGGTACCAGCCGCGTCCGGCCACACCGATGAGCATCTGGCCGCCACCATTGCCGGCGTGGTGGATGTGCCAGTTGTTGCGGCAGCGGGGCTCGAATGTCACGTTGGAGCAATTCACCTGGCTGCCGGAGATTGGAGCCAGGTAGGAATTGCCGATGAAGTACTTGGCATATGCAGTGTTGGGCTCTCCGATGGGGAAAATCATTTCCTGCTGGAAGCGTTCCTTTTCAGTATCGGTGTCGGCGGGATCGGCCCACACCTCCCTGGCGAGGCGGAACCCGGCCCAGGCGTTGGGCCAGCCGGCGTAGAATGCTGCCTGCGTGAGCAGGGCTGCAATCTCCTTGCGGGTGATGCCGTGCTTGCGGCCCAGCTCCAGGTGCGAGCGGAACGAGGAGTCGGTGATGCCCTTGCCCAGCAGTATGGAGATGGTGATCATGGAGCGGTCGTGGAGCGACAGAGTGGAGTCGTTCCACACGTCCGGGCCGAAGAGGACGTCGTCGTTGAGAGCCGCGAACTTAGGCGCGAACTCGCCGAGGGCCGTGCGTCCGGCCGTCTGCTGTATCTTGTCTTGTGCCATGGTAGTGAAGTTGACTGCGAGGATGCCAGTTAATAACACTGCAACCTCAATGATGGATTTTTTCATATCCCGAGCTGCTTTTTCCAATCGGCGAGCTGGGAGTAAGAGGTGGAGTTGAGCAGTCGTCCGGGCTTCCAGTCGAGCTTGGGATAGGCAGCCTTGAGGTCGGCATTGCTCTTGTCAATGGTAGAGCCGCCGGAGGTGGCGAAGGGTATCATCGTCTTGCCGGAGAAGTCGTAGCTCTCCAGGAACGTGTTGACGATGGTGGGGGCGGTGTACCACCAGATGGGGAAGCCGACGAAGATCACGTCGTAGTCGGCGACGTCGAGCTTGCCGGACTTGATGGCCGGGCGCGAGGAGAGATCCTTCATCTCCAGGGTGGAGCGGGAGGAGGAGTTGCGCCAGTCGAGGTCTTCGGCGGTGTAGGGCGTCTCCGGGGTGATTTCGTAGAGATCGCCGCCCATGGCCTTGGCGAGGTCTTCGGCGGCGCGGCGAGTGTTGCCAGTGGCCGAGAAATAGGCCACCAGCACCTTGTGTGCAGAGTTCTGTGGCATGGCTTTTTCTGTCTTGTTCTGTGCGCAGGCGGGAAGAAGAGAGGTCAGTGCGGCCGCCAGCGGCAGGATGATGGTCTTTAGTCTGTTCATGAGGTTGCTTTTTACGGTTGCAAAATTAATACGAAGCTAAGGATTACGGATAGACGAATTACGGAAAGTGTTACCGATTTTACGGTTTGACAAAAAAGGCGTAACGATTTTGGCCCCTCTCTCGATTGTCAATGATACGATTCCAGTTTATGACTTACGGTCTCAATCAATATTACTACTGCGGCAGCTTGCACAAATCTCGGTATTTGCGTATAATTACACTGAACAAGCCATCTGTTCTGCAATAATTTACTAACTTTGCAGCACAAAAGCAAATATGCTATGAAGAAAGTACTCATACTGTCAGGCAGTCCGCGCAAAGGCGGCAACTCCGACACCCTCTGCGACCGGTTCATGCAGGGCGCCCTCGACGCCGGCCACCAGGTGGAGAAAATATTCGTGTCCGGCAAGAACATCTCCCCCTGCCGCGCATGCTACTACTGCCGCAGCCACCAAGGCGCATGCTCCATACAAGACGACATGGCCGAAGTCCTTCAGAAAATGATTGACGCCGACGTCCTCGTGCTCTCCTCCCCCGTCTATTTCTACTCCGTCAGCGCACAGCTCAAGGCCGTCATCGACCGCACCGTAGCCCGATGGCTCGAAGTCCACGACAAGCAGTTCTACTACATAATGACCGCCGCCGAAGACAGCGCCGACGTCATGGACGCCACCCTCGGCTGCCTGCGCGGCTATGCCGACTGCGTGCAGGGGGCACGCGAGATGGGCGTCATCTACGGCAAGGGAGTATACGAACGCGGCGAAATCCTCGACAAGCCCCAGATGCAGCAGGCATACGATATGGGCCATTCCATCCGATGACAATAAGCTGGACAGCCGTCTGTGCGGTGTTCCTGGGCAGCGGGCTGGGAGGGGTCTGCAGGTATCTGATTGCCGGTGCGATACAGGAACGGATAGCCGGAACGGCCTTCCCGTGGGGGACGCTCACGGTCAATGTGCTGGGGTGCCTGCTCATCGGCCTATTTTACGGGCTGTGCGACCGCTATGCGCCTCAGGCATGGGTGTCGCCGCAGCTCAGTCTGTTCCTGACCGTAGGATTCTGCGGCGGATTCACCACTTTCTCCACATTCGTCAACGAGAACTTCCTGCTTTTCCAGTCGGCCAGCATCCCGCTGGCCATCGGCTACATGCTGCTATGCATGCTGGCCGGATTCATCATGCTCTACGTCGGCTACAGACTGTGCGCACTCTGGTGATCACACATATTTTTGATTTTTTTGCCTAAATACTTGCATAGTTCACAAATTATTCATTACTTTGCACAAATTTAACTGACATCCTCCCGGTGGAGGCGTTTGTTAGGTTTATTCACCGGCTTGACCCCTTAATCTTCCCCTTGCACAGACAACAACTGGCCTTGAACGCGACACCCTCGGATTCCGCGTTCGCAAATTTTGTCCATGCCTGAAGGGGCCGATAAGACGGAAGCCGGTATTTGATGTTTTACGTCGGGCATCTTGTCCGGTCTTTTGAAATTTACAGACATGAACCGAAGGATATTCCTTGCCATAGTCATGATGGCACTCCTTCCGTCCGCCATCCGGGCGCAGGAGCGACAGGATTCCGTGCGCATATACTTCCGACAGAGCATCCCGGTGCTGGAGCTGGACGTTCCGGGCAACAGCGAGGCCCTGGGGCGCATCGCCGCCACCCTCGGCAACGTCCGCGACGACAGTGTGTGGACCATGAAGCGTGTCGACGTCGTCGGCGGCGCCTCCCCCGAAGGCACCGTGCGCTTCAACCGATGGCTGAGCGAGCAGCGTGCCAACGCCCTGTTCGGCTACCTGTCCACACTCGACCCGCAACTCTCCACCCCACAGCGAAGCTTCACCTTCATAGGCCGCGACTGGGGAGGACTCATACGGATGGTCGAGGACGACCCCGACGTGCCCATGCGAGTCTCCACCCTCGAGCTGCTACACCGGCTCAAGCGCGAGGCCGACGCCGGCGACTACTCCCGGGGCGACCAGGTGGCCCGCCTCAAGGCGTTCGGCGGCGGCAGGCCCTGGCGCTACATGTACCGGCACCTATTCCCAGCCCTGCGCAGCTCCCGCCTGTGCGTCACCTACGAGCGCAGGCCAAATCCCGTCCGCCCCGCTCCCGAGCCGGTGGTGGTGCACGACACCGTCTTCGTCACCGACACCATATATTACTGTCCCGAAAAGGTCTGCCGCCCCTTCTACATGGCCGCCAAGACCAACATGCTCTTCGACGCCCTGCTCCTGCCCAACGTCGGCGTCGAGTTCTATCTCGGCAAGAACTGGAGCCTCTCTGCCTCGTGGATGTACGCCTGGTGGAAGTGCGACCACAAGCATAACTACTGGCGCTGCTACGGCGGCGACATAGAAGTGCGCAAGTGGTTCGGATCCGCGGCCGCCGAAAAGCCCCTGACAGGCCACCACGCCGGAGTCTACGCCCAGATGTACACCTACGACTTCGAGCTCGGGCACAAGGGCTACCTCGCCCCCAGGTGGAGCTACGGCGCCGGCGTCAGCTACGGATACGCCCTCCCGGTCGCCCCCCGCCTAAACATAGACTTCGGCCTGAGCGTAGGCTACCAGGGCGGCAAGTACAAGGAATACAAGCCCATCGACGGCTGCTACGTGTGGCAGGCCACCAAGCAACGCCACTGGTTCGGCCCCACCAAGGCCGAAGTGTCGCTCGTCTGGCTCATCGGCTGCGACAACGTCAACCGCAGCAAACAGAAACAGAACCGCAACAACACTCTCCAGGACCAATGATTCGCAAACTCATAACCGCCGCAGCCTGCATACTGTCCGCAGTGCCGGCACTCCTGCTCACGGGCTGCGAGCACAAGGACCTCTGCTACCACCATCCCCACCAGGTGCGTCTGCGCGTAGTCTTCGACTGGATGGACGCGCCCGACGCCGCCCCCGACGGAATGACCATATACTTCTACCCCACCGACGTGGTCGAGGGCCAGAGCGCCGATCCCTACCGCTTCGACTTCGTGGGCCGCGAAGGCGGCGAGATAGAGCTGCCACAGGGCCACTACCGCGCCATCACCTACAACAACGACACCGAGCTGCTCAACTTCTACGCCATCCCCAGCTTCGAGGACCACTACGCCACCACCCGCCGCGGATCCCTCTTCGAACCCATCTACGGCAGCGGCTCCAAGGCCTCCGGCCCGCGCGCCAAGGGCAGCGAGGACGAGGCCATCACCATCACCCCCGACATGCTCTGGGGATGCACCGCCACCGACATCTACGTCTCCACCACCGGCGTCAGCTACATCTGCGTGCCAGAAAAAGACAAGGACAACTACATCCACGAGCCGGTGGTCAGCAAAGACCAGGTCATCACCCTCTATCCCCACGAGATGGTCTGCCACTACACCTACGAGATCCGAAACGTCAAGAACATGCAGTACATACAGCAGATGTCCGCCTCCCTGTCCGGCATGGCCCCGCTGGTGCGCTTCAACGGCGACGAGCTCGGCCGCGAGTGCGTCACCCATCCCGTCGAGACCTTCAAGGCCGGCGCCGACAAGATAGTAGGCTCCTTCCTCGTCTTCGGCCACCATCCCGACAACACCGCACCGCACCGCATGCTCCTATACGTATGGCTCACCAACGGCGAGAAGATATACTTCGGCTCCTCGTCGCCCCGCTTCGACGTCACCAACCAAATACACTCCGCGCCCGACAAGCGCCGAGTACACATCATAATAGACGGCCTCGACATCCCCAAGCCCATGGGCGACGGCCCCGGCTTCGACCCCTCCGTCGACGACTGGCAGGACGAGGACCACGACATCGAAATCTGACAAGAAATCCACCAAAACAATCTAATTTTTTCAACCCACCAAAAACATCATGCGACAGAAAACATTTCTCGCAGGCGCCGCAGCAGCGTTGATGCTGACCGCCTGCTCGCAGGACGAGGTGATCAATCAGCAACAGGAGGGTATCTCCTTCAACGTATCCACCTTGAGCAGCACACGTGCTGCCGATTCCTACTGCAACAACGTACTTCCCCGCTCCTTCAAGGTGTGGGCCCAGAACACCGACGACGGTTCCGCCTACTTCAGCGGCGACCTCATCGTCAACATGGGCGGCAACCCCGTCAAGTGGGAGAACCAGACCGGCAACCGCTACTGGCCCGAGAACAACCTCAACTTCTTCGCCGAAGTCAACGGCGACCAGGAATTCGACTTCAACGGCGGCAATCCCCGCTTCAACAACTTCACCGTAAAAGATAACGTCACCGAGCAGGTAGACCTCATCTACGCCCAGAAGCTCAACCAGGGCAAGACAACCAACGCCGTCAACCTCAACTTCCGCCACGCCCTCAGCCAGGTAGCGTTCAAGGCCCGCTGCACCAACCCCAACATCCACGTCGAAGTCAGCGGCGTATCCGTCGGCCACATCGGCAACCGCGCCACCTTCACCTTCCCCCAGGGCGTCGGCACCGACCAGAACTGGGAAGATCCCGACCACAACGACATCGAGCATGACGTCACCCTGCCCGGCCAGGGCACCTGGACCGACGCACAACAGAGCGTCCTCCGCCAGTACGACGTAGCCTTCAGCCCCGTAACCCTCGGAGCTGAGGTCACCAACCTCACCGCACCCGAGGCCAACCACCAGAACGGTTTTGCAAATGTCCTCACCCTCATTCCCCAGACCGTCAGCGCCTGGAACCCCCAGCAGAAGGGCGCCGACTTCAACGGCGCATACTTCCTGGTGAAGTGCAAGATCTACAACGTGGCCGGCAGCGAATTCAACCCCGCCACCGACAAAGTCCTCTACAACGGCAACGCCGCCATCCCCGTCTCCATAGACTGGAAGCAGGGCAAGCGCTACATCTACACCTTCACCTTCAACAACGGCAACGGCGGCTGGACTCCCAACCCCGACGATCCCAAGCCCGTCCTCACCGCCATCGACTACAGCGTCAGCGTCGATGACTTCGTGCCCGTGGACGGCGGAGACAACGACATGAACGGCGACGGCAACGAGACCACCTATAACTACCGCCTGCTCTACGACGGCAACGCACAGGGCGTCACCAACATCCCCGCCGCCCAGACCTACTCAGGCAAGGAGACCATCCACGAGTTCACCGTATCCTCCACCGTGCCCGTGCGCGAAGGCTACACCTTCAAGGGCTGGGCCGAGCTCCCCGCAGGCAACGTAGCCTACACCGCCGGCAACCCCGTCACCGTCACCAGCACCGCTCCCGCCAAGACCCTCTACGCCGTCTGGGAGCAGAAGCCCGTCGAGACCCTCTACACCCTCGACTTCAGCGGTAACCAGCCCGGCCAGATCGTGCCCGAAGGCATTCCCGCCAAGCTCACCGCCAAGGTCACCGGCGACAGCTACGAGTTCACCGTGCCCTCCGCCGCCCCCACCTGCGGCAACTGGAAGTTCATGGGCTGGGCCGACGCCGCCGACTCCACAAAGGCGAAATACCAGGCCGGCGACAAGATCACCGTCACCAAGTCCGCTCCCTACAAGACCATCTACGCCATCTGGGGCACCAAGACCACCGGCGGCGGCGCAGGCGGCGGCACAGGCACCGACTGGTAATCCCTAATAGCGCCTCTAAGGTCCTTAATGACCTTGAAGATCTTAGAGACCTTAAAGACCTTATTCAAAAAAACAATCAAGCAAGACAATGAAAAAATACACATATCTGCTCGGCGCCCTGGCCTGCTTCGCACTGCTGGCAGGCTGCTCGGCCGACCAGGACTTCCCCGCCGTCGAAGGCAAAGTGCGCATGAGCGTCAAAGTCGGCCGCCAGCAAATCGCCGACGCCCTCACCCGCATCACCATCGACGAGCAGGAGGGCGACCTCGTCTGCAACTGGGCAGCCGGCGACCGCCTACTGGTAGTCAACGCAGCCGGCAAGAACGTCGGCTACATGGAGCTCGCACAGGGCGAGGAAAACAAGAACTTCTCACAGTTCGACGGCTACCTCGTGCTCCCCGAGGGCGAACAGACACTCAACTTCTTCTACCTCGGCAAGACCGACGTCAAGAACTACCCCGAGACGGCCGGCAAATACGTGCTCGACATGACCAGCCAGGCTGGCAAGATAGCCAACCTCGGCGACTACGACATGCTCAGCAGCCAGGTCAAAGTCAACGTCGCCGACGGCTGGGCCTATTCCGACGACCTCAGCCTGCAGCGCCGCATCGCCTTCGCTCACTTCCAGCTCCAGATGCCCGACGGCGTCACCCTCGCCGACGAGAACGTCACCATCACCGGCCAGGGCGTCTACTCCAAGGGCACCTACGATCTGACCACCATGGCCACCACCATGACGCGCGGCACCATGACCGTGCCTGCCAACGGCGGCGACTTCTACATCGACCTCCTGCCCGGCAGTGACGTCACCCCCATATTCGCCGTCACCGTAGGTGGCGTGGAGTATGAAGGCACCCTCACCCCCAAGGACATCCAGGCCTCCATGTTCCTGCGCAAGGGCCACCAGCAGGGCGTCCCCGTGCAGATGTTCCGCAAGGGCGGCAACGTCGACCACTCCCTCAATCCCCTGGCCAAGTGGGCCGAGAGCAACCTCGTGTTCGACAAGTCGAGCCGCACCAGCCGCGAGACCGGTGTAGCCACTACTCCCGGCAGCCTCTATCAGTGGGGCCGCAACACCGGCTTTGCCGACTACAAGGCAGCCATGGGCGAATACAGAGACAATAACGGCACTTATGCATATGGCACATATAACAGATCATATGTAGCCAGTGAAGGTTTCTGGGGTTCTCCAGCCAATGGTGATGATATAGTCTCAAGCAAATATACATCATTAGATGTATTACAATATTTCTGGGACCGATTCTTCATCGGAGACTGCTCCATAGCAAGCAGCGGCACCGGCATCACCGGTGACGGCGACTACTGGCGTCCTGCATTCGGCGACGGCTCCGGCGACTGGAATGCCCGTGCCGCCAAGCTGAACTTCCCCGATGTGCTCGCACCCGAAGGCTATCGCCTGCCGACTCGCGCCGACTTCAGGAAAATCTTCCCCAAAGATGGCATCAACTCCTCAGATAACCTTTCTTCTGTTCTGACAAGCGAGAAATACAAATGGGGTGAACTACGTGATTTGGACGGTGGCCACAAGTATGCCATCCGCTGGTTGCTGACAACCATCAACGGCATCCGCAATATGCACATAGAATGCCTGATGGTGCGTGACAACTTCACCACTGCTGAACTTAAGAACATCGACTGGACTGCCAAAGAGGTAGTGAAGCGTGACTTCCCGGCCACCGGTGCCATCGAAGCCTACACACATCAGCATGTGAGTGTAATCGGCAACGACTACCAGTATATGCCCGTAGTTCGTCCTATGCCTTACGGCACCTGGACAGCCAGCATGCTGGCATGGCCAAGTCAGGTCAATGCTCAGACATGGTCCATGAAATACATCAATATCGTTGACGCAGGCAAGACTTACGAAGGCGGATACTGGTGTGCCGATGAGACCGTGCCCGAAATCAGCAACGGCTGGAGAATGATTTTCCGTTTCCGTGACAATACCGGCAACTTCGGTTCCTACAACACCATCTCACTGTTCGGAGCATCCGCCTGCCCAGCACAGAATGCCTGTGCTGTGCGCTGCGTAGTCGCCGACTAATCTCCCACCCTCCCATACACCAAGTCGCAGACGCTCCCGGCGCCTGCGGCTTCATTTATTTATCACACTATTGGATGCACGGACCATGCGTCCGAACGTCCACACGAACCCACTGTCGCGAGTCTTGCTGCATCCCCTGCCAAACAACACATATATATTACATGGCTACCCCATTTTTATACAAAAAAACGAAAATGACATACGGATACATCAGAGTGAGCAGCGACCGGCAGACCGTGGAGAACCAGCGCTTCGAGATCAACAACTTCTGCCGCCGCGAGGGCCTGCACATCGACGGCTGGATCGAAGAAACCATCTCCGGCACCAAGACATACACCAAGCGGGAACTCGGCAAGCTCCTGCGGCACATCGGCCCGGGCGACCTCATCATCTGCGCCGAGCTGTCGCGCTTAGGCCGTAACCTGTTCATGATAATGGAGATTCTCAACATCTGCATGACCAAAGAGGCAAAAGTATGGACCATCAAGGACAACTACCGCCTTGGCGACGACATCCAGAGCAAAGTCCTGGCCTTCGCCTTCGGCCTCTCCGCCGAGATCGAGCGCAACCTCATCTCCCAGCGAACCCGCGAGGCCCTGGCCCGCAAACGCTCCGAGGGCGTCGTGCTCGGCCGACCCCGCGGACGCCGCACCGCCCCCGAGAAACACAAGCTCCACCACAAACAGACCCTCATCCGCAAGCTCATTGCCGAGGGCACCTCCCGCCGCCAGATAGCCCGCGTCTGCCACGTCGACCGCAACACCCTCGCCCGCTTCCTCCGCGACCGCCCCCACCTGCTGGACCCCGACAAACAAGCGACATCAAATAAAAGGCATCGGCTGGCGTTATTCCGAGAGAAAAGAGAGTTATGATACGAAACGTGACATCGGCAGATGCGCAGGCCATCTGCGACATCTACAACCCCTACATCGAGCGAACCACCGTCAGCTTCGAGACGGAGCCACTGACAGTCGTACAGATGAGCGACAGGATCGAGGCCATCAGCGCCGAATATCCCTACCTGGTGCACGAGACAGACGGCCAGGTGGACGGCTATGCCTACGTCAGCCGCTTCGCCGAGCGCGCCGCCTACGACGGCACCGTCGACTTTTCCATCTACCTCGCGCCGCGGGCACATGGCAGAGGAGTGGGCAGGCGGCTCACCGCAGCCCTCCTGGCCGAATGCCGCCGCATAGGCTACCGCACCGTCATAGCACACGTAGTGGCCGACAACGCGCCCTCCATGCGCTTCCACGACGCCTTGGGCTTCCAGGAGCGCGGCCGCCTCCTCGGCGTAGGCAGGAAATTCGGGCGCCTCCTCGACGTCGTCTATTTCCAGTACGACCTGCAACAGGGCATCTAAAACCAAAAGACCCGCAGGATTGTATCATAATATGGAGACAAAAAAATTCGGCCAAAAACTCAAAAAGTACTTTCGTTACCAAAATAATTTGTAACTTTGCACCCGGAAAAGAATGTGCCTGCACCGGTACAGTCGAAAAACACCCTGTAGGAAACAACAAAAACACGATAATAGAAGTATGAAAAAGAACTGGCTAAGCATGGCTGCTGTGTGCCTGAGCGTCGCCGCCCTGACGGGCTGCGGCAAGAAGGACCAGCAGCAACAGCAGCAGACCCCCGAGCTGGCGGTGATGACCGTAGGCGAGGAGGACGCCACTCTGCAGACCGGCTACCCCGCCACGCTGCGCGGGACCAATGACGTCGAAATCCGCCCGCAGATCCAGGGCTTCATTACACAGGTATGCGTGCAGGAGGGCCAGAACGTGAGCCGCGGCCAGGTACTCTTCCGCATCGACCAGGTCCAGCTACAGGCCGCAGTCGACGCCGCCAAGGCCCAGGTCAGCCAGGCCCGCGCCGCCGTCGACGTGGCACAAGCCAACGTCAACACCCAGAACACCAACTGTTCCAACTCCAAGCTCCTGCTGAGCCAGAACATCATCGCCCCCACGGCCTACCAGCTCAGCGTCGACGCCCTCAACGCCGCCAAGGCCCAGCTCAACCAGGCCCGCGCCGCCCTGGCCTCGGCCAACGCACAGCTCGTGTCGGCCCAGAAGAACCTCTCCTACTCCACCGTCACCGCCCCCACTTCCGGCATCGTCGGCACACTCGACTATAAGGAAGGCGCGCTCGTGTCGCCCCAGACGCTGCTGACCGTGCTCAGCAACAACGGCGAGATAGAAGCCAACTTCTCCATGAACGAGAAAGAGCTCATCGCCCTTACCGACAACGGCAACCGCACCGTGGCCCAGGCCATCAAGGCCATGCCCGAGGTGTCGCTCAAGCTCGCCAACGGAGAGGTATACCCCTACAAGGGCCGCATCAATAGCGTCAGCGGCGTGCTTGACCAGCAGACTGGCGCCGCACGCTTCATAGCCGTCTTCCCCAACCCCAACGGCCTTCTCCACTCCGGCAACTCCGCCGAGGTCCTCATCCCCAACCTCCGCCCGCAAGCCATCCAGATTCCCCAGAAAGCCACCACCGAGATCCAGGACATGAAGTTCGTCTTCGTCATAGACAAGAACAACATGGCCCACCGAGTGCCCATCACCGTGGCCGACCAGAACAACGGCCAGACCTACATCGTGACCTCCGGCCTCAACCCCGGCGACGTCATCGCCACCGAAGGCGTGGGCTTCACCCTCAAGGACAGCCTCATCATCAAACCCAAGCGCTAAAATTAAAGGGAGGCGCGGCCGACACAGCCGGGTCCTCCTTCTGATTTCGTAAAGCATGAACATATCAAACTTCATAAAAAGGCCCGTACTCAGCACCGTAATCTCTATCTTCATAGTGATTTTCGGCATCCTGGGACTGGTGTCGCTGCCCATCGAGCAGTACCCTGACATCGCGCCTCCGACCATCCGCGTCTCCACCACCTACACCGGCGCCAACGCCGAGACGGTGCTGAAGTCCGTCATCACCCCAATCGAGGAGCAGATCAACGGTGCCGAAGGCATGGACTACATGTACTCGTCGGCCGCCAACAACGGCTCCGCCGAAATCACCGTCTACTTCAAGCCGGGCCGCGACCCGGACATGGCCGCCGTCGACGTGCAGAACCGCGTCTCCAAGGCATCCTCGCAGCTCCCCTCCGAGGTAAACCAGGTGGGCGTCATCACCCAGAAGCGCCAGTCGTCGATGCTGATGGTAATGAGCCTCTACTCGCCCGACAACCAGTACAGCTCCGAGTTCATCGACAACTACATGTCAATCAACATCGTGCCGCAGATAAAGCGCGTCAACGGCGTCGGCGACGCCATGAGCTTCGGCGCCGACTACTCCATGCGCATCTGGCTCAAGCCAGAGGTGATGGCCCAGTACGGCCTGATGCCCGGCGACATCTCCGCCGTCATGGCAGAGCAGAACGTCGAGGCGGCACCCGGCGCCTTCGGCGAGCATGGCAACCAGAGCTTCGAGTACTCCATGCGCTTCACCGGCCGCCTGGAGGACGCCGAGCAATTCCGCAACATCGTCGTCAAGGCACTCCCCGACGGCCAGATACTGCGCCTGGGCGACGTCGCCGACATCGAGCTCGGGCGACTCAGCTACGGCTTCGCCAACACCCAGAACGGCAAGACGGCCACCTCCTGCATCATCTTCCAGTCCGCCGGCTCCAACGCCACGCAGGTAATCGAGGAACTGGAGAAGAACATGGAACAGTGGCGCAAGGACCTCCCCAAGGGCCTGATCCTCTCCACCACCCTCAACGTCAACGACTTCCTGTTCGCATCCATCCACGAGGTCATCAAGACCCTGCTCGAAGCCTTCGTGCTCGTGTTCCTGGTGGTGTTCGTCTTCCTGCAGGACTTCCGCTCCACCCTCATCCCGCTGATTGCCATCCCCGTGGCCCTCATCGGCACATTCTTCCTTCTGTACATCTTCGGCTTCTCGCTGAACCTGCTCACCCTCTCCGCCCTCGTGTTGGCGATCGCGATTGTGGTGGACGACGCGATAGTGGTGGTCGAGGCGGTGCATGCCAAGCTCGACCAGGGGTACACCTCCGCAAGGCAGGCCGCCATCGACGCCATGGCCGAGATCACATCGGCCCTAATCTCCATCACCCTGGTCATGATGCTGGTGTTCATCCCGGTATCCTTCATGCCTGGCACCTCGGGCGTCTTCTACCGCCAGTTCGGCCTGACCATGGCCATGGCCATCGGCCTGTCGGCCATCAACGCACTCACCCTCTCGCCCGCCCTGTGCGCCCTCTTCCTCAAGCCGCATAAGAAAGAAGACGGCGAGGAGGCCGGCCTCGGCGAGCGCGTAAAAGACGCCTACTCCGCCGCAGGGGCAGCCGCCAAGCAGGTCGTGAAGAAACGCTTCCACTTCCCTCCCTTCGTCACCGGCATCGCCCTGGTCGTGGCCGTCGTCTGCCTCGTGCTCGGCTGGTACACCCCGCATCCCGCCTGGAAGCTCATCATCAGCTGCGGCTTCGCACTGATAGCCGTCATAGGCATCTTCCAGCGCTCCTTCATCGACGCATTCAACCGCGTCTTCGACAAGGTACTCAGCGGTTACCGCAAGCTCACCGGGTGGTTCGTGCACCACAAGTGGATTTCGCTGGGCATCACCGCCGTGTGCATCGCCATGCTCGTATGGCTGATGAACATAACCCCCTCGGGCATGGTTCCCGACGAGGACACCGGCACCATCATGGCGGCCGTCAACATGCCCCCGGGCACCTCCATGGAGCGCACCAAGAAGGTGATGGACACCATCGACTCCATCGCCGGTTCCATCCCCGCCATCAAGGACCGCACCGCCATCACCGGCTACAGCTTCATGGGCGGCCAGGGCAGCTCCTACGGCTCGTTCATCATCAAGCTCAAGCCCTGGGACGACCGCGACCCCAAGACCGAAAGCGCCGACGCCGTGCTCGGACAGCTGTACATGATGTCCGGCCAGGCAGTCAAGGACGGACAGGCTTTCTTCTTCAAGCCTCCCATGATCACCGGCTACTCGGCCACCAACGGCTTCGAGGTCAAGCTACAGGATAAGACCGGCGGCAAGCTCGACGACTTCTTCACCATCTACCAGAACTTCATCGCCCAGCTCAACGCCCGCCCCGAAGTGGCAGCCGCCTACTCCACCTTCAACCCCACCTTTCCCCAGTACCTGGTGGAGATTGACGTGGCCCGCGTCAAGCAGGCCGGCCTCACCCAATCGGCCGTGCTACAGGCACTCCAGGGCTACTACGGCGGCATGTACATCTCCAACTTCAACAAGTTCGGCAAGCTGTACCGCGTCATGATGCAGGCCAATCCAGAGTCCCGCGTCAGCCCCGAGACCCTCAAGCAGGTGAAAGTGCGCAACGGCAACGAGATGGCGCCCATCGACAACTTCGTCAAGCTCACCCGCGTATACGGCCCGGACGTCATCAACCGCTTCAACATGTACACGTCCATCGCCGTCACCGGCAACCCGGCACCGGGCTATTCCTCGAGCCAGGCCTTGCAGGCAGTCGAGGAAGTGGCCGCACAGACCCTGCCCACCGGCTACGGCTTCGAGTACTCCGGCCTCGCCCGCGAGGAGGCATCCGGATCGGGCGGCGGACAGACCGCAATGGTGTTCGGCCTCGTGCTCCTGTTCGTGTACCTCATCCTCTGCGCGCAGTACGAGAGCTACTCCCTGCCATGGGCCGTGATCCTGTCCGTACCCTTCGGCCTGATGGGCACCTTCATCTTCGCCGACATCCGCGACATCGCCAACAACATCTACCTGCAGATCGCCTTGATCATGCTCATCGGCCTGCTGGCCAAGAACGCCATCCTCATCGTGGAGTTCGCCCTTGAGCGCCGCCAAGCCGGAATGTCCATAGTCAACGCCGCCATCCAGGGCGCCGTGGCACGACTCCGACCCATTCTCATGACCTCGCTGGCCATGATCATCGGCCTGCTCCCCATGATGTTCGCGCACGGTGCCGGCGCCAACGGTAACCAGGCACTCGGCACGGGAGCCGTCGGAGGCATGCTCATCGGCATGCTGTTCCAGATCTTCATCGTGCCTGCACTCTTCGTGCTCTTCCAGAAGCTCCAGGAGAAGATTTCTCCCCTGAAGTTCGACGGCGACAAGCACTCCGCCGACGACATCTCCGCCGAGCTCGAGCAATACTCCATCAAGCAATAATCCCACTCATGAACAACAGAGTAATCAAATATACTGCTGCAGCCGTGTTAGCCTTCGGGCTGACCAGCTGCGGCATATACAAGAAGTACGAGCTGCCCACCGACAACGCCGTGGTCAACGACTATGCCAAGGCCCTCCAGGCCGAGCAGGACAGCACCACCCTGGGCAACCTCGGCTGGCGACAGGTATTCACCGACCCCCTGCTGCAGCGCTACATCCAGACCGCCCTCGACAACAACAAGGACCTGGACAACGCCCGACTCAACATCGACATCGCCAACGCCCAGCTCAAAGGCGCCAAGCTAAGCTACTTCCCCTCCCTGGCCTTCGCCCCCAACGGCGCCGGAGCCAAGTACGGCCGCAACGACATGAACTGGACCTACCAGCTGCCCCTCCAGGCCAGCTGGGAAGTCGACATCTTCGGCAAGCTCCTCAACCAGAAGCGTGCCGCCCAGGTGGGCGTGGAGATGGCAGACGCCTACCGCCAGGCCACACAGAGCCAGATCATCGCCGGCGTGGCCCGCTGCTACTACCAGATCGTGATGCTCAACCAGCAGCTCGACCTCACCAGGCGCACCGCCGTAATCTGGGAAGACCAGGTCAAGAGCATGAAGCTCATGAAAGAGGCAGCCAAGACCAACGAGGCAGCCGTAGTGCAGGCCCAGGCCAACTACCACTCCCTGCTCGCCTCCATCCCCGACCTGGAGCTCAGCATCCACCAGGCGCAGAACTCCCTGAGCCTGCTGCTAAACTCCTACCCCCAGACCTGGGCCGTCACTTCCGACATGGAGTTCAACATGCCTGCGACCATTGACGGAGGAGTACCCATGAGCTACCTGGCAGTTCGCCCCGACGTACGTGCCGCCGAGCGCAGCTTCGCCTCGGCATACTACGCCACCAACCAGGCCCGAGCCAACTTCTACCCTTCGCTCAACATCTCCGCCGCAGGTGGCTTCACCAACAACATCGGCATGATTGTCAACCCGGGCAAGTGGTTCATCAACCTGGCCGGATCTCTGACGGCTCCACTCTTCTCCCGCGGCCGCAACATCGCCCAGCTCGAGGCCGCCAAGGCCCAGCAGCAGCAGGCGCTCAACGACTTCCAGTACAGCATCCTCAATGCCGCCGGGCAAGTGAGCGACGCACTGTCCGAAATCAACTGCGCCGCCTCAAAGCGCGAGAAACTCATGCTCCAGATTGACGACCTCGAGAAGAGCGTGAACTACACCGAGATCCTGTTCACCACCGCCGACGCCACCTACCTCGAGCTGTTGACCTCCCGTGCATCGCTGCTCAACGCCCAAATGGCAGCCCTCAACTGCTGGTACCAGCGCGTGGGTGGCATCATCTACCTCTATCAGACCCTCGGCGGAGGACGCTAACCAGTCTAAAGTTAAGAGTTGAGAGTTGAGAATTGCGGACACAGCTCACATGCGATAACTCTCAACCCTCAACTCTCAACCCTCAACTAATAAAATCCTATGGCCAACATCATTCACCCCATGGCATTCGTAGACCCGACCGCCAAGCTCGGCGACAACGTCAAGGTCGACGCTTTCGCCTTCATCGACCGCGACACCGTCATCGGCGACAACTGCAAGATCCGCCCCCACGCCTCCGTGCTCCACAACACCATCCTCGGCCATGACAACGAGATCTTCGAGGGTGCCGTGATAGGCGCCAACCCGCAGGACTTCCGCTGGCACGGCGAAAAGTCCTTCCTCCGCGTCGGCGACAACAACAAGATCCACGAGCACGTCATCATCAACCGCTCCATCCACGAGGAGGGCTACACCGAAATCGGCAGCAACAACTTCATCATGGCCCAGACCCACATCGGCCACGACTGCACGATCGGCAACTGGTGCGTACTCGGCAACGGCGTCAAGCTTGCAGGCGACGTCACCATCTCCGACTACGTCATCCTGTCGTCGAGCGTCATCGGCCACGAGTGCAGCACCGTGGGTCCATGGACCATGATCAAAGGCGGCTCCCGCTTCAACGGCAACGTGCCACCCTACGTCATCATGGCCCACAACCCCATCAGCTACTACGGCCCCAACGACTACATCCTGCGCAAGGGCAAGTTTGCCGAGGACATCATCGACGACATCGCCAAGTGCTACCGCCACGTCTACCAGAGCGCCACGTCCGTGCGCCACGCACTGATACGCATCCGCGAAGACATCAAGCCCAGCCCCGAACGCGACGCCATACTCCGATTCATCGAGGACAACAACCTCAACATCGTAGGCATCCCGCAAAACGTAATGTAAAAAAGCTGAGAGCTGAGAGTCTACGGATGATTCGTCTGTTTCTCTCAGCTCTCAGCTCTCAGCTAATATGTCATTAGCACTGTTCATAGCACGTCGCAGTGCGCTCAGTTCACGCCGCGCCGACGGCAGCCGAGCCTCCCGCTCGCCTGCCGTCGGCGTAGCCGTGGCCGCCGTCGCCCTCAGCATCTGCGTCATGCTCTGCTCCATAGCCATCGTGGCCGGGTTCAAGGACCACATCACCGGCAAGCTCGCCGGCTTCAACGCACACCTGCAGGTATACCGCATCGTCGACGATTCCGCCCTCCAGCCCGACAACCTCATCACCCTCACTCCCACCCTGCGCGGCATCCTCGACGACGAGGCATACGTCACCGACTACGAGATAGAGCTCACCGTGCCAGCCCTGCTCAAGACCCGGCACGACTTCAAGGGAATCTACATCAAGGGACTCGACGGCCACGCCTTCCGCGACTTCCTCGGCTCCCAGCTCGTGGCCGGGAAGATGCCCGACTTCGCAAGTCCTCACGACGCCGACCAGGTGGCCATATCCGAGAAGATGGCCTCCGACCTCGGCCTGCGCGCCGGGGACACCATCCCCACCTTCTACCTCAACGAGGAACTGCGTGCCCGCAAGTACAAAGTCGCGGCTGTCTACTCCACCCACTTCGAGCTCTTCGACGACCTCATCGCCCTCGGCCATGCCGACGAGCTCAGACAGATGTCGGACATCGACAAGGGCCAGGGAATCAACCTCCGCATCCTCACTGACGACTTCTCCCGCGCTGACGAATACGCCACCCGTCTGCAGGAGCGCCTCAACCAGGCATACATGCGCCACGAAGTCAACATCCCCTACCGCGTGGAGAGCATCACCACCCGCAGCGCCGCCTACTTCTCCTGGCTCTCGCTGCTCGACACCAACGTGGCGGTAATCCTGACGCTCATGACCATCGTGGCCTGCATCACCCTGATAGCCGCCATGCTCATCCTCATCCTCGACAAGGTGCGGCTCATCGGCATACTCCGCGCCCTCGGCGCCACGCGCCGCTCCGTGCGCAACGTCTTCGTCTACATGGCACTGCGCATAGCCATCTACGGCATACTCATCGGCAACGCCGTCGGACTCATCCTGCTGCACGTGCAACAGCGCTGGCATATCATCCCCCTCGAGGCCGACAGCTACTATATAGACTACGTGCCGGTCAAGCTGGAGCTATGGCCGATACTCATCCTCAACGCCGCCGTGGTGGCAGTGGTGTTCCTGTCGCTGCTCATTCCCTCCTACGTAGCCGGACGCATCTCGCCCGCCGAGTCCATGCGCTACAACGACTGACATCGCTGAATTTACTGTCGGGGAAAATCTTATAAGCCGATGCGACGCGCCCGCAGCGCGGGCAGACTAAAGAAATTATTCAATCGCGTCATAATTTACATATAAGGGAGCGCCGAAAGGCAACGTCTCCCACTGTGACTGGCTCGCATATCTGTATCGAGTCTTGCCGGTAAGTGGCTTGGTCTTCATTAGGAACAAGCCGTCATTGAAGATATCCTTCAACATCGATATATATATATCCGCCGCCGTACCTGCGGCCAGCAGTATGGCTCTTTATGAACTGCGGCTTGACTAACGACACGGTCGCATGATCCAAGGCTACGGTATCTGGCAGGGAGGTCAATTACTGAAAGGAGAAAAATCTGGGAGTGAATCCCACACAGGATATTTTAAGGGTGTCTCGGAAGGGTAAGCTCCGAGACTTTCAGGGTAAAGTTGCCGCAACTGTCGGCAACAAATGTGGGCCGTAGCCGTCGCGGGAAATCAGAGGACGTCAGATTTTCTCGAATGGAGGCGGAGTGCCGGGGTCATCGTCGTCGGCGCTGTCAGAGTTGTCGGGGTGGACGGACTTGCCGGACTCATTTTTGCGGGATGCTTTATCGCAATCGGCTTCGGCCTCCTGCTTGCGTTCCCATTCGGCTTCCTTGTCATATTCCTTGTCAGCGTCGGAGAGCTTGTCGGCGTTGGCGCGGTTGAGGGCCATGACTTCGTCAGTACGGGAACGCCATTTGCGTTTGCCGAGGACGTCCTCGACGTCGGCGGTGAAGATGACTTCGCGCTCCACGAGCATATCGCGCAAGCGGTGGTGCTGGGCGGCGTACTGGGTGAGTATCTGCTTGGCACGCTGGTACTGCTCGGCGATGATGCGGGTGACTTCGGCATCGATGACAGCGGCGGTGGTTTCGGCGTAGGGCTTGGTGAGACCGTATTCCTGGCCGGTGGAGTCCTGGTAGTTGATGTTGGGGAGACGGTCGCTCATGCCGTAGATGGTGACGATGGCGCGAGCTATCTTGGTGACCCGTTCAAGGTCGTTGCTGGCTCCGGTGCCTACTTCGCCGAGGAAGAGTTCTTCGGCGGCACGGCCGGCGAGCAGGCCGCACATGGTGTCAAGCAGTGCCTGTGTGGGCACTATCTGCCGTTCTTCGGGGGAGTACCAGGCGGCGCCGAGGGCTCGGCCGCGGGGCACGATGGTGACTTTTACCAAGGGATTGCCGTACTGGGTGAGCCAGCTGACTACGGCATGCCCGGCTTCGTGGGTGGCGATGGAGTTCTTCTCCTCGGGAGTGATTATGCGGGACTTTTTCTCCATACCGCCGACAATGCGGTCGATGGCGGCCATGAAGTCGTTCCACTCCACCTGGAGCTTGTTGTGGCGTGCGGCGATGAGGGCGGCTTCGTTGCAGACGTTGGCGATGTCGGCGCCGGAGAAGCCGCCGGTCTGGCGGGCAAGCTGCTCGACGTCCACCTTAGTGTTGACCTTGATGTTGCGCAGGTGGACCTGGAAGATTTCCATGCGGTCGGTGAGCTCGGGAAGATCGACGTATATCTGGCGGTCGAAGCGGCCGGGGCGCATGAGAGCCTTGTCGAGCATATCGGCGCGGTTGGTGGCGGCGAGGATTATGACGCCATTGTTGGAGGAGAAGCCGTCCATCTCGGTGAGCATCTGGTTGAGGGTGTTCTCGCGCTCGTCGTTGGAGCCCATGTTAGGGTTCTTGCCGCGTGCGCGGCCCACGGCGTCGATCTCGTCGATGAAGACGATGCAGGGTGCTTTCTCCTTGGCCTGCTTGAAGAGGTCGCGGACGCGTGCGGCGCCTACGCCTACGAACATCTCCACGAAGTCGGAGCCGGACATGGACAGGAAGGGGACGTTGGCCTCGCCTGCCACGGCCTTGGCCAAGAGGGTCTTGCCGGTGCCGGGAGGGCCTACGAGCAGAGCGCCTCGGGGTATCTTGGCGCCGAGCTCGGTGTAGCGGCTGGGGTTCTTGAGAAAATCGACTATCTCCTCGATCTCGACCTTGGCCTCGGCCAGGCCGGCCACGTCTTTGAAGGTGACGTTGGAGCCGGTGTTCTTGTCGAAGACTTTTGCGCGTGACTTGCCGACGTTGAAGACGCCTCCACCTGCACCTCCGCCGCCCATGCGCCGCGACATGAAGACCATGAAGAGGATGAACAGCAGGAAGGGTCCGAAGTACCAGAAGAACTTGGTCAGCGAGGAGCCTTTCTCGTACTCGACTACTATCTCTGGCTTGCCGGAGGATTTGAGGCGTGCGTTCCAGGTGTCGATCTTATCCTGTATCTTGTCGGGAGAGGGTATGTTGGCGACTATCTTTGTGGTGACACCTTCGGGGACATTATTCATGCCCTGTGCCTTGGCGCCTGCAGGTGTGAGGTAGCCTTCGGCGACGGCGGACTCGCTAAGGACAACGATACGCTTGATCTGTCCCTGCTCGGCAGCCTGCTCGAACTTGGTCCAGGGGACTTCCTGGCGCTCGGAGTTGTCCTGGAAGTAGTAGAGGGCGATAAGGGCGAGGATGATGAGGGCGTACATCCAATAGAGGTTGAACATCGGCTTGCGCTGCTGTCCGCCTCCTCCGGGGCGCATGTTCTTGTTGGGTAGAATTGCCATATATCAGCTGGTAAGGGTGTGTCAGTCCTCGTCCGGAATTTCGGTGACGGGGGCGTCGGAGTATAGTTCCTCGAGAGCGTAACGTGTACGTGTCTCTGGGAGGAAGATGTGAACTATGGTCTCGCCATAGTCGATGATTATCCACTCGCGGTTGCGGTAGCCGTCGGTGCCGGCGGGCTTGCGGCCTGCCTGGTCGAGGACGGCGTCGACAATGTTGTCGGCCACGGCGGCGACTTGTATGGGGTTGCGCGCCGAACAGATGATGAAGCGGTGTGCAGGGGCGGTGTCGATGGCCGAAAGGTCCACGACGCGGATGGCGCCGCCTTTCTTGTCGCGGACGGCGTCTATTACAATGGGTGTGATGTCTGTGTTCTGCGATTCTGTCATTGGCAGTATGTAAAACCCGAAGAGAAGAAATTGCTTGTCTACGGTATGTGTGCTATAGGTATAACACTTCAGTGGGGAAAAAGGTTGAGAGCTGAAGGCTCCCTCCGCGTCTCGCCGTCGGCGTGTCTACGCTTAGGGAGGAGAGAAAAAACACGCCCGGCAGTGCTTCACAGTGCCGCCGGACGTATACAAACCATTAACCTAAGTTAATTTAACAAAAACTCACTTCCTTCTATTAAAAAGGTAGGTTGTCGGGACTGCCGGCTTGTGTGCCGAAGTCGGGCTGCGGTGCGGGCGCGGCAGGCTGTTGGGGGTATGCGCCGGGCTGCGGTGCGAAGCCGGGGGCGGCCTGCTGGCCTGGCACGGGAGCGCCGGGCTGGGTCTTCTCGGCGCGCCATCCGCGGATGTCGGTATACCAGCGGCCGTTGTACTCGCGGCTCTCGATGTCGAAATACAGGGTGATGAAGTCGCCAATCTGCAGGGGGTTCTGGTCGATGCGGTCGCCGAAGAAGTGGAAGCACACTTTCTTAGGGTAGTTGTCGGCCGTCTCAAGCACGTATTCCTGCTTGCGCCAGGCGTTGCCGGCGCGGGAGGTGCCCCCCTGGGGTTCGAGCACCTGTATTATCTTGCCTTGTATGGTGAGGTCTGCCATTGTTTCGGTCTGTGTTGGTTTTATACTGCAAAGGTAATGTTTTTTTTTTAGACCGCCAAATAGTTGAGCACCCTCCGTCTGCATGGATGCACCCCGGTGCATCGGCAACTAATCGAGGGAGAAGAAGCGGGTGGCATTGTCGCTGGTGATGGCGCCCACCTCGGAGGGATCGAGGTGTAGCCCGGCGGCGATGCAGTCGCGGATGGCGGGCAGGTAGGCGGACTCGTTGCGCCGCCCGCGGTGGGGCACGGGCGCCAGGTATGGGGAGTCGGTCTCCAGCAGGATGCGGTCGAGTCCTATCTCGGGCAGGGACTCGCGCAGGGCGGGGGCACTCTTGAATGTCACTACTCCGTTGATGCCGAAATAATAGTCGCCGAGTGCGCGGATGCGGCGGACGTCGGCGGGGGTGCCGGTGAAGCTGTGGAAGACGGCGGGGATGTCACGGCCATGCTTCTCCAATACTTCGAGGACGGGGTCGAGAGCATTGCGGCAATGGATGATGAGTGGGAGGCTCAGCTTGCGGGCGAGTTGCACCTGGGCGGCGAATAGTTCGAGCTGGCGTGCCAGGGTGTCCTGCTCCCAGTAGAGGTCGATGCCCACCTCCCCTATCGCTACTGGCTTGGCGGAGGATAAGGTGTCGAGGATATGGTCGAGTTCCTGGCGCCAGTTGTCGGTGCCGTCGCAGGGATGGAGACCGGCAGCGACGTGGGTGCAGTGGGGGAACTGGCGGTGGAGTGCAAGCACATGTGGGGCGGACTGGGTGTTGACGTTGGGCAGGATAAAGCGATAGACACCGGCCTCTTGTGCACGCTTCACTGCCTCCCCGGGGCCTTCGGGGAAGGCCCCGGGGTCGTATATGTGGGTGTGAGTGTCGGTCAGGGGGGTCATTTGTCGCGGTCGGTGAGACGGTTGGCGAGGGCGGCGAAGCGAGCCTCATGGTCGGGGTCGAGGCAGGCGCGGTGCAGCGCGGAGATGGCTCTGTTGCAGTATCGGACGGTGGCCTGGTGGCACTGGTCCGCGATACCGAGGTCGTCGTAGATCCGACGGAAGATGGCGAGCTTGCGTTCTCCGCGCTCCATGTGCATGGCCTGACGCAGGGCGGCGGCCTCCTTGCCTCCGTGGGCGAAGGCGGTGAGCAGCAGGTAGGTCTGCTTGTTGTTCTGGACATCGCCGCCGACGGGCTTGCCGAGACGCTCCTCATTGCCGTACATGTCGAGATAGTCGTCGTGGATCTGGAAGGCTATGCCGAGATCGGTGCCGAAGTCGTAGAGGGCCTCCAGGCGTTCGGCATCGGCTCCGCCGATGATGGCTCCGACCTTGAGGGCTGTGGCGAGCAGGGCGCCAGTCTTGAGGGTGATCATGCGGATGTACTCGGGGATGGTGACGGTGTCGCGACGCTCGAAGTCCATGTCGAGGGCCTGGCCTTCGTAGACGTCCATGGCACCTTGGTTGAATGCCTGGAGCACCGGGCGGAGGGCGGTGTCGGGGACCTGGGCGACGAGCTGTGTGGCAAGGGTGAGCATGGCGTCGCCGGAGAGGATGGCGGTGTTCTGATCCCAGCGGGCGTGGACGGTAGGGCGGCCGCGGCGCAGATCGGAGCGGTCCATGACGTCGTCGTGCAACAAGGTGAAGTTGTGGAAGACTTCGATGCCGAGTGCGGCGTTGAGTGCGGAGGCGGAATCTGCGCCGAGGGCTTCGGCGGCCATGAGTGTGAGCACGGGACGGAGGCGCTTGCCGCCGCCGTCGAGGGTGTAGACGATGGGCTCGTAGAGAGATGGTATGGCGGCGTCGACGGACAGGGGTAACGACCGTAGACCCTGCTCTATCTGCCGGGTGTAGTGTTTAAGATCCATGATGCAAAGTTAGTGAAAATTGCTGAGACCTCCTGTGCGTCCCTACAGGAGAGCAGTAAAAAGCAAAACCGGTACCCTGGGGTGGGCACCGGCTTGTGTGGGGAATGGGATAAGGGTTATTCGTCCTGCTGTGTCTCGGCGTATGCCTTGAGGAGGCGTTCCTGCTCGTCGCCGGGCACGAGTTCGTAGCTGGCGAACTGCATGGAGAAGGAGCTGCGACCACCGCTGATGGAGCTCAGGGAGGTGGAGTAGGAACTCATCTCCTTGAGAGGCACCTTGGCGGAGAGTTTTTCCACTCCGTTCTCGGACGACATGCCCATTATGATGGCGCGGCGTCCCTGGAGGTCGCTCATGACGTCGCCCATGGTGTCGGCGGGAGTCAGCACCTCGACATCGTAGACAGGTTCGAGAATCTTGGGGTTGGCGGCACGGAAGGCCTGGGAGAAGGCGTTGCGGCCTGCGAGGCGGAAGGAGATTTCGTTGGAATCTACAGGGTGCATCTTGCCGTCGTAGATCATTACGCGGACGTCGCGTGCGTAAGAGCCGGTGAGGGGACCCTGCTCCATGCGGTCCATGAGGCCCTTGACGATGGCGGGGATGAAGCGGGCGTCGATGGCGCCGCCTACGATGCAGTTATAGACCACGAGCTTGCCGCCCCACTCCAGGGGTATCTCCTGCTTGTCGCGGACATTGAGCTTGAACTCCTGGCTGCCGAACTTGTAGGTGTCGGGCTCGGGCATGCCTTCGGTATAAGGCTCGATGATGAGGTGCACCTCGCCGAACTGGCCGGAGCCGCCGGACTGTTTCTTGTGGCGGTAGTCGGCGCGTGCGGCCTTGGTGATGGTCTCGCGGTATGGAATCTTGGGCTCGTAGAACTCGATAGGGAGCTTATCGTTGTTCTCGACTCTCCACTTGAGGGTTCGGAGGTGGAACTCGCCCTGGCCCTTGACAAGCATCTGCTTGAGTTCCTTGCTCTGCTCCCAGATCCAGGTGGGGTCCTCCTCGTGCATGCGGGTGAGGATGACGGAAAGCTTCTCGGAGTCGGACTCGTTGACAGGCTTGACGGCACGGGTGTACTTGGGGGCCGGGTACTGGATGAAGTCAAACTCGTACTCGCAGCCTTTCTGGTCGAGGGTGTTGCCGGTGTGGACGTCCTTGAGCTTGACGGCGGCGCCGATGTCGCCTGCGCGGAGCTCGTCGACGCTCTGGCGCACCTGTCCGCTGACGACGTAGAGCTGGGCGAGGCGCTCCTTGGAGCCCTGGCGGGAGACGTTCTCGACATCGTCGCCGGCATGGAGCGTGCCGCTCATGACCTTGAAGTAGTTGACCTCGCCGATGTGGGGCTCGATGCTGGTCTTGAAGACAAAGAGGCTCAGGGGACCGTCGGCCTTGGGCTCTACGGGCTCGCCGGAGACGGTGACGGGAGCGGGCATCTCGGAGATGAATGGGCAGACGTTGCCAAGGAACTCCATCATGCGGCGCACGCCCATGTCCTTGAGGGCGCTGACTATGAATACGGGATAGATGCTGCGGTCGATGAGGCCCTTGCGGATGCCTTCGCGCATCTCGTCCTCGGTCAGGGCGCCTTCCTCGAAGAACTTGTCCATGAGGGTCTCGTCGTTCTCGGCGGCAGCCTCGACGAGGGCATTGTGGAGCTCCTCGGCGCGGTCCATGAGGTCGGCGGGTATGTCAGTGACGGTGGGTGCTCCGCCGTCGGGGCCCCATTCGAGCTTCTTCATGAGAAGGACGTCGACGAGGGCGTTGAAACCGGGACCTGCCTGCACGGGGAACTGCACGGCCACAACCTTAGGGCCGAAGACTTCGCGCATCTGCTCCATGAGGTTGTCGTAGTCGGCCTTCTCGCCGTCTATCTGGTTGAGTGCGAAGAGCACGGGCTTGCGGAGCTGCTCGGTGGTGCGGAATATGTTGCGTGTGCCTACTTCCACGCCGTACTCGGCGTCGAGGACGATGACGCCGGTATCGCATACACCGAGGGCAGTGTAAGCGTTGCCCACGAAGTCGTCGGCTCCGGGGCAGTCAATCACGTTGAGCTTCTTGCCGTTGAACTCGCAGTTGAACACTGTCGAGAACACGCTGTAGCCGTACTCCTTCTCTACGGGGAAGTAGTCGCAGACAGTGTTCTTGGCCTCGATGGTGCCGCGGCGCTTGATGACTCCACACTCCAGAAGCATGGCCTCCGCGAGTGTGGTTTTTCCCGAGCCTTTGCTTCCGAGCAAGGCTATGTTCTTGATTTCGTCGGTGTTGTAGGTCTTCATATGTGATACCTTGAAATTGGTTTGGTTCGTGATGTTTCGTGTGTCCCGGAAGGACCCTTTGGGGATCCCTCTCAAAAAACGGCTGAAAGTTACAACTTTTTTCGGACATAGAGGTATTATAAAAACATGTTTTACAACATGTTTTGGAGGATTGAGGCGAAATAGCTAACTTCGCGGCACCAAAACCAGGCATTGACCACATGGCAAGAATTGGCAAAAAGCAAGAGCAGAGACCATCTAAACCGGGCTGCGAAGCCGCTTCGGGAGAGGATAAGGGGTGCGGAGTATACGTACACGTGCCATTTTGCCACAGCCGCTGCCTGTATTGCGCGTTCTATTCGACCGTAGGAGAAAATCTGCGTCAGGAGGAATATTTCGCCGCACTGGCCCGGGAAGCTCGGGATTGGAGCGACTGGATGACCCATCACGCACCCGTCCGTTCCGTCTACTTCGGAGGAGGCACACCGTCGCTGGCAGAGCCTCGGCTGATTGTCGGATTCTTGACAGAGATGACGGTGATGCTGGGCGAATGTTTCCGTCCCGAGGAGGTGACGCTGGAGGTCAACCCAGAGGATGTGACCGGGCCAAGAGCGCAGGCATGGGCAGAGGCAGGAGTGAACCGCTTCAGCATGGGAGTGCAGAGCCTGGTTGACGAGGAGCTGCGGATGATAGGGCGCCGACACACGGCGGATCAGGTGCGCAAGGCTGCGGAGATGCTGAAGAGATACGGAGACCTCAGCCTCGACCTTATCTGCGGGCTCCCCGGGCAGACGGCGGCGTCGTTCAGCCACAGTCTGGAGGAGGTGATGACGATGACGCCGGAACACATATCCATATATATGCTCGAACTGGAGGATGGCTCGGCCCTGACACGGCTCGTGAAAGCAGGAAAGAGAGAGGTTCCGGACGAGCAGGCGGTGGAGGAGATGTACCTGAGGCTGTGCAAGCGGCTGAAAGAGGAGGGGTACGAGCATTACGAGATTTCCAACTTCGCGCTGCCGGGACATCGGTCAAAGCATAATAGCGCTTACTGGAACGGCAGGCCATACATAGGACTCGGAGCGGCGGCGGCTGGGTATCCACAGGAGGACCGCAGGTATGTCAACCCGGCAGACGTGAACGCATATATATATAATGTGTCGGAAGCGCGGGAATGGGAACGCCTCTCCCCCGCCGAACAGGCCGAGGAATATGTGCTGACGCGCCTGCGGACGGCCGAGGGAATCAACCTGAGTGAGTATGCGCGCCGCTTCGGAGAGAGCGCTGCCAATGGACTTCTTGCCAATGCCGAAGAGTGGCTTCAGAGGAACCTCCTTTGCCATGACAATGATGGCCGCCTTCGACTGGCCTCCCCGCAGGCCTGCCTCCTCTCCGACGCCATCCTCGTCGACCTGATATAAACTGCCACGTATTAAGCAATGTAGGGACGCTCCATGGTGCGCGTCCCTACATTGCTTATATAATGCCGTTCATCATGGCATATAGGCTGAGTCCCGAGGCGGAGCGGATGCCGAGCTTGGCGCTGAGGTTCTTGCGGTGGGTGACGACGGTGTTGGCGGTGATGCCGAGGCGGTCGGCGATTTCCTTGGCTGTGAGTCCGGCGGCTATGAGACGCAACACATCCTTCTCGCGCTGAGTGAGCGGAGCCGTGGCAGTGTCCTCTCCGAAGGGACTGCCCTCCCGTTCGAGACGTGCGAAAGCGTCCATCCAGCGATCGGGATCGTCGCGAAGGGAGATGCAGAGCTCTGAAGTGGTCTCCTCCTCGCCGACATATACCAGGACATGGCGACGGTAGGGCATTAGGAAGTCGAGATGAGCAGCGAAAACAGCCGCAGAGACTATCCAGGCCTCCGGGCGCAGATGCTCCAGGTGCCGTTCCTCGACGCTTCTCACGGGCAGGTAAAGCCCCAGTGCCTTGCAGGCCTCCACCAGCATGGGCGGGAGTCCGCAGGCGATGATGAACGGACGGTCAGACATCTTGCAGCAGCGGCAGAAGGGCCTGACGGCGTATGCGAGCCGTCTGGCGAAGATCGTGGTCGAGCGTGAAGATGGCGTTGACGACGGCGTTGCAGAGGTTCTCGTCGCACTCGCCGCGCAAGTGCACCACAAAGAAACTGAGCAGGTCGGAGATGGTGTCGGACACGGGCTGCCAGTCGTCTTTCAGGCAATGCCCCGCCTTAAGCTCCGCCTCGGCACGTGCCGTTAGCTCACGACTCAGGTCTCCGAAGAAGCCGCGCAGCAGCTCGAGGTTGCCGCCGTCGGGACTGTGCGAGATGAGCGAGTCGAGGTGCCGGGCGATGTTGGGAAGCTGCATACGGGTGTAGTAGCGGTCCGTGCCGAGCAAGTACTCCTCCAGCAAGGGCAGAGTGAACGTCTTCAGCGCCCGCTCGGGAAAGTAGTCCTCGTTGAGGGAGATGTTGAGGATAGCCTCCACGAAAGGAGCGTCGAGGTTTCTCAAGGCACACGCCTGGCCGAGGGTGGCGCTGCCTACGCCCAGACGGATGCCGAAGCGGTTGAGCACGGTGATGGCCGCCGGGTCGTGGAAAATGATGTCGGCGAGCTTGATATGCGAACTTACGAGCTTCACTGGCGTGGACAGCGGCAGAGGATGACGGAGGTCTGGGTGACGACCATATTCATGGGCACGTCGTGCGGCTCGGCAGGCACCTCGTCGATGAGCTGGAAATCGTAGCCTACGCCGATGGTGGTGGCGCTGGTGGTGGCCAGCAGGCGATCATAGAATCCCTTGCCGCGGCCCAGGCGGGTCCCGCGGCGGTCGAAGGCCACAGCCGGAACCACTATAAGCTCTATATCGTCGGGATCGACCGGGTTCTCGCCGGTGGGTTCCTCGATGTGGAAGGAGCCCAGCTCCAGACGCTGCTCGTCGTAGGGCAGGATCTCGAGGTTGACACCGTTGACGCGGGGCAGGAAGAAGCTCTTGCGGTCGCCCCACTTGCGCAGGAAGGCGTGGGTGCTGACCTCGTCGGGCAAAGAGTGGTACATGAGGATGCGGTCGGCCAGCATGAAGGCGGCCGTCTGCTCGAGCTGGCCGAAGACGGCGTCGGCGGCTGCCTGGCGCTCGGCATCGGTGAGCATGGTGCGCAGGTTCTTGATCTTGCGCCTGATATCGCGTTTTTCCATGGTGTTCATGTAAGTATAACGCTTTATTTCTTTATTTGTATCGGCGAATGGCCGGCGTTAAGCTCGCGGAGGGCGCGCTGAATCATGGCGTCGTCGCGGTTGATGATCTTGAAGTATGCGTTGAATCCGAGTATGTCACGCACGAGCACAGCCTTGATCTGACGCAGGAGCAGTGCTCGGCTGCGGCCGATGTAGTACCATCGGGCGGGGACTCCCTCGCCCGATGCGAAGTCGGCGAACTGCTGCAGCAGGGCGTTGTCGTTGGGCAGGGAGCGCAGGAGCTTGTCCATGTCACGGGAGTTTCCCATGGCTCGGCGGTAGCGGTCTGCCAGCTGCATGGAGAAGCGCGGGATAAGGCCACGGTTGACCACCTCGGTGTAGTAGGAGGTGACACCGGCGGTGTCCTCGGGGATGAAGATGTCGGGCATAATGCCTCCGCCGCCATAGACGATGCGGCCGTTGTGGGTCCTGTACCTCCTGGACTTGTCGAGATGGATGCTGTCGGCGCTGTAGAACTCGCCACGGTTGTAGCGCTCCAGGATGTCCATCTCGTACTTGCCCCCTTCGCCGCGAACGTATTCCTTCTGTATGGAACGTCCCGAGGGGGTGTAGTAGCGGGCTATGGTGAGGCGCAGGGCGGAGTTGTCGGGGAGCATGAACTGGTTCTGCACCAAGCCCTTGCCGAAAGTGCGGCGGCCTATTACCAGTCCGCGGTCGTTGTCCTGGATGGCTCCGGCAAAGATTTCGGAAGCGGAGGCGGAGAACTCGTCGGCCACAACCACCAGCTGCATGTTCTGGAAGGAGCCGCGTCCGTCGCTGTCGGCAATGACGTCATCGGTCTTCTTGCGCCCCTTGGTGTATACGATACGGCGGCCGCCGGGAAGGAACTCGTTGGCCATGAGGATGGCCTGGTCCATGTATCCGCCGGAGTTGCCGCGCAGGTCGATGACCATCTTGTCGGCACCCTGCATCCTGAGCTTGACCAGGGCGTCGAGAAACTCCTGATAGGTGTTCTTGGCGAACTTACCCACGCGGATGTAGCCGGTCTTGCGGTCGAGCATGTAGTAGGAGTCGACGGAGTTGACGGGGATGTCACCGCGCACGATGTCGTAAACGGCAGGCTTGGACATGCCGGGACGCAGTATCTTGAGTTTGACGTGCGAACCCTTATCGCCGCGCAAGTTGGAAAAGACCTTCTCCTGGGTGGCGCCGGCACCGGTGAGCTGCACGGTATCGGCGGAAAGGATTCGGTCACCGGGCTGCAGCCCCACCTTCTGGGCGGGTCCGCCGGCGATGATGTCAACGGCCACCACGGTGTCCTTGATAATCTGGAAGCTGATGCCCACGCCCGAGAAGCTCCCCTCGAGCTCGCTGTTGACATCCTCGAAGTCGCTGGCGGGGATGTAGGCAGAATGCGGGTCGAGGTAGCTGAGCAAGTCAGGGATGTTCATCTCCAGCAACGAGTCAATGTCGACGTCATCGACGTACTCGGAGTTGATGAGGCCCAGCAGCTCGCGGTACTTGTCGGACAGCTCGACCGTAGAGGAGCCGCCCTTTCTGAAGCCCCCGCCGATGAGGATGCCGATGGCGATGCCCGCCATGAACAGCAGCGGCGTAAAGATGTAGAGAAGTTTGGAACGTTTCAATTTACAGAACGTATTGTCTATCGTATGGTGTCAAAAATGCCGAGCAGCTCCTCCTTGGGGAAGTACTCGACCTCCACGCCGGCTTTTTCGAGCAGGTCGAGTCCGTTGGTGACTCGGTAACGCTCGGCGTATACTATGCGGCGGATGCCTGCCTGGATGATGAGCTTGCTGCATTCCATGCAGGGCGACGTGGTGATGTAGAGCGTAGAGCCCTCGGAGGAGTTGTTGCTGCGGGCGACCTTGGTGATGGCATTCGCCTCGGCATGCAGCACGTAGGGGAAAGTGACCCCCTCCTCGTCCTCGCAGCGGTTCTCGAAGCCCGAAGGGGTGCCGTTGAAGCCGTCAGAGATGATCATGTTGTCCTTGACCAGGATGGCGCCTACCTGACGGCGGCGACAGTATGAGTTCTCGGCCCAGATGAAGGCCATGCGCAGGTAGCGGCTGTCGAGCAGGCGCTGCTTTTCCTTGGGATCCATGCGTGTATGCTATTCGATGTTGTTCTTGAGCAGGAAGCGCTCGGCATCGAGGGCGGCGCGGCAACCCGTTCCGGCGGCGGTGATGGCCTGCTGGTATGAGGGGTCGCAGACGTCTCCGGCGGCGAAAACGCCCGGCAGGTTGGTGGCCTGCGAATGGGCCTGCGTACGCACGAAGCCTCGGTCGTCGAGCTCCACGTGGTCACCGAAGAGCTCCGTGTTGGGCTTGTGGCCGATGGCCAGGAAGAAGCCGTCGATGTCGATGCGGAAGCGCTCCTCTTCGGGCAGCCCCGCATGGCGCACGATGTCGGCACCCTGCACCACACCCTCACCCGTGAGGCCGGTGACGTTGCAGTTGAATAGCACCTCGATGTTGGGGGTGTTGGCCACCTTGGCCTTCATGAAATGCGAGGCGCGGAGGTAGTCCTTGCGCACTATGAGGTATACCTTCTTGGCGAGAGAGGCGAGGTATACGGCCTCCTCGCAAGCGGAGTCTCCGCCACCCACCACGGCCACGTTGAGTCCGCGGTAAAAGAAGCCGTCGCAGACGGCACAGGCGCTCACGCCCATGCCTCGGTATTTCTCCTCGTCAGGGAGGCCCAGGTAGCGGGCCGAGGCGCCCGTGCAGAGGATAATTGTCTCGGCCTCAATGGTCTTGCCATGCTCGTCAAGACACTTGTAGGGACGGCCGTTGAAGTCGATGCGCTCGATTGAGGCGGCGCGCACCTGAGTGCCGAAGCGCTCGGCCTGCTTGCGCAGGTCCTCCATGAGCTGGGTGCCATTGACGCCCTCGGGATAGCCGGGGAAGTTCTCGACTTCGGAGGTGGTGGTTAGCTGGCCGCCCGGCTGCATGCCCTCGTAGAGCACCGGGGCGAGGTTGGCGCGGCTGGCGTAGATGCCGGCGGTGTATCCGGCAGGGCCGCTGCCTATGATGAGAACTTTTACTCTTTCGGTGTGCTGTTGTGTGTCCATGGTCTTGCTTGATTAGGGTTAGCGCAGGTCGGTGACTTTGACCTTGCGGTACTTGTTTGAGGGGAAGCGGAAGTTGTTGGCCGCCGAAGCCCCCCCGGTCCTGAGCGAGGAGATGACGACTGTGGCGGTGATGCCGTTCCTCAGAGATACAACCAGTTTCTGCGGCTGAAAGTTGGCGCCGACGGTGAGTATCGCCTTCTTGGCTGCCGCACCGGAGTTCCTGGCCGTGAGTATGACGCAGTGGCCGGAGGCGGGCTGACGCTTGGCCAGGGCCACTGTGTAGCCGGAAGCCCACGAGGATATATATCCTGTGGGACACATCTGGTCAACTTCCGCTGCCGTTGGGTTGGAGAGCGTGGCGGTGTTGTCGCTGGTGTCGAGGGTTGTCATCGACTTGCCGTCGTACCAGGTCTTGTAGCGCCCCTGGTCGAGGTAGAAGGCGCGCCCCTTGACGATGGCGGTACCGGAGAAGCGGCCGCCGTCGGAAGAGGAGATGGAGTAGCGGACGGTGACGCCGGAGGCGCCCGAGAGCGTGGCCGCAGCCTTGCGCATCACCTCCCGGGCGGAGGGTGCCGCCGAGGCCCCAAAGGCCACCAGCAGCAGCACGAGCGCGAATATCTTCCTACACATATTTTTATTAACTGAAACTCGGATTTTATTTGAGGCCGATCGAATCGAGCACGGATTCCAGGGCCATGGGGTCCATAAGCACGGTGCGGGGCTTTCCGCCGTGCGCGGGTCCGACCACGCCCATGCGCTCAAGCTGGTCCATGATGCGCCCCGCGCGGTTGTAGCCGATATTGTAGCGGCGCTGTACGGCCGAAGTGGAGGCCTGGGGCATGTTGATGATGGCTCGGGCTATCTCGGGGAGCATCGGGTCGACGCGCTGGTCGTCGAAGCCGCCGTCGATGTCACCGCCGTCGTCGCCGCTGACAAGCGGTTCGGGCAGCACGTAGGGCTGTTCGTCGCAGGGCTGCCGGGAGATGAAGGTGCAGATGTCGTCGACCTCCTTCTCCGAGGTGTAGGCGCACTGCACGCGCACCAGCTCGCTGCGGTCGAAGATGAGCATATCGCCCATGCCGATAAGCCGCTCTGCCTCAGTGGTGTTGAGGATGGTCTTGGAATCCACGCCTGAGCTCACCTTGAAGGCTATGCGGGCCGGGAAGTTGGCCTTGATGAGGCCCGTGACGACGTCGGTGGAGGGACGCTGGGTGGTGAGGATGAGATGGATGCCGATAGCGCGGGCCTTCTGGGCCAGGCGCGCGATGGACTTCTCCACCTCCTTGCCGACGTTCATGATCAAGTCGGCGAACTCGTCGATAATGACCACGATGTAAGGCATAAAGCGGTGTCCATCGGCGGGATTGAGACGCCCGTCGAGGAACTTCTCGTTGTACTCCTTGACGGCACGTACGCGTGCATTCTTGAGCAGCTGGTAGCGTTCCTCCATCTCCACGCAAAGGGAGCTGAGGACTGGCAGCGACTTGTTGGCCACGTCGGTGATGACGACCTCCTGGTCATCACCCGGCAGGCGCGCCAGGTAGTGCTTCTCGATCTCGGAATAGAGGCTCAGCTCCACCATCTTCGGGTCGATGAGCACGAACTTCAGCTCCGAGGGCTTCTTGCAGAAGAGCAGCGAGGTGATGATGGCGTTGAGTCCCACCGACTTGCCCTGACCGGTGGCGCCGGCCACCAGCAGGTGGGGCATCTTGGCCAGGTCGGCTATGTAGACGTCGTTGTTGATGGTGCATCCGAGCGCCAGGGGGAGTTCCGCCTTCGTCTCCTGGAAGCGGCGCGAGGAGATGACCGTGCGCATCGTCACCATCTGTCGCTCGCGGTTGGCTACCTCGATGCCCACGGTGCCGCGGCCCGGCATGGGAGCGATAATGCGGACACCAGTGGCGCGGAGCGAACGGGCGATGTCGTCGGCCAGGTTGCGGATGCTCGAAATCTTCACTCCGCGCTCCGGCACTATTTCATACAGGGTGACTGTAGGGCCTACTGTGGCCTCGATATCGGTGATGGGAATGCCGAAGTCGAGCAGCGTCTGGCGTATCTTCTCCTTGTTCTCCACCTGCTCGTTGCGGTCCAGGGCGGGACGCTCCGGGGCGGCCTTGAGCAGGGCCAGGGGGGGGAAGTGGTAGTTCTCGGCCTTCTTAGGCAAGGTGGAATCCTTCTCGGAGACGGTGGCGACGTGGTTGACGTTCACCTTCATAGTCATGCCACGCCCCTCAGCTTTCGGGGCCTCGGCGGCGGGAACGTCGCCGGTGGCAGAGGTATTGCCCTGGGCGGCGAGTTCCTCTTCCTGTCCCGGGCGGGTATCGGGTCCGGGCAGCGGATCCTCCTCGCCGTCGTCGTAGATATAGGTCATGTCAGCCTCGACGTCCAGCTCCTCTGGCGACTGTCCCGAGTTATCGGCAAAAGCCACGTTGTCGGGCTGGGCGTTATCGGCACCGGCGTCCGCTTCGGAGACGTGCTCTCCGGCCCCGGCCTCCTCGGCCATCTCGCGGGCCTGCATCTCCTCCATCTCGCGGATGCGGGCATGCTCGGCCTCCATCTCGGCGCGGCGGGCCGCACGGACGGCATCGCGCTGGCGCTTCTTCTTAATGCACCACTTGACCACGTCGCGCAGGCAGATCGTAACGAACATGACAAGCATGAAGATGCAGAGCAGGGCGGCTCCGGCCCAGCCGATGAAGTCGATGATGGCCTGGTTCACGTACCGCCCGTGCGCACCTCCGAGGTTGAAGGGCACATCAAGGCCGATGGTCAGCAGGCCGATTATCAGAGATATGGTGATGAGGGCTATGAGGCACTTGATGGTGAAATTGAGGGTCCTGAAGCGGCCCAGCCGCGAGTTGGTGAGCATCTTGAGGCTGACCATCAGGAGCCAGAAGATGATGACGAGGCTGCCGAATCCGAAACCGTCGTCGATGAGAATCTGCGATAGACGCGCCCCCCCTTCGCCGCCGTAGTTGTCGACGTGCACAGTGCCAGCCCTGGTGCCGGCAATGACAGCCTGGTCGTCGAAGCAGTTGCCGACGTAGGAAATGAAGCAGATGAGCAGGTATGCGGCCAGCAGCATCAGGAATAGGCCGGTCATCACCCTCAGCGTGGGGTTGTGGAAGAAGGCGTTCACCTTGTCCATGAATGTCGGCTCCGACTTGGCGACGGCCCTGGCGCGCCCCGGAGTCCTATGTCCGGGCCTGGCCTTGCCTGCGGCGTCGCGCTTGTCGGAGGCAGGAGGGCGACGGGTCTTGCCGGCCTCCTCATCCGACGGGCTGAGGACCGGTACGGCGCCGTTCTCGCCGTAAAGCCCTATCTCGGGCGAGTATGTATCGTAGTGTGGCAATGTTTCTTGTTTAGATGATGAGAGGTGAGGGGATGCACAGCGGAGAAGTGGGTGTGGCTAACCCGCCAGCGCACGCCAGACGCAAATGGAAATGCCGTTTCTGCTGCCGGCTACCGGGGATTAGTCAACGAGGGTCTCCACCGGCTCTTCTTCGGGGGACTCCTCCTTCTGCTTCTCCGGCTCTGCAGGAATCGTGTCCTTCTCCTGACGCTCGGCCTCCTCGACCTCTGGCTTCTCCTTTTCCTTGTTCTCTTCAGGCTTGCGGAGCGTGCCGGTGTTGGCACCGGGCAGCGGGGCGACGCCGGTGTTGAAGTAGCCGGTGCGGCACCCCTCCTGCGCGTTGACGGCCTGGTCGCGCTCGCTCGGCAGAATGATGATGGGCATGCCTATCTGCACGTACTTCACCAGGTCGAGGATGTTCTCGTCGCGCAGGCGGATGCATCCGTGGCTGGTCCGCCTGCCTATGGAACCGGGAGAAGAGGTGCCGTGGATGCCCACCTGCGTCGTCACGGGGTTCTTGACGCGCACGAAGCGAGGCCCGAAGCACTTGCCGGGATGCTTGATGCCATCGTCGTCGGTGAACTCCCAGTCGGTGCTGTCGTAGATGCCCTCGGCGGAGAAATACCCTTCGGGGGTGCGAGAGTCGGCCTTCTTGTGCTTGGTGCCGTAGTTGCGCGGCCCGGCCATTCCGTATTCCTTCTCCACGCGTCCGTACTTGTCGAAAAGAATCACCTTCATCTTGGACTTGTCGACCACGATGAAGCGCTTGTAGGGACTGTTGAGCAGCTTTGTCGCGTATGCCAGCTCCTCGTGGGCCATCTGCGGCAGGATGCCCTGCCGGTACTCGCTCCAGTCGGGCGACTGCTCCATGAAAGCCAACGCGTCCTCGGCGGTCGGGAAGACATGGTTGGTGTACTGAGGACCTTTCGGCACGCTGTCCTCCTTCTGCGGCGGGAGACCGGCGATGCTGTCCGTTTCCTGTATCTCGGCATTTGCCGTTCCCTGTGTGGCGGGGTCGGCAGCTGTGGTGTCGGTCGAGGAAGTACAGCCTACGTTTATAAATAAAGTGGAAAGGCAGGCCGCCAGGGCGAGCCTCTTTATATTGTGCATGTCGAGATTCATTACTGTTATGAAAGCAAGTGCAAATTTAGTACATTTTTCGGTCTCACGCAAGACCTTGCCCTTTCTAATCACAAAGTTTTTGAAATTGTTGGCTCACTCGGAATTAATTGTTAATTTTGCACTGAATATTCCCCAACCAGAGTAAATAAATGAAGATAGCAATAGTGGGGTCTGGCTATGTGGGCCTGGTTTCGGGCGCCTGTTTTTCGGACATGGGCGTAGAGGTCATCTGCGTCGACGTCGACGAGGCCAAGATTCGCAGCCTCAACGAGGGCAGGGTTCCCATCTACGAGCCTGGCCTGCAGACCATGGTGGACCGTAACCGCCGGTCCGGACGCCTTAAATTCACTACTTCCCTCACCGAAGCTCTCGACTCGGGCGTCGAGGCCGTGTTCTCCGCCGTCGGCACGCCTCCCGACGAAGATGGCTCCGCCGACCTGCATTATGTGCTCGACGTAGCCCGAGGCATCGGCCGCCATATGGACCGCTACCTCTGCATCGTCACCAAGAGCACCGTACCCGTGGGTACCGCCGACAAAGTCCGTGCCACCGTGCAGGAGGAGCTCGACCGCCGCGGCGTCAGCATAGATTTCGACGTCGCCTCCAATCCCGAGTTCCTCAAGGAGGGAGCCGCCATACCCGACTTCATGAGTCCCGACCGCGTGGTGGTGGGCGTCGACACCGACCGTGCCCGAAAGCTCATGGAGAGGCTCTACCGCCCTTTCACGCTCTCCTCGGACCGCATGATCTTCACCGATATCCGCTCGGCCGAGATGATAAAATATGCCGCCAACGCCATGCTCGCCACCCGCATATCGTTCATGAACGACATAGCCAACCTCTGCGACCGCGTGGGCGCCGACGTCGAGATGGTGCGCAAGGGCATCGGCTCCGACCTCCGCATCGGCACCAAGTTCCTATACCCCGGCTGCGGCTACGGAGGCTCCTGCTTCCCAAAGGACGTCAAGGCCATCATACGCACCGCCGCCCAACATGGCTACGACATGCGTGTGCTGCAAGCCGTCGAAGCCGTCAACGAGGACCAGAAGCGACTCCTCTTCGACAAGCTATCGGCACACTACGAAGGCGACCTGAAAGGCAGACGCATCGCCCTGTGGGGACTGGCGTTCAAGCCCGAGACGGACGATATGCGCGAGGCACCCGCGCTCGTGCTCATCGACCTGCTCCTCAAGGCCGGCGCAGATGTGGTGGCCTACGATCCCATAGCCGTAACCGAGGCAAAACGGCGCCTCGGCGACTCCATCGCCTATGCCCCTGACATGTACTCCGCCCTCGACGGCGCCGACGCACTCATGCTCCTCACCGAATGGAAGGAACTCCGCATGCCCGACTGGCAGCAGGCACACCGGCGCATGAAGAACCCCGTCGTGCTCGACGGACGAAACATATACTCCCGCCCCGAACTCGAGAAGGACGGCTTCCACTATTACGCATTAGGCAAATAACATGAACAAACGGATACTGCTCTGCAAGCCCGAGGTTGCGGGCACCGAGCTGAAATACATCAACGAGGCGCTGGCCGACGACTGGATCACTCCCCTCGGCCCGCACGTCGACCGCTTCGAGGCCGAACTGGAGCAACAACTCTCGACCGACGGACAGCCGGTGCACGTATGCGCCCTCAGCGCAGGCACCGCCGCCATCCACATCGGACTGGACCTGCTCGGCGTAAGGCCCGGCGACGAGGTCATATGCTCATCCTTCACCTTCGCCGCATCCGCCAACCCCATCGTCTACCTCGGCGCCAAGCCAGTGTTCGTGGACTCAGAGCCCTCCACCTGGAACATGAGCCCCGAACTGCTCCGCATGGCCATCGAGGACCGCATCACCCATACCGGCCACTCTCCCCGCGCCATCGTCGTGGCCGAGCTATACGGCATGCCCGCAAAGATGGACGAGATCATGGACATCGCCCGCGAGTACCGCATCCCCGTGCTCGAAGACTCCGCCGAGGCACTCGGCTCCTGCTACAAGGGTCGTCCCTGCGGCACCCTTGCCGACGTCGGCACACTCTCATTCAACGGCAACAAGATGATCACCACCTCCGGCGGAGGCGCGGTCGTCTGCCATACCGAGGAGATGAAGAAGCGGGCTCTCTTCCTGGCCACCCAGGCCCGCGAACCGATGCCTTACTACCACCACCGGGTGATCGGCTACAACTACCGGCTGAGCAACATCAGCGCCGCCGTGGGCCTCGGACAGATGGAAATCCTCGCCCGGCACCTGGACCACCACCGCATGCTCCACGGCCGCTACATGGACCTGCTCCCGTCCATCCCCGGCATCACAGTCTTCAACAACCCCTCCGCCGACTTCGACAGCAACTTCTGGCTCACCACCATCATCGTAGCCCCCGACTCCGGTGTCACCGCCGACGAGCTCCGGGTGCACATGGCCTCGCTCAACGTCGAGACGCGCCTGCTCTGGAAGCCGCTGCACCTGCAGCCCGTCTTCTCCGAGGCCACCCGGTACGTCGACGGCACTTCCGAACACCTCTTCGCCCAGGGCCTCTGCCTCCCCTCGGGCCCGTGCGTGAGCATCGAGGAACAGGACTTCATCGCAAGGGCAATCGCCGATTTCGCCGCGTCAAGAAGAAAATAGCCGAATGGATTGTTAACAGTCTATAAGCTATAAATACACGCACACAATGCCCCCCGAAACCGACCTGCCGCAGTTCCGTCCCGTCGACGCCGCCGCCATGGAGCAGATACTCCCCTACCTAAGCCTGAGCAAGAGCCGCAGCTGCGACTTCTCCTACGGCGGACTGCTCATGTGGGTGGAGATGTTCGACTACGAATATGCCATCCATCGCGACACCTTATACATAAAGGGGCGTGCGCCCGGCGACGGAGAGCATACGGAACCCACTCCCACCTTCTCCTACCCGCTCGGCACCAGGCCGCTTCAGGAGTCAGTCGAGGTGCTGCGCCGCTATTGCAATGACAGAGGACTGCAGCTGGAGTTCTCGTCAGTACCCCAAGAGGAGGCCGACGCCCTCATGGCCATCGGAGGAAAAGAGATGCACGAGCTTCCCTCCTGGGAGGACTACATCTACGACGCCCGGCAGCTCGCCACCCTTGCCGGCAAGAAGATGAGCAAGAAGCGCAACCACCTCAACAAGTTCCACGACCTCTACCCGGACGGAAATTTCCGCTTCATGATGCCGGAGGATGTGGCCGAGGTGAGACGCGTCATCAGCCGCAAAGTGGAGATGGAAGGCGCGCAGACGCCCGAAGCCCGCACGGAACGGCGTCTCGCCGACACGCTCCTCTCCGAGATCGAGAAGGGCAACCCGCACCTGCTCGGAGGCCTGCTCAGCATCGGCGACAAACTCGTCGCCTACACCATCGGCGATGTCATCGGCGACACACTGCACATACACGTGGAAAAGGCCGAGCGGACCGTAGCCGGAAGCTTCGAGGCCATCAACAAGCTCTTCGCCGAAGCCGTGTGCGCCCGCTTCCCCGAGATAAGGTACATCAACCGCGAGGACGACGCCGGAGACCCCGGACTGCGATACGCCAAGCAGACATACCACCCGCTATACCTGCTGAAAAAATACAACATCACTTTCTAAACCGTTTCACCCAATGACCGACGCGCTTGTCATCATTCCCACCTACAACGAGATCGAGAACATCGATAAGATCATCGATGCCGTGCTGGACCTCGGCCCCGACTTCTCCGTGCTCATCATCGACGACAACTCGCCCGACGGCACCGCCGCAGTGGTGAAACGCAAGATGGCCGACCAGTGGCCCGACCGCCTCTTCCTGGAGGAACGCTCCGGAAAGCTCGGTCTCGGCACTGCATACATCCACGGCTTCAAGTGGGCCCTCGAACGCGGCTACAAGTACATCATGGAGATGGACGCCGACTTCAGCCACAACCCCAAGGATGTGCCCCGCCTGCTCAAGGCCTGCCGAGAGGAGGGTGCCGACGTGTCCGTCGGTTCCCGCTACATAGGCGGCGTCAACGTGGTCAACTGGCCCATGGGAAGGGTGCTGATGTCCTTCTACGCCTCCGCTTACGTGCGTATCGTCACCGGCATGAAGCTGCGCGACACCACTGCCGGGTTCGTATGCTACCGCCGGGAAGTCCTCGAGGAAATCGGACTCGACGCCATACAGTTCAAGGGCTACGCCTTCCAGATAGAGATGAAGTACCGCGCCTTCCGCCGCAAGTTCAAGGTCGTGGAAGTGCCCATAGTGTTCGTCAACCGCGTAGCCGGCACCAGCAAGATGTCCGGCTCCATCTTCGGCGAGGCAGCCTTCGGCGTCATCAAGCTCCGCCTCCAGGCGTTAAGAAAGAAAATCTGATGGCCCGCACACTGCTCCACAACGCCCGCATCATCACAGGCGATAACGACTTCACCGGCTACCTCGTCATCGACGGCGACCGCATAGCCGAAATCGGCGAAAGTGACCCGACCGAAGAACTGAAGGCCACCTGCGAGACAGTAGAGGACCTTGGCGGCAAGTGGCTGCTGCCTGGCGTCATCGACGACCAGGTGCACTTCCGCGACCCGGGTCTCACCCATAAGGGAGACATCGAGACAGAGAGCCGCGCCGCAGTGGCCGGAGGCGTCACCTCCTTCATGGATATGCCCAACACCAAGCCCCAGACGGTGACGCTTGAGGCCTGGCAGGACAAGATGCGACGCGCCTCGGACGTCTCCCACGCCAACTACGCCTTCTTCTTCGGCGCCACCAACGACAACGCCTCGGAGATTGACAGGCTCGACCCGAAGCAAATTCCGGGGCTGAAGGTCTTCCTCGGCTCCTCCACAGGCAACATGCTCGTTGACAAGGAAGAGGCACTGGAGCGTATCTTCGCGCTCCCCTGGCTGATAGCCGTGCACAGCGAGGACGAACAGATCATCCGCGCCAACGCCGATGGATTCCGCGAGCGCTACGGCGAGAACGTGCCCGTCTCCGCCCATCCCCTCATCCGCAGCAGCCGCGCCTGCTACGAGTGCACCCGTCGTGCCATCGAGCGAGCCAAGAGGCTCGGAACGCGCCTGCATGTGCTGCATCTTTCAACTGCAGAAGAAGCAAAAATGCTCGGCAACGAACCTTTGCCAGGAAGAAAGATCACCGGCGAAGTCTGCGTGCATCACCTCTGGTTCACAGACATCGACTACGACCGCCTCGGAGCCAAGATCAAGTGGAACCCGGCAGTAAAACGCGCCACCGACCGCGACGAGCTGCGCCGTGCCATCGCCGACGGACGCATACAGATCGTGGCCACCGACCATGCACCCCATCTCCCCGAAGAGAAAGTGGGAGGTGCCTTGCAAGCCGCTTCCGGCGGACCCGGCGTGGAATATTCACTCCTGGTAATGCTCGAGCTGGCTCTGCAAGGAATTGTATCCCTGCCGCAGGTGGTTCAGCTTATGTGCCAGAACCCGGCCGTCCTCTTCGGCATCGAAAAGCGAGGATTCATCCGCCCGGGATACAAGGCCGACTTGGTGGTCGTAAACCCTAAGATAGCCACCTTGGCAGGCGAGCACGTCTATTCCAAGTGCGGCTGGACCCCTTACGAGGGCGTGCGCTTCAGCCACAGCATCGACACGACCTACGTCAACGGCCGAGTGGCATTCCGAAGCGGAGAGTTCCCCGAAAGAGCCGCGGAGCCGCTTCGGTTCAACCAGTCCGACCGGCGATGACGACAGGCCCCGTGCTGCACATCTTCAACCCCGAGACCGATTTCGCCCTCGGCTCGGAAGGCGAGAACTTCACGCCCAAGGCCAATATAGTCGCACTACGACGTCGCCTAGCACTTCTGCCCTCGCTTTGGGCCAAGGATGGTGACGCCATTCTCCTGCTCGACCCCCCACAGAATGCCGCCCTCCCGGTGTCAAACGGCAAGGGTATAGACCTGTTGATGCTCAACGAGCTGAGAGGCCGGGAGTTTGCCGCTGTCCGCCCCTGGGGCTGGAACGCCACCCTGCGTCGCCTGCTGCTCCAGAGCGGTGTAAGCGAAGAGCTACTGCCCACATCCGCTCAACTCGAAGGCCTTCGCCACATCGCCCACCGACGCACTACCATACCATTTCACGAAGCAGTAGGCACCCCAAAGGAGATGCGACCTCAAGAGATGACGGACGCCGAGGACATCATGGACTGGGCCGCAAACCATCCGGGCGGCTACCTCAAAGCCCCCTGGAGTTCTTCTGGCAGGGGCGTCCGCAGGGCCCTCTCAGGCGAGAAAACGACCCTGCGACGCTGGCTCATCGGCACCCTGCGCCGACAAGGCTCAGTGATGGCAGAGCCAGACTGGCAGCAGTCCTTCGACTTCGCCACCGAGTGGCTGATGCAAGACGGCACAGCCCGTTTCCTCGGTTATTCACTGTTCGAGGTAGATGCCCACCGCCAGTACCGCGCCAATGCCACCCTTGCGCAGGCCGAAATAGAGACACTGCTCCGTTCACACGGCTGGAGCGACAAAGCTGTGTCCCTACAAAAGGCCGCACTGGAGCGCATAATCGCCCCGCACTACTCCGGTCCGCTCGGCATCGACGCCCTCTTATCCCCTTCCTTCGGCTTCAACCTCTGTGTGGAGATAAACCCGCGCATGACCATGGGCGTTGTCAATTTACTGAAAAACCGTGAAATCCAACCGATATGACTTCTCCCTTCACCATAACCGTCATCGGCACCGGCAACGTCGCCTCCCACCTCGTACCGTGGCTCGAAGGCGCAGGCGCCAAGGTCAGCCAGGCCAACCCGCATACGCTCGAAGGCCTCCACCCGCAAACAGACATCTGCATCGTCTCGGTCACCGACAGCGCCATTCCCGCCGTGGCCGCATCCGCAGACAAGGCTCTCGTCAACCCCGACGCCATCATCGCCCACACCTCCGGCACCACTCCCCTCTCGGCACTCTCAGACCTCTCACACGCCACAGGAGTCCTTTACCCCATGCAGACCTTCACCAAAGGCCGCAAGCTCGACTACGCCCACATCCCCCTCTTTCACGAAGGATCCGACCCCGAGGCAGCGAAGCGCCTCGAAGAGCTTGCCGGGGCCATGACAGACCACGCCCGCCACGTGGATTCCGACACCCGCGCACACATCCACCTCGGCGCCGTGTTCGCCTGCAACTACCTCAACTACATGATGCTGCTTGCCGAGCGGACCATCGCCCCGCTCGGCCTGGACACCTACCGCCCGCTCATAGAGGAGACCATTGCAAAAGCCCTCGAGATGGGACCCCGCGACGCCCAGACGGGTCCCGCACGCCGGGGCGACATCAATACCCTGTGGGCGCACATGCACCTGCTGCAGGCCCACCCCCACACCGGACGCGTATACCGCCTCCTCTCCCAACAGATTCTGAACCTTTACAAAGATTGCCAGCCGTGAGCTCCATACCATACGACCTGAATAAAATCCGCGCCTTCGCCTTCGATGTCGACGGCGTCCTCTCCCCCTCCACCATACCAATGTCGGCCACCGGCGAACCCCTCCGCATGGTCAGCATCAAGGACGGCTACGCGCTGCAGCTCGCCTCCCGCCTCGGCTACAAGCTCGCCATCTTCACCGGAGGCAACACCGAGGCCGTGCGAGTCCGCTTCGAGGGCCTCGGTATCAAGAACGTATACCTCGGCGCCGCCGAAAAGCTCCCGCTGCTGAAAGAGTGGATGGCCGCCCAGGGTCTTCAGCCCGAAGAAGTGGCGTACGTTGGCGACGACATCCCCGACCTCCCCTGCCTGCGCCATGTCGGCCTCCCCTGCGCCCCCGCCGACGCCGCCTCCGAGGCCATAGACGCCGCCCTCTATATCTCGCCCCGCAACGGCGGATACGGCGTAGGCCGAGACATCGTCGAACAGACCCTCAAGGCCCAGGACAACTGGCTCCGCGACGCCGACGCATTCGGCTGGTGACTTTTAACTCTTACTATATGAGCACCTTCCCGCTTAACGACCTACTTCAGAAATACCATATCCTGCTCGGCAGCAAGTCGCCGCGCCGCAAGGAGCTGCTGACCCAGCTCTGCATACCCTTCGAGGTGGTGACCATCGACGTCGAGGAATCCTACCCTGACGACATGCCCGCACCCCTCGTGCCACAATACCTCTCCGGGCTAAAGTTCGACGGCTACCGCGACCGGCTCAAAGCCGACGAGCTGCTTATCACCGCCGACACCATCGTCATCAGCCAGGACAAGATACTCGGCAAGCCGCACAGCGAAGCCGAGGCCGCCGACATGCTCGCCGCCCTGGCCAACCGCACCCACGAGGTGATAACCGGCGTCACGTTAGGCACCACCCAGCGACGCATCGGCTTCTCTGCCAGTTCCAAGGTGACCTTCGGTCCCCTCTCTGCGGAAGAAATCGACTACTACGTCAGCAAGTTCCACCCGCTCGACAAGGCCGGCGCCTACGGTATCCAGGAATGGATAGGCTGCGTTGCCATCGAGAGCATCCAGGGTAGCTTCTACAACGTCATGGGACTGCCCACCTATCGCCTCTACCGCGAGCTCCGCCGCTTCCGTTTTTAAGCTATCGGACAGAGAGCTTCTGCGAGGCGGAGAAGCCGTCGGCGGTTACACGCAAGATGCAGATACCAGGGGTGTCAGGGAGTCGGAGGGTGAAGTCCGACCCGAATACGGGGACATAGGACAGTATTCGTCCGTCTAAGCCCACGAACGAGGCCCTTCCGTTGACCAGCGACTGCGAGGCCACCACTTCGATGGACGAGCCGGGAGCGGTCGAGCCGTTGAGGAAGCGGATGCTCAGGCGTTGGTCGGAAGCCGTCTCCACCGTAGGCACGAAGAACGTGCGGATGGCATACTTCAACCCCTCGAAAGCGTCGATGGTGCCATAGGCGGAATAGTCGGGATACCCCTCCAGGGCGGAGCGGTTGCCGGTCACACGGAGGATTTCAAGGATGTTGTCGTAGGTGAGCGAAGGGATGGCCTCCAGCCATACGGCCAGCGTGCCTGCCACGGTGGGAGTGGCCATGGAAGTGCCCGAATCGATGCCCCAGACGTATCGCTTGCCATCGATTACCGTGTCCTGCACGTAAAAGTGCTCCATGCCCGGAGCCTCCGGATAGAGGGCCGAGACCACCAGCGAGCCGGGAGCGAGGATGTGAGGCAGCACGGCGTTGTCCCAGCCGTGTCCGCGGCTGCTATAGAGGTTGGGCTTGCCATATTCCCCGAAAGACATCGACTCCAGCGAGTAGGTGACCCCGCTGAGGGCCGTACGGGAGAGGGCGGCGTTCATCATCCCCACGCCGAAGACATCCGGCGATGATGCAAGGTCGCTGCAGTTCTCGCCCGGCACGCCATTAGTGAAAAACGAGTTTCCCCAGTCGCCGAGATTGTTGTAATGGGCGTCGGCGTATATGCGCATATTCGCGCCATGCCTGGAGCGTACGCCAAAGGCGAGCTGCGGCTGGAACCCCGGGTCGAGATACTCCGTAACGTCGGCATCGAGGTGGATGCGGAAGCGATTATTGAGAGCGTATACGCCCAGTTCGCAGCTGAGTTCGCCACGGATGTGAGAGCGCAGACCGGGGAGCACCTCGCCCTCCTCCTTGTCCGACAGCAGCACGACCCTGCCGCCCGAGCGGGCAGCCTCCTCGGGTGTGATCCAGCGCGAGGCATAACGGACCGTGTCGTGCTGCACCACAAGAATCTGAAGCTCGGCCGAGGTCGTGTCGGCACTCCAGGCCTCCAACGGGCAGAGGTGCGTGGGACCGTTGTACCACTTGCAGAAGATGCTGCGGACAGCGGTGGTGTCGGACGCGAAGTCGCGGAAGATGGTGGCGGAGCGCTTGCCGTCGTTTCCGGCGGCAAAACAGATGAAGTCACCCTGATTGCGCAGCTCCCTTGAGACCAGTCCGACTGCGGAGGTGCCGTCGCGCGGTCCGATGCCTGTGCCGAGGCTTAGGCTGAGAACGGCCCGTTTGCCATTCTGCCGCGCATATTCGCCTGCGGCACGCATGCCGTAGATGATTTCGTCGTCATAGCTATAGGCTCCGGTGCCGGTGAGCACCAGCTCCGCGTCGGGCGCCATGCCATAGTAGGGATTGCCGCGCCAGGAGCCCGCAGCGGTAGCGGTGGTGTGCGTGCCGTGCCCACCCTCGGCACTGTCAATGGGCGCGTTCAGGATTTCGGCCGGAGTGGAGAAAGTGGAGACCTTGAGCCGTCCGTCGGCAGACTCCTCGCTGCTCTCGGTGAAAATATACCGCTTCACGCGGCTATTACCAGCGGCGTCGCGGAAAGTGATGTGGTTTGGGTCGATGCCACAGTCGATGACGCCGATCACCACCCCCTTGCCTGTGTAGGCCAGTATGTCGGGACTGTGCTTCTCGCCTGGCAGCACCATGTCGAGTCCGATATGCTCCCGCGATAGGTTGTTGGCCAGGTGCAACCGCTTGGGCGTCCCGATATAGTCGAGAGTTGAGAGCTGAGAGCTGAGAGTCTTGTGAGAAAGCATGGTGTCGGGATATACCAGTTCCACCCGCCCGTCGCGCAGGACATAGCGGGCCTGTGGACGGCTGTCCGCCGTGGCAGAAAGACTGACAAGGCTGGCAAACGCCCCAAGGGCCATGATGATGACGGCACTGAGGCCCGTAATTCGTTTCATGTCGCAAAGTTACACAAATTCCCCACCCATTCCGACACACCATATTATAATAGTTGTTAAAAGCCAACCTTGGGCGGGGATGGATTGTTATATGGAAGAGCAATAATTTGGCACAATATTTGCATAGTCTAAAGCGAAAACCATAAAACACGAAATACAATGAATATCAAACCTCTGGCAGATAGAGTACTGATACTCCCAACAGCCGCCGAAGAAGTAACGATGGGCGGCATCATCATCCCCGACACGGCCAAGGAGAAGCCACTGCGCGGCACAGTCAAGGCTGTCGGCAACGGCACCAAGGACGAAGAGATGGTCCTCAAGGAGGGCGACCAGGTGCTCTACGGCAAGTACGCCGGCACCGAGCTCGAACTCGAAGGCGAGAAGTACCTCATCATGCGCCAGTCCGACGTACTGGCCGTAGTAGGCTGAAAGTTGAGAGTTTAAAGTTGAGCATTGCGGCCCGGAAGGCGCCAGTAATCTTAATTCTTAATTTTTATAACACACCAAGCAATGGCAAAAGAGATAAAATTCAACATACAGGCTCGCGAAGAGCTCAAGAAAGGCGTTGACGCCCTGGCCGACGCCGTCAAGGTAACGCTCGGCCCCAAAGGCCGCAACGTCATCATCGAAAAGAAATTCGGCGCACCCCACATCACCAAGGACGGCGTGACCGTAGCCCGCGAAGTGGAGCTCGAAGACCCCTTCCAGAACATGGGCGCACAGCTCGTCAAGGAGGTAGCCTCCAAGACCGGCGACCAGGCAGGCGACGGCACCACCACCGCCACCGTGCTGGCCCAGGCCATCGTAAACACCGGCCTCAAGAACGTCACCGCCGGCGCAAACCCCATGGACCTGAAGCGCGGCATCGACAAAGCCGTCAGCAAGGTCGTCGACACCCTCAAGGGAATGTCCGAGGAGGTTGACGACGACATGGAGAAGATCGAGAACGTGGCCCGCGTCAGCGCCAACAACGACGAGGAGATAGGCCGTCTCATCGCCGAGGCCATGCGCAAGGTAAAGAAAGAGGGCGTCATCACCGTCGAGGAGGCCAAGGGCACCGAGACCAGCGTCGACATCGTCGAGGGCATGCAGTTCGACCGCGGATACATCTCCCCCTACTTCGTCACCAACGCCGAGAAGATGGAGTGCGACATGGAGTCCCCCTACATCCTGCTCTACGACAAGAAGATCTCCAACCTCAAGGACATGCTTCCCATCCTGGAGTCGGCAGCCCAGAGCGGCAAGCCCCTGCTCATCATCGCAGAGGACGTGGACAACGAAGCCCTGGCCACCCTCGTGGTCAACCGCCTGCGCGGCTCCCTGAAGATCTGCGCCGTCAAGGCTCCCGGCTTCGGCGACCGCCGCAAGGCCATGCTCGAGGACATCGCCATCCTCACCGGCGGCACAGTCATCAGCGAGGAGAAGGGCATGCAGCTCAACCAGGCCACCATCGCCGACCTCGGCACCGCCGAGAAGGTCACCGTCGACAAGGACAACACCACCATCGTCAACGGCGCCGGCTCCAAGGAGGACATCGCAGCCCGCGTGGCCCAGATCAAGGGCCAAATAGAGAACACCACCTCCAACTACGACAAGGAGAAGCTGCACGAGCGCCTCGCTAAGCTCGCAGGCGGCGTGGCAGTGCTCTACATCGGCGCACCCAGCGAGGTCGAGATGAAAGAGAAGAAAGACCGCGTCGACGACGCCCTCAGCGCCACCCGCGCCGCCATCGCCGAAGGCATCGTGCCCGGCGGCGGCGTAGCATACATCCGCTGCCTCCCCGCTCTCGAAGAACTCAAGGGCGACAACGACGACGAAGAGACCGGCATCGCAATCATCCGTCGCGCCATCGAGGAGCCCATGCGTCAGATTGTGGAGAACGCAGGCGTGGAAGGCGCCGTAATCCTCCAAAAGGTCCGCGAGGGCAAGGGCGACTACGGCTACAACGCCCGCACCGGCGAATTCGAGCACTTCATGGCCACCGGCGTCATCGACCCCGCCAAGGTCACCCGCGTAGCCTTGGAGAACGCCGCCAGCATCGCCGGCATGTTCCTAACCACCGAATGCGTCATCGCCGACAAGAAGGAGGAGAACCCCGCACCCGCAATGCCCAACCCCGGCATGGGTGGAATGGGCGGCATGATGTAAAAAACCACCTCTGACAACCACATAGAAAAGCCACGAAGTATTGGCCGAGGACACTGAAAAAGATATCAGTGTCCCGCCAGAAGGCCAAAAGCTTAAAATTATCATCCCGCCAGATTCGATTTATCGATTCTGGCGGAATTTTTTCAGGTTACGTAAGACTAATTAATTATGAGCAGGCACATAGGAATTGCTCTCTTCTTCGTCTTCTTTTTTTGTGCACTCTCTCCAACCCTCGCCATAGGCCCCCGCAAGGAGCCCGCAAGAACCATCTACATCTCAAGCTCAACCGGCAATGACGACAATCCCGGTACCATGCAGGCTCCGAGGCGCACAATCGCTTCCCTCACCAAAGAGGAACGCTCAGGCTCCACAATCCTTCTCCGCCGCGGCGACACTTTCTTCGAGGGCATTCGCAACTTCTCCGACTGCCGCATAGGCGCTTACGGTTCCGGTTACGCACCTCTCCTCTGCGGCTTCCGCATCCTTGTCAAGCCTAAGGCTTGGAAAAAAGTCAAAAACCTCAAGAACGTCTGGGAAATAGATCTGAGGACCGACAAAAACTTCATAGGTGTGGATAAATCGCGCGAATGGGGCGAAGGCACTCTCTACAACATAGGATGCATCTACCGTCCCGACGCCGACGCCATCTTCGGTCAGATGGTCGCGGCGCCCGACTCGCTCCTCCACGACGGCCAGTTCTTCGTCTCGTCGGTCTTCCGCAGAGCCGACGTCAAGCCCGATACTTTCTCCATCCTCTATCTCCGCTCGAAGAAAAATCCCAAAGACTACGGCACTCTCTGCTTCTCAACTTATCTGCTGGGCATAGACAACGCAACCTACTGCATAATCCAGGACATCAACGTAATGGGATTCGCCACCCATGGCGCGGGCGGCGACCTCACCGGCACACACATCACCCACTGCGGATTCGACGTCATCGGAGGCGCCGTGCAGCTCACCTTCGCCACACGCGCCCGCTTCGGCAACGGCGTGGAAGCCTGGAGCACCGGCATGCGCGACATGCTCGTTGACTACTGCACTTTCTCGCGCACCTACGACTGCGCCACCACTATCCAGGCAAGCGGTCCCGACGCCGCTCCCGCAGTCAACATCAAATTCCTCAATAACAAAATGACGCACTGCCGCCAGGCATTCGAATTCTTCCTATTCGGAAAACCGGGACTCAGCTTCCAGGACTGCGAGTTCTCGGGCAACATCGCCTATATGATGGGCGACAACGGCTTCTCGTGCCCTGAACCACGCGACGCCGACTTCCTCAGCTGGGGGCCAACATCGCCTCCGATTCCTGTGCGCAATAATCTCCTCTTCGGCGCATCTTATTTCTATACGGAGAATCTGAATCCCCTCATGGGTTTCAATACCGTCTATATCTACCCCTCGCAGTACCTGGTAGAGTACCCCTACAGGCGCGACACCCCGATACCGGCCTCTGATCCATCGCTCTACCGCCGTCGCTCGCCCCGCGACAATTCAGTATTCACAATCGTCACCCCAGGCTCAGAACAAGACATCAGCCTTCGCCGCCAGTTTGAAGACTCAATAGGCTGGAAAGCGCCACGTCTCCCCATAGAGCGATAATCCGCTTCAACGTTGCGCCTTTGACGTTGTGCATCTTGTAAGTCGCTAAATTCTCAGCGGGCTGTGAATAGAATTGTGCAGGAGTTGAAGAGAGCGGTCGTGGCTGCTATAAGTTTCCATGGGCAAAAGTAGTCATCTTAGCGGCCGCTCTATGGTCAGGAGACAAAATTGCAATAGCCTGGCGCCTACTCCTCCCGTGGTGCTGATGGCGCCGGGTCCTTGCGGTGTATCTGCTGCTGACGGAAGTCGCGCCAGCGGTCGCGGGTGTTGCGGTGAGAGCGGACGGCAGAGATGCCGGTGACCTGCTTAAGCAGGAAAAGGGCACGGCGCCCGACACGGAAATTACGCCCGAAGGAATCCGGATGATCCCAGTCATAGAGATACGGGCTCATAAGTCGTGAATCGGCAGTGTAGCCAGCCCTTACAGCATCCTTGTCCACATTCTCCACGCGGCTGATGAGTGCCAGCACATCGGGCTGGAGCTCAGGCGCCTCCTCCGGCTCGAGAATTTCCAGATCGGAAGCATGCAGCGGCTTGTTGACCCACTTGCGTGCCTCTCCCACCGTTATATATTCCTTGTCGACGATGTACACCTCGGAGTAGGTGGTGACGTAGAACTGCTCGTCGCGGCGGTTGAAGCGGAACATCTTGCGTCCCCTTCCCTCCGACTCGATGTTGAAAGAATAGCCTGTCAAGTCGATGGGCAGGATGGTATCGGACTCCACATTGGCGTAGTTGAAGCGGACGCGGAAGCTGTCGAACTCCAGGCCATCGTTAAAGAAGCCGCTCAGACGCGGCACCCAGCGGCGCGAGGCGGTGTCGGCAAGGACGTTGACGGCTACGGACACCTTGTCGCCACGGCGCGTCCAGATTTCTGTCGGACGGTTGCGCCCCTGCACAGTATCGGTGGCCGAGGCAACATCCCGCACGGCGGACGTAAGCTTAGGCGAGAGGATGGGACTGACCCAGTCGGACCATGAGAAGTGGTAGTTGCCCTCCCCGCTCACGCTGTCGAGACCATGCTTGTCCGTGAAGCGATAATAGGACTTACTCTTGAGCACCCGGGGATTGTCCCACCCCTTGAAATGAGTCTTTCGGTCAGGCGTGAGCATGAAGTCGACCATCTTCTCGCGAAAGAGGAACACAGTGTCGGTATATGTGGTGAGGGTGGAATACTCGCGCACATAGCCGAGCATATGGAGCACCTTGTGCTGCTTGCCGGAGACTATCACCTCGTCAAGCTCTGTGGCGTTCTCGGCCAGGAATATGGTGTCGGCGGCAAGCGGCTCGGGCAGGCGCAACTCCTTGTAGCCTATGATGCGGATGGTGACGGGGTAGTCTCGTCTGTCGATACGGGGCGTCTTGCCCAAGTTGCCGCACTGGCCAATGAAATGGCCCTTGCGATCGAACACGGAGGCTCCCGCCAACGGCGTCCAGCTAACAGAGTCAACCACTATGTACCTGCCTACTAACGTCTTGTGCGTAGCACTCTCACCTGCTTCTTTAAAGGAGTAGGCGCAGAATGGCAAGACGACGAGGGCAACAAAAAGCAATGCAGCATGTGCCGAAAATCGGTTCATGCTGCAAAGATAATAAAAAGTTAAGAGTTGCAGCCCCGCCGTGGGGGGGGACGCTACTGCTCTGAACTTAATTCAGAGGTATTCCTCGACCTTACCTACGAGCTGGCGGAGGGTGACTTCGCCGCTGTAGCGCCATTGCTCCTGGCCATCCTTGTAGACGATAAAGGTGGGGATTGTCTCAACATCGTTCTGCTGAGCGAGTTCCTGGTTGGCGTCAATCTCGAACTGGTAGACGTCGGCGCGACCCTCCAGTTCGCCCTTGGCCTCCTTGACCACGGGCATCATGCGCCGACAGTGCGGGCACCAGTCGGCATAGAACTCAACAAGCACCACGGGGGCGCTGGTTATGATTTCGCTGTACGTTGCCATGTCTGTGTGTTTTTATAGTATTACCTATATAACACGCGGACAAGTCTTTGGGTTCAGAAAGCTATCCGGCCCTTCTTGGCCTCGGAGAGCATCTTGCGGCCCGGCACCAGGTAAATCTCCAGGCGGCGGTTTCGGGCGCGGTTCTTCATTGTGAGGTAGTCGACGCCCGGCAGCGGGTCGTAGGCTCCGCTGGCCGTCGGGAAGAGGTACTCGGTCTGGCACCCCTGGTCGGCGAACCAGTCGAAGACGGACGTCACGCGGTCCAGTGTGAGCTCGTCGGTGTACTGGGCGTTGCCGGTGTTGTCGGAGTGCATGTCGAGAATCACCCAGTACATATCAGGGTTGCGCAGGTAGCGCTTGAAGGGAGCCAGGGCACGCCAGGCATTTTCGCGCAGCACAGTGTCGTTGGGCAGGAAGAGCAGCGATGCAGGGATGGTGACCACCAGGACCTCGCCTCCGCGCAGTTTCTCGACGGTGACGGGCTCGTGTCGGTAGCGCTGGTTAAGCTTCTTGAGCTCGCCGTTGAGCAGCGTGGTGCCCTCCTTCTCCTGGAATTTGCGGATGAGTTCGGCTTCCTTGGTCGGCAGGGGATTGGCCAGGAGCAGCTGGTTCTTGTCGAGGTCGTCCAGGTCGGACGCCGACGACGGCTGTGCGGCGTACGTGGCGCCGACTGTCAGAAGCATGCTACATACGATTGCCCAGATCTTCTTCATAAGCGAGTTCTCCTTTTACTATAAGCGTAAGGTCGGGCAGGTTTATTGCCTCGGGGCCGTTTTTCGACAGGATTCTGAAGATGCCGCCGGCTATGGCGTCGGCCTGGAGCCGCGGGTCTTCGTCGTCATCGTCGGGGATATCGTTGAGGGAAGTGGCTTCCACGCTGTCGTAGTAATCCCAGATGGCGTCGAGGATGTCTACCAGGTCGTCGTCGCTGTACCGCTTGTTTGCCTCTTCAGGCAGCTCGCGGCGCATAAAGGTTATCGCTTCATTTTCGTCGTATTCGGGTAGGGACATTTTCAGTTGAGAATTAAGAGGGTTCAGAGGTCGAGCAGCCCGGTGGGAATGTTCATGACGATGGTTCCTGCATCAGGGTCGTAGCTCTCTATGAGCTCGTCGGCCACCGGCACGAGCACGATGCGGGAATCGGGCAGCGACACCTCGAAGAGGGGATTATCCTCGGACGAGAGGTTGACACCGGTTATGGTGCCCACTTCATCTCCGTCGGTGTCGGAGAGGTTGTAGCCTATGAAGTCGGCGGCATACATTCCCTCGCCCTCATCGCCTATCCATTCGGCCACAAGCGCGGCGTCGGCCTGCACCTCACGGTTGACGAACACGCGGGCCTGTTCCTCGGTGTCGACGCCCCGGAGCTTGAGCAGGGAGGTCGTGGCCCCCTTGGGACGCACAGACTCCACACGGAAGGGCGTGGGAATGCCCTCCATGTCGACTATAACCCACGGGTTGGCGACCAGGAACTCGTCGTCAACTTCCAGCTGGGCGTTCAGCTCCCCGCGCAGGGCGTGAGTACGCTGGAAACGGCCTATGGCTTGCAGGCGTTCGGGTAGTATCATGGTGCAAAGTTACAAAAATTTTCACTAATTTTGCGCCCGTATGGAAGAGAAGATTCAAGTACTTGAGTTCAGAGAACTGACGGTGCCGCAGTTATACGACGTGCTTCACCTGCGCGCCAAGGTGTTCGTGGAGGAACAGGGATGCCCCTACCTCGACCCCGACTATATTGACCAGAAAAGCCTGCACTGCCTGCTCTACGAGGCCGGCGAGCTGGTAGCCTACGCCCGCGTCATCCCTGCCGGGGCGCAACACGACGATGTCAGCATCGGCCGTGTCGTCACCTCCCGCCAGGGCAAGGGATACGGCTACCGCATCTTCTCCAAGGCCATGGACCTGGCGGTAAACCGCTTCGGTGCCCGTCGCATAGAGATAACCTCTCAGGCCTGGATACGGCGCTTCTACGAGTATTTCGGCTTCCGGGCCACCTCCGAAGAGTTCATGATGGAGTTCCGCCCGCACATCACCATGCTATGGGAGAAGAAAGACTAATTGCGGTACTTTGAAGGAGAGACGCCGAGCTTAGCCTGCACGTAGCGGCTGAAGTAGGCCGACGACGAGAAGTGGAGCATGTCCGTGATCTCAGCCAGTGTCAGCTCGGGATTGCGCAATAGCCGCGCAATCTCCAAGGTGGTGTACCGATTGATCCAGAAGTTGGCCGAGTGTCCGCTCACTTTCTTGCATATTTCCGACAGATACTTGGGAGTCACGCACAGCTCGGCGGCATAGTATGACACCTCGCGGTGCTCGCGATACCGGCCGTCGTCGAGCATGCGGAAAAAGCCGTTGATGATTCGGGCGTTCTGGTTGGAGACGGATTGCCAGTTGTGCTGGTAGGCGTGGAAGCTGAACAGGTCGAGTATCATCAGCTGCACCGCACAGCGCAGACTCTCTTCATAGAAGCGATAACAGGTCGCCTCCAGGCGCCACTCCAGCAGGTCCATATCCTCTGTTATCACCTCCTGCTCACATTCGGTGAGGCACATGACGGGATTAAGGAAAAGCGCCAGCGAACCTCGAGTGCCGTAGTTGAGGTTGGGCGTGGCCTTCTCGCAGAAAGAATCTTCAATGTACACTGTCCGCACCTTGAAATCCTCGGATGTAGTCAGATTATCGATATTGGCAGGACGGTGCGCCACCAGCAAGTCACCCTGACTGAGGGTGAAGTCATTACCGTTGTATGAGAACGTAGCCGAGCCTTCGACACAGAGGGCATGCGCCACGAATTTTTCGAGACCGCGGGTGGAGGTGTCGCCGAGCCGGTCTGTGAAGACTATGCTCGGGCTTTGCGGTTGGTCTGTTTCTGATTTCGACATTTGCAGATAAACGCCGACTTTTCAGTGGATATTATCAATATCGGAATTATGGGAAAACATTTCGGAAATATTGACACACCAGGGATGGGTAGTGGCAGTCGGCGAGAATAATTTTGCTGTCAGCAAAGGGGCTTGCGAAAATACGTAATGAACGTTGGAGTCTTTTCAGGTGTGCCTGCGCTTTGACACGCAACAATCCCGGTCCGCCTGGCGGAGCCTGCCAGTCGGACAGCCGCAGCCTCCGCACGGGCATCCGGCACACTCCTGATTCCGATGGCCGCTAAGGCGCCGGCGCCGGATGCTCTTTACTATTATCCAGGCGGCAATGAGCGCGAAGAAGAGGCCCACGAGGATATACTGCACTATGGGACTGCTCATTTCTTATCGGAGTTTTTGTCAGTCCGTGGCTTAGACTTTGCCTTTGTCTTGGTAGTCTTCCCCTTGCCTTCGGGCTTTTCATCGCCCTTGGGGACTTCGGCCTTGATGCGCCGGTTGGAGTTGTCGCTGAGCACGGCGTAAGTGATCTGGGTGACGAGCTGCTTGATTTCGGCGATGAAGTCCTCGGGCTTGTAGTCTCCGCGTTCTATCATGCGCAGCTTGCACTCCCACTGGCCGGTGAGCCTGGCGCTCTTTAGCAGCTCCTCCTTGATGAGGCCGATGACATCTATGCCCGCCCGGGTGGCACGCAGGCTCTTGCGCTCGCGGACGATGTAGCCGCGCTTGAACAGTGTCTCTATGATTGCGGCGCGAGTGGAGGGACGCCCGATACCGTTGGCCTTGAGGGCCTCGCGCAGCTCCTCGTCGTCAACCTGACTGCCGGCCGTCTCCATGGCCTTCAGCAGAGTGCCCTCGGTGTAGTACTTGGGGGGCTGGCTGGTCTTCTTGCCCAGGAATGGTTCCTGCGGTCCCGACTCCCCTACCGCGAAGACTGGCAGCGTGGCCTCGTCGGGCTTCTCCTTTTCCCTTGTCTCTGCCTGCTCCTCCTGGCGGAAGACGTTCTTCCAGCCCTGGTCGATGACCACGCGCCCGGTGGTCTTGAACTGCACTCCGTCCACGTCTGCAAGCACGTTGGTCTGCTCGAAGCGGAAGTCGGGATAGAAGGCGGCGATGAAGCGCCTGGCCACGAGGTCGTATACTTTCTGTTCCTCGTCAGTGAGCGCTCCGGGCCGCTGGCCGGTGGGGATGATGGCATGGTGGTCGGTGACCTTGCTGTTGTCGAAGACTTTGGTGCTCTTGCGCAGGGGCTCTCCGCGCAGTGGCTGCAGCAGCGCCTGGTAGGGGGTCATGGAGTTGAGAATCTGGCCGCACTTCTTGTATACGTCGAGGGTGAGGTATGTGGTGTCGACGCGAGGATAGGTGGTCAGCTTCTTCTCATACAGGCTCTGGATGGTCCTGAGGGTGAGGTCGGCGCTGTAGCCGTATTTTTTGTTGGCCTCTACCTGCAGGCTGGTGAGGTCGAAGAGACGCGGAGGTGCCTCGTTGCCTTTCTTCTTGCTGACATCGTTGATGTGCAGCAGCTTACCTGCGAGGGTCTCAAGCCGTTCGCGAGCCTTTTCCTCGGTCTCGAATGGCTTCAGTGTCGATGTGAACACCACGTCGCGGTACTTGGTCTTGATTTCCCAGGTGTCCTTTGGCACGAACTCCTCGATTTCTTTCTGCCGGTTTACAATCAGCGCGAGGGTGGGCGTCTGCACCCGGCCGATGGATAGTATCTGGCGGTCCAGTCCGTACTTGAGGGTGTAGAGGCGGGTGGCGTTGATGCCGAGCACCCAGTCGCCGATGGCCCGGCACAGGCCCGCTATATATAAGGTGTGGTATTTCTCCTGGGGCTCGAGGTGCTGGAAGCCCTCGCGGATGGACTCGTCGGTCAGGGAGGAGATCCACAGGCGCCGCACGGGCTTGTCGCACCCGGCCTTCTGGTAGACCCAGCGCTGGATGAGCTCGCCCTCCTGGCCGGCATCGCCGCAGTTGATGACCTCGTCGGCATGGGCTATGAGCGACTCGATTACCTTGAACTGACGATGTACGTTCTCCTGGTCGATGAGCTTGATCCCGAAGCGAGGCGGAATCATCGGCAGGGCGCCGAGGCGCCAGGATTTCCAGAAGTCGGTATAGTCGGCCGGCTCCTTGAGGGTACAGAGGTGGCCGTATGTCCACGTCACGCAGTAGCCATTACCCTCGTAATAGCCGCTTTGGGGTGTGTTGGCGCCGAGGATCTTGGCGATATCCCTGGCTACGCTTGGTTTCTCGGTAACGCAGACCTTCAACTTAATTTGAATCAGTAATTAGGATCGGTAATTGCAGTCCTCGTGTGCATGAGGTGCCATTACTCTGCAATTGCCACCGAGCTGAAGCTCGGTGCGCGTCTCTCAGTCCCGGGCTTTCGTCTTGGCCTCTTCCCAGATGGCGTCCATCTCAGCCAACGACATCTCCTTGAGGCTGCGGCCCATTTCCTTGGCCTTGCCTTCGAGGTAGTTGAAGCGTGAGATGAACTTGCGGTTGGTGCGCTCCAGGGCATTCTCGGGATTCACGCCATAGAGTCTGGCGGCGTTGACGAGCGAGAAGAAGAGGTCACCGAACTCGGCCTCGACGTCGTCCTTGTGGCCGGCCTTGATCTCGGACTCAGTCTCGCCTATCTCCTCCTTCACTTTCTCCCACACCTGCTCGGGACGCTCCCAGTCGAAGCCTACGTGTGCCACTTTCTCCTGGATGCGGTTGGCCTTGATGAGGGCGGGCAGGGCGCGGGGCACTCCGGCGAGCACGGTCTTGTTGCCGTCCTTCTCCTTGAGCTTGAGTCGCTCCCAGTTCTGCGACACGGTCTCTGCATCGTCGGCCTTGACCTCGCCGAAGACGTGCGGGTGCCGGAACACGAGCTTGTCGCTGAGGGCGTTGCAGACGTCGGCGATGTCGAAAGTCCCCTTCTCACTGCCGATCTTGGAGTAGAAAGCCACGTGCAACAACACGTCGCCCAGCTCCTTGCATATGGACTTCTGGTCGTCGGCCATGAGGGCGTCGGCCAGCTCGAACACCTCTTCTATGGTATTGGGACGCAACGACTCGTTGGTCTGCTTGCGGTCCCAGGGACATTTCACGCGCAGTTCGTCGAGGATGTCGAGCATCCGCTCGAAAGCGGCGAGCTGTTCCTTTCTGCTATTCATGAATTGTATTGAAAAGGAGGGTGTGCCGGTCATTCCCCGGCACACCCAATTTGTAACTTGAGGGTTTGCCTGAAAGGCTGCAGATGTGGTGCTTCGGGGTTCCGAGCAGGAGGGAGCATACTGAAGTATATGACCGACTGCGAGAGGGTCCCGAAGTGCCGCAGATGCGCCTTTATGGCAGACCCGAATTTAGCAAGGCAGAGCCTCGTTGGTCTTATGCACTGCGGCGGCGCTCTTGTCGAATGCGGCCTGCTCTTCGGCGGTGAGCTCGAGCTCCACGATCTTCTCGATGCCGTTGCGGCCGAGTATGCAGGGAACGCCGATGCAGAGGTCCTTGTGGCCATACTCGCCTTCGAGCAGGGCGGAGCAGGGAATCATTGCCTTCTGGTCGTGGAGTACGGCCTCTACGACCTCGGCTGCGGCTGCGCCGGGAGCGTACCAGGCGCTGGTGCCAAGGAGCTTGGTGAGGGTTGCGCCACCCACCATGGTGTCGGCAGCCACCTTGTCGAGCTGTTCAGCGCTGATGTACTTGGTCACGGGTACGCCGCGCCAGGCTGCGAAGCGCTTCATCGGAATCATGGTGGTGTCGCCGTGGCCGCCGATCACGAAGCCCTCTACCTCGTTGGGGTTAGCGCCCAGGGCCTGGCTGAGATAGTACTTGAAGCGGCTGGAGTCCAGTGCGCCGCCCATGCCGATGATGCGGTTCTTGGGCAGGCCGGAGATCCTGTGGATGAGGTAGGTCATGGTGTCCATGGGGTTGGACACGCAGACGATGACGGCGTTGGGGCTGGCCTTGAGCACGCTCTCGGTGACCTGCTTGACGATGCCGGCGTTTACGCCTATGAGCTCCTCGCGGGTCATGCCGGGCTTGCGGGGGATGCCGGAGGTGATCACCACCACGTCGCTGTTGGCGGTAGCGGCGTAGTCGTTGGTGACGCCCTTGATGCAGGTGTTCATGTCCAGCAGGTTCGCTGTCTGCATCATATCCATTGCCTTGCCTTCGCTCACGCCTTCCTTGATGTCGATCATCACGACCTCGTCGGCGATGCCGCGAACGGCGATTACGTTAGCTGCCGTGGCGCCCACGTTGCCGGCGCCTACCACTGTAACTTTTGACATTGCTCTGTCTACTTTTTGTGTGTTTCTTGGTTTACCTGTGTTGGCGGGATGCGGCGCTTTTCAGCCATGCCGCAATTCCGCCGCAAAGGTACTACTTTTTCCCGACATGGCAAGCGCCAAGCTACTCCAAAATACCTTTTCCCTGGCGCACTATCTCGGGATCGTCGCCGATGCAGTCGACTATGGTGGACGGCTCAGTGCCGCCGGTGCCGTTATCAATCATGAACTCCACGTGCGAGTCGGCCTCCTCGGCTATCAGGTCAGGATTGACGAAATAGTCCTCGCTGTCGAACTCCACCGAGGTGGTGAGTATCGGAGCGTCGAGCGCCCCGGCAATCTGGCGGTCGAGCTCCAGGGCCGGGATGCGCACACCCACAATCTTGCGCCCCTTGAAAGCACGGGGAAGCGTGGAGGCGGCGCGGAAGAGGAAAGTGAACGGCCCCGGGGTGTTCTGCCTCAGCATTGCAAAGTCGCGGTTGTCGATGCGGGCATAACGCGCAGCCTGCGAGATGTCGGCACACACTATCGACAGGTTAGTTTTCTCCGGATTGATGTTCTTGAGCCGACACAAACGCTCTATGGCCTTGACGTCGAGCGCCGAACAGGCTACTGCGTAGAGAGTATCGGTAGGCCACACCATCAGTGCGCCCTGCTGCAATTCGCTGACTACCGAGGCCAGTTGCTTAGGGTTCAGAGCCTCGCTCCATGTCTTGTATATCCTCATAAAAAGTCCTTGTCGGCGCGAAATTACGAAAAAATTTTGTAATTTCGCGGACTAATTGAGATTAAATGAAGATTGGAATCATAGTGGCGATGGGCAAGGAGCTCCAGCTCCTGCTGCCGTTGCTCGAGAACAGGACCGAGGCGCAGGCCGAGGGCCGCACGTATTACACGGGCCAAATCGGCGGTAACGACATCTTCCTGCTGCAGTGCGGCATAGGCAAAGTCAACGCCGCCCTCAGCACCGACATGCTGGTGCGCCTGTGCCGCCCCGACCTGGTGGTGAACTCCGGAGTGGCCGGCGGAGCGGACGCGTCGATGCACGTGCTCGACCTGCTCGTGGCCGACACTGTGGCCTATCACGACGTCTGGTGCGGCCCCGGCACCGAATGGGGTGCCGCCTCCGGCTGCGACACCCTCATGACATGCTCTCCCGCCGTGCTCGAAGAGGCACGCAAGGTGCTCGCAGGCAACCCGCACTTCCGCGAGGGACTCATCTGCTCTGGCGACATCTTCGTGTCGAAAGCCGAGGAGGTTGCCGCCATCAAGAGACATTTCCCGCAGGCCCTGGCCGTGGACATGGAGTCGGGAGCCGTGGCTCAAGTCTGCTCCATGCACAGCATCCCCTTCAGCATAATCCGCGTGGTCAGCGACACCCCCGGGCAGGCCGAGAACATCTCCCAGTACGAGAACTTCTGGACCGACGCGCCCCGGGAGACCTTCTCCGCCCTCGTTAGCATCCTCTCCAACCTCTGACATCCATCGGACGCACGAGCCGTGCGTCCCTGCAATTCTCAACAAATGGAAAAGATCGCAAGCTTCCGCATAAACCACCTCACCCTGATGCCGGGCATCTACGAGAGCCGCATAGACGATTTCGGCAACGGCCAGGTGGCCACCACGTTCGACATCCGCATGACGGCCCCGAACCGCCAGCCGGCCCTCAGCATCGGCGCCCTGCACGCCATGGAGCACATCGTGGCCACCTGGCTGCGCAACCATCCCCGGTGGCGCGACCGCATCGTATACTGGGGCCCCATGGGCTGCTGCACCGGCAACTACCTCATTGTCAAAGGCCACCCGCAGCCTGATGAGATCCGCACGCTGATGGCCGACGCCATGTTCGCCATCACCAGCTGGGAAGGCGACGTGCCCGGCGCCTCGCCCCGCGACTGCGGCAACTACCTGCTCATGTCGCTCCCGGAGGCAAGGATGGCCGCCGAGGCATACCTCAAGGTGCTCCGCGACCCGCAGTGCCCGCTTAAATATCCCATGGAATGAAGCAGCGCCTGAAACCCCTGATGCTGCCGGTGGCCATCCTCGGCGGAGCCCTCTTCTACAAGTGGATGGACTACCTAACATTCCTCTCCCCCTACCTCATCTTCATAATGCTCACCATCACCTACTGCCGGCTGGAGCCGAAAGACCTGAAGGTGGGCCGGGTGCAGGCATGGCTCCTGCTGGCACAGCTCGGACTATCCGCTGCCTTCTACTTCCTGCTCTCCGGCTGGGACGAGGTAGTGGCCACCGGCGTCTTCATCTGCGTGTTCGTGCCCACGGCCACCGCCGCGCCAGTCATCACCGCCATGCTCGGCGGCTCGCTGAGCAAGCTCGCCACCTTCTCGCTGGTCAGTAACCTGGCAGTGGCCGCCATCGGCCCTCTGGTGCTGGCGGCCATAGGGGTGCATCCCGACATGACCTTTCTGCAGTCCTTCGGACTGATATGCTCCCGCGTGCTGCCGCTGCTGATCCTGCCCATCGTCACCGCCTTCGTGCTGCGCTACACCTGCCGCCGCTTCCACGACGCCATCGCCAACCACCAGAGCATCTCGTTCTACATGTGGGCCGTGTCGCTGTTCATCGTCGTGGGCAGCTCGGTGAGCTACATCATCAACCACTACCGGCCCGAGCACGCCTGGCAGATGGTGTGGCTGGCGCTCGGAGCCCTCGTGGCCACCATGGTCAGCTTCGCCGTCGGGCGCAGGATCGGAGGCGTCTTCGGCGACAAGATCTCCGGCGGACAGGGCCTGGGGCAGAAGAACACGGTGCTGGCCATCTGGCTGGCCATCGCCTACCTCAACCCCATCGCCTCCGTGGCACCCGCCTCCTACGTGGCCTGGCAGAACATCCTGAACTCCCTCCAGCTCATGCAGCACCGCCGCAGCGCCGAAACAAAGGCCGAGGTCACTTGTTGAAACACAAAGAAACCAATATATAGACACAGACTATGATTTCACAGAAAATGCAAGATGCCCTCAACGGGCAGATCGTAGCGGAGATATGGTCCGCCAACCTCTACCTCTCCATGTCGTTCTTCTTCGAGGGCGAGGGCTTCACCGGCTTCGCCAACTGGATGAAGAAGCAAAGCCAGGAAGAGATGTCGCACGCCTACATGATAGCCGACTTCGTCATCAAGCGCGGCGGCAAGGCCGTGCTCGGCCAGATCGACGCCGTACCGCAGTCCTGGGAATCCCCCCTGGCCGCCTTCGAGAACGTCTACGCACACGAGTGCAAGGTCTCCGCGCTCATCAACAACCTGCTCGAACTGGCCAAGGCCGAGCACGACTTCGCCAGCGAGGACTTCCTTTGGCAGTTCGTCCGCGAGCAGGTAGAGGAGGAGGCCACCGCCTCCGGCATCGTCGACCGCCTCAAGCGCATGGGCGCAACCGCCATCTTCAACCTCGACCAAGAGTACGGCGCACGCAAGTAGTCCCTGACAAAAGTCAAAAATCAAGAGTTAAGAGTTAAGCGATGCCAGCCGAGGCGCCAGTCAACTCTTAACTCTTTACTTTTACTGTCCGAGGGAATCTTCTATAAGCCGACACGCCCACAGAGCAGGCGCGTCGGCTTATAAGATTTTCCCCAGGCAGTAATAGTTTTATGAAGAGTTATGCCCATTCCTCGAGCAAATAATGAAATGCATCGGAATTTCGACTTGACCCGATTTGGACACGGATTTTGGGGTCAAAAAACGGCAACCAAGCAGCATAAGTGCTTGATTGCCAGTGATTTAGCTTTGGAGCCGCGAGTGGGACTCGAACCCACGACCTTTTCGTTACGAATGAAATGCTCTACCAACTGAGCTATTGCGGCAGGGTGGAAATGGGACCCTCAGCCCTTTCCGAGTGCAAAGGTAATGCTTTTTTCTGACATACACCAAATCCGACTCCAAGTTTTTCGCGCGCAAATGATCTGCAGCGGTTGTTTTCTCAGGATTTGGGCCGGATGTGGGTGGACATATGCTGCTCGGCGGGATTGGCGCCAGGCTTCCAGAAGCGGCGTCCGTCGATTTCGGCGGGGAGGTACTGCTGGGCCACGGTGTTGCCGGCGTAGTCATGAGCGTACTTGTATCCTTCGCCATAGCCGAGCTGCTGCATGAGCTTGGTGGGAGCATTGCGCAGGTGGAGCGGCACGGGGAGGTTGCCGCTGCGGCGCACCTCGGCCTGCGCGTCGTCGATGGCGAGGTAAGCGCTGTTGGACTTGGGACTGGTGGCCAGGTAAATCGCGCACTCGGAGAGGATTATCCGCCCCTCGGGCCAGCCTATCTTCTTGAGAGCGTCGAAAGTGGTGTTGGCCAGCAGCAATGCGTTGGGGTTGGCCAGGCCGATGTCCTCGGCCGCCAAGATCACCATGCGCCGGGCTATGAACTCGGGGTCCTCTCCCCCCTCGACCATACGGGCCAGCCAGTACACGGCGCCATCGGGATCCGACCCGCGCATGGACTTGATGAACGCCGATATGATGTCGTAGTGCATCTCGCCCCCTTTGTCGTAGGCGGCCGGGTTGGTCTGTAGCAGCGACGTCACAACCTCGTCGTCGATGACCATTGGCTGGCCTGCCGGGGTGCTCTGTTCTATCAGGTCGAGAATGTTGAGGAGCTTGCGGGCGTCACCGCCGGCATAGCGGAAGAGGGCGGTCGTCTCCTTCACTTCCGCCTGGCGATTCTTCATCACCTCGTCCTTGGTCAGTGCACGGCAGAGAAGAGTCCGCAAGTCGTTAACATCCAAAGGATTCAGGGTGTAGACCTGTGCGCGGCTGAGCAGCGGACGGATGACTTCGAACGACGGGTTCTCGGTAGTAGCGCCTATGAGCGTCAGCACACCCTGCTCCACGGCTCCGAGCAGGGAGTCCTGCTGGGCCTTGTTGAAGCGATGTATTTCGTCGATGAAGAGGATGGGCCTTCCCTTGCCGAACAGCGATCCGGACTCGCGCTTGCACTTCTCGATGACTTCGCGCACGTCCCTGACACCCGACGAGACGGCGCTCAGGGTGTGGAAAGTGGAATCGGTAAGGTTGGCGATGAGCTGCGCCAGTGTTGTCTTGCCCACTCCGGGGGGACCCCAGAGGATGAACGACGACACGTGGCCACCGTCGATCATGCAGCGTATCACGGCACCGGGACCGACCAAGTGCTGCTGCCCGATATAGTCCTCGAGCGTACGCGGACGCATCCGTTCCGCCAGGGGTGCAGCTGTCATTGCCTTAACGCATTAATTATATTTTCGAGGTTCATGTCATCCAAACAATCGAGCAGCACGTCCGGTTCCCCTTCGAGTGGCTCGCGGCCGAAAGTGCCTGTCAGTCCTACCACGAAGGAGCCTGCGGCCCTGCCTGCCCGGATGCCCTGTAGGGAGTCCTCCACCACCACGCAGCGGCGCGGGTCCACGCCGAGCCTTCCGGCGGCTATGAGGTAGCCCTGGGGATTGGGCTTGGAGCGAGTCACGCAGTCGGCGTCGACTATCAGCTCCACCCTGTCCCACAGCTCCGGGCGCTGCCGGCGCAGGTGCTCCATCTTCTCTTTCTTGGAGCTGGTGACGATGGCCTTCTTTATGCCTTTTTCGCCAAGAAGGTCGAGCAGGCGCTCGGCGCCCGGGCAGTATTCGTAGCGCATCTCGGCCTCTCGCTGCCGGAGCATGCTGTGCACGGCCTCGCGGTCCTCCTCACGGAAATAGGTGGAGAGGATATTCTCCAGGGTGGTGCCCTTGATGCGGTGGGCGAACCCTTTCACGCCGGTCGGAAAGCAGGCGTCGATGCCCTGCCAGATACGGGTGTATTCCCTCTCGCTGTCGATCAGCACACCGTCGAGGTCAAACAGAAAGGCGATTTCCATGCCGCAAAGTTACGCAATTTCCGCGAGATTAAGCATGACGGCCGCCACTACCGGCATAACCCGGAAGTGTTTTTTCACAGAGCAACCGCATCGGAATCAAGTCAAAATAAAGCCCATACTTATTAAAATGAGAACATACTTCTCAGAGCGCTGCAAGCAGGCGTTCGATATCGGCTGTGGTCGTGGCCCAGTCGGTCACAAAGCGCACAGGAGAAGCGAGGTCACAGCGCGGTCCCCAATACTCGAAGGTGGCCGTCGTCTCCATCAGCCGGTCAATCACCTCGTCGGGAAGCACGAAGAACTGCTGATTAGTGGGCGAATCGATGAAGAGCTTGTACCCATGGTCCAGGAATCCCTGCTTGAGCTGCATGGCTGTCCGCACCGCATTCTCCCCTATCCGCCGGTATAGGCCGTCGGTAAACAGCGCCTCGAACTGCACTCCGAGTATTCGGCCCTTGGCGAAAAGAGCGCCGTGCTGCTTGATGTGCGTGAAAAAGTTACGCACCACCTTCGGGTCGGGAAACACCACTGCCTCGCCGAACATGGCGCCACATTTAGTGCCGCCGATATAAAATGCGTCGCAGAGCCGCGCCAGGTCCTTCAGCGCGAAGTCGGCCTGCGGCGACGCCAGCGCGTACGCCATACGGGCTCCATCCACATACAGCCTGATGCCGTACTTGCGGCAGACCGCGCTGATGTCCTCCAGCTCTCTGAGCGAATATAGCGTGCCGACCTCGGTGGGCTGCGTGAGATAGACCATGCCCGGAATCACCATGTGCTGCCAGGTATCATCGGAGAAGAAATCCCGCAGATACCTGTCGATGTCCTCGGCGCATATCCTGCCCTCGCAGGTCGGCAGCGTAATCACCTTGTGCCCGGAAGCTTCTATGGCCCCCGACTCGTGAACGTTGACGTGGCTCGTCTCGGCCGCCAGCACTCCCTCAGTCTTGTGCAGCAGCGCGTCGATGACGGTCGCGTTCGTCTGAGTGCCACCCACCAGGAACTTCACATCCCCGCCGGGTATGCCGCACTCCTCCAGAATCAGTGTACGGGCCCGCGCCGTGTAGTCGTCGTATCCGTAGCCTGGAGTCGCTTCAAGGTTAGTCCCGGTCAGCCGGCGCATCACCTCAGGATGGGCTCCGCGCATATAGTCGGAATCAAAATGCAGTTTCATGTTTCTTTAGCCGGATAAAGAATTTCGCTGCAAAATTAGCAAAAAATTCCCGTACGCTTACATCCATATATAATTGGCGCGCAAAATCCACGGGCTGACGCTCATGAATTCCTCGGAGCCAGGCGTAGACCTCGGAAGTGCCCTGACGAGCCTGACATATGTCCGTTGCCCAATGGGTACCCTGTTCTTCGGGCGCTGCCTGGCTTCATCGACCTCCGCCTCTCCATCGTCCCCGGCATATGCGCGGCACACGTAGAATCCGACACATCCAAAGTGCTTATAGATAATGGATTACACCCTTTGGCAAAGGCGATTCACACCACTGCGGAGCACCTTTAATTTCCCCCTGGCTCCGCAACTATCAACTATCAACTATCAAATTCAGACTAAAAAAACTCAGATTTGTTTTGTTAAATTAACATTTAAGTGTTAACTTTGCGGCGTCGGACTGAACCCCGCCTCAGGTTCAAATGTTAATAAATCAAAAAAAAGACACCCCGACAGCTGACATGAAGAAGTCCACCATCTGGCTACTGACCATCATAATGGCCCTGACCTTCGGCATTCTGCTCTATTTCCAGGTTACATACATGGAAAGCATGGTGCGTATGCGCAAGGAACAGTTCTCCGAGAACGTCATGCGCGCCCTCTACGGCGTCGGGCGCTTCATGGAGGAACAGGAGACACTCTACTACCTGGAACAGGACACCGGCCTCGGAGGCGCGGACGGAGACCGGTCTGCGTCTTCATCCGCCTTCACCCCGCAGGACGCCGACCTCGGACGGCCCTTGCTCCCCAGCGAGGACTTCGCCCTGGACCCCACCGGTTCCGAACGCTACCGCCGCCTCCAGGAAGCACTGAAGTACCGCTACCGCTACCAGCAGTCGCTGCTCAACGAAGTGGTGATTTCCATCATCCAGGAGAGTCCTTCGCGTCCCGCCTCCGAGCGTGTCGACTCCGCCATGGTGCGCCGCTTCATCTCCTCAGAGCTCAAGAAGCGCGGCATCAGCGTCCCATTCTCCTTCGCCCTCCAGGCCTCCAACGGACAGATCCTCTACGCCACCCCCGACTTCGACCCCGCGCTGGCCGAGAACGTACAGGCGGGCAAGAAGACCGGCGGCCTGTACTCGCTCGTGCTCTTCCCCAACAGCGACGTGCGATACAACCTGCTGGTAGACTTCCCCACCGAGAAGAAATACGTCTACCGATCCGTCCGCTACATCATACCCACCCTGGCCTTCACCGCCATACTGCTCGTAATATTCATCTACACCATCTTCCTGGCCTTCCGCCAGAAGAAGCTCTCGGAGATGAAGAACGACTTCATCAACAACATGACCCACGAGTTCAAGACCCCCATCTCCACCATCTCCCTGGCCGCGCAGATGCTTGACGACAAGTCGGTGAGCAAGTCGCCGACAATGCTCGCCCACTGCTCGCGCATCATCAACGAGGAGACGAAACGCCTGAGGGTACTGGTGGAGCAGATCCTGGTACTCTCCATGTTCGACAACGCCCAGATCCGCGTCAACATCAAGGATGTGGACGCCAACTCCGTCATCGCCAGCGTGGTCGACAACTTCAAGATCAAGGCCGAGAAATTCGGCGGAAGCGTCACGGCCGACCTCCGCGCCACGGACGCCCAGGTGGCCGTGGACGCGCTACACTTCACCAACGTCATATACTCGCTGCTCGACAACGCCGTCAAGTACCGCAAGGAGGATGAGTCGCCAGTGCTCAAAGTCTCCACCTACGACAAGGACGGAGAGCTGCAGATCAGCATCGCGGACAACGGCATCGGCATCCGCGCCCAGGACCAGAAGCGCATCTTCGACCGCTTCTACCGCGTCGGCACCGGCAACCGCCACGACGTCAAGGGCTACGGCATCGGCCTGGCCTACGTGCGCCAGGTCGTACAGCAGGTCGGCGGCAAGATCCGCGTCGAGAGCGAACTCGGCAAAGGCACCACCTTCGTCATCACCCTGCCGCTCGTACCCGCCGACGGACAAGCCCCACAGACAGGGGATGACACATGAACAAAATAACCTTTTTTCACATTAATATAATACAGATTTCCAAAGAAATTCAAAACACACCATAATGGACGACAAACTTAAAATACTACTCTGCGAGGACGACGAGAACCTGGGTATGCTCCTGCGGGAATTCCTCCAGGCCAAGGGCTTCAGCGCCGACCTATACCCCGACGGGGACGCAGGATACAAGGCCTTTCTGAAAGGCAAATACGACCTGTGCGTGCTCGACGTGATGATGCCCCGCAAGGACGGCTTCACCCTCGCCAAGGAGATCCGGGCCGTCAACGGCGAGGTGCCCATCATCTTCCTCACCGCCAAGCAGCTCAAGGACGACGTGCTCGAAGGCTTCAAGCTCGGAGCCGACGACTACATCACCAAGCCCTTCTCCATGGAAGAGCTGGTGTTCCGCATCGGTGCCATCCTGCGCCGCGTCCGCGGCAAGCAGAACCGCGAGATCACCATGTACAAGCTCGGCAAGTTCACCTTCGACACACAGAAGCAGGTGCTCATCGCCGACGACAAGACCACCAAGCTCACTACCAAGGAGAGCGAGCTCCTCGCACTGCTATGCGCACACCGCAACCAGATTCTCGAGCGCAACTACGCCCTCAAGGCCATCTGGATCGACGACAACTATTTCAACGCCCGCTCCATGGACGTCTACATCACCAAGCTGCGCAAGCACCTCAAGCCCGACCCCGCCATCGAGATCATCAACATCCACGGCAAGGGTTACAAGCTCATCGCGCCCGAAGTCCACATGGCCGCCGAAGGCAAGTGACATAAAAATAAGACATCAGATACCGGGGAGGGCATGTCAAGACCGTAAGCTATCGGTCAAACCACCTTTCAGACGCCCGACCCCGGTATTTGCTCTTTTATGTATCTTTGCACCATGTTGAAAGCATTGTTTTTTCTCTACCAGTGGCTCATCGCCGCACCCATCCTGCTGGTAATCACCCTCCTCACCGCCCTGGCCACCATCATCGGCACGGCCCTGGGCAGCCATGTCGTGTTCGCCTACTGGCCCGCCCACATCTGGTCGCGCTGCGTGTGCTTCTTCTTCTGCGTGGGCGTAAAAGTAACGGGCCGCGAGAACCTCGACCCCGGGCAGAGCTATGTCTTCGTGGCCAACCACCAGGGAGCCTTCGACATCTGGGCCATACTCGGATACCTCAACCACAACTTCAAGTGGCTCATGAAGAAGGAGCTCGAGAGCATACCCCTGATAGGCTACGCCTGCCGCCGCGCCGGGTACGTGTTCGTCGACGACTCCTCCATCCACGGCATCAAGGACACCATCGCCGAGTCCGAGAAGCGTCTCAAGAATGGCATGAGCGTGGTCATCTTCCCGGAAGGCTCACGCTCCTGGGACGGACGGCTGACACCATTCAAGCGCGGCGCTTTCATGCTCGCCGGCGAGTTCAAGCTCCCCGTGGTGCCGATAACTATCGACGGCTCCTTCCGTGCCATGCCGCGCACCACGTACAATGTCACACCCGGCCGCATCACCCTCACCATCCACAAGCCCATCTGGCCCGGCGAGCGCGGCTTCAACACCAAAAAGCTAATGGCCCGGTGCCGCACCGAGATAGCCTCCGCTCTCCCACCCGGCTCCGATCCCGAAGCCGAACAATAACCGGCACGATTTTTGCGTTATGACACCTATGGTCTCAGGCTATAACCTGTCATGACCCCTATCCCATCATGCCCACCAAGCGCAACAACAATAACTCTGACCATATAGAAGTCAAGGGCGCCCGCGCCAACAACCTGCGTGGCGTCGACCTGCATATCCCCCGAGGCAAATTCACGGTCGTCACCGGCGTCAGCGGCTCCGGCAAGTCGTCGCTTGCCTTCGACACCCTCTACGCCGAGGGACGCCGCCGCTACGTCGAGAGCCTGTCGGCCTACGCCCGACAGTTCCTCGGACGCATCCCAAAGCCGGAGTGCGACTATATCAAGGGACTCCCCCCGGCCATCGCCATAGAGCAGAAAGTGGGCAGCCACAACCCCCGCTCCACCGTGGGCACAGCCACCGAGCTCAACGACTACCTGCGCATGCTCTTCGCCCGCATCGGACATACCTACTCGCCCGTCTCCGGCCAGGAGGTCGTCAAGCACTCCCCCGAGACGGTCGTCAACAGCCTGCTCGAACTGCCCGAAGGCACACGCATCGCCATCGCCTCGCCCATCCGTCTGCCCGAGAGACGCACCTTCGACCAACAGCTCGACATATACCTCAAGGAGGGATACTCCCGCCTGGAGCGCGACGGCGTATTCATTGACATCCAGGAGATTATCGACAGCCACAAACCTGCATCCCCGGAATATTACCGCCTGCTCATCGACCGCCTCGGCATCAACGGCGATGACGACACCCGGTCCCGCCTGACCGACTCCGTGGAGACCGCCTACTTCGAGGGCCACGACGAAATCGCCGTCCTGGTCTACGACACCGACGCCGCGCCCCGCGTCCTCACCTACTCCCGCCGCTTCGCCCTCGACGGCATCGAGTTCCGCGAACCCAGCGACCTGATGTTCAACTTCAACAACCCCTACGGCGCCTGTACCTGCTGCGAGGGATTCGGCCGCGTGCTCGGCATCAGCGAGGATCTCGTCGTCCCCGACAGATCCCTGAGCGTCTACCAGGGCGCAGTGGCATGCTGGAAGGGCGAGAAGATGGACGAATGGCGCCGCTACCTCATCGGCCATGCCGCCGAAATCCACTTCCCCATCCACAAGCCATACTGCGAACTGAATGCCGAGGAGCGCGACATCCTCTGGCGGGGCCGAGGCCCGTGGGAGGGCATCGACGGCTTCTTCCGCTGGGTCGACTCCAACCAGTACAAGATTCAGTACAGGGTGTTGAAGGCCCGCTACCGGGGCCGAACCGACTGTCCGGAGTGCCACGGCACGCGCCTCAAGCCCGACGTCGAGTACGTGAAGGTCGGCGGCAAAAGCATCAGCCAGCTGCTGGCCATGCCCATCAGCGCCCTCCGCGCCTGGTTCTCCGAGCTCGTGCCGCAAGCCACCGACGCCAGGATCGCCGAGCGCCTGCTACGCGAAATCAACTCGCGCCTGCGCTACCTCGACGAGGTCGGCCTCGGCTACCTCACCCTCTCCCGCCCCTGGGGCACGCTCAGCGGCGGCGAGAGCCAGCGCATCAAGCTCGCCACAGCCCTCGGCTCAAGCCTCGTCGGATCCCTCTACGTGCTCGACGAACCCAGCATCGGACTGCACCCCCGCGACACCCGGCGACTCATCGGAGTCCTCGACCGACTGCGCGACATCGGCAACACCCTCGTGGTGGTGGAACACGACGAAGAAATCATGCGCGCCGCCGACTATCTCGTGGACATCGGCCCCGACGCCGGGTCGCTGGGCGGCACCCTCGTCTATGCCGGCCCCATGGCCGACGCACTCCGCCCTGCCGCCGCCAATACCCACCCAGAGTCCAAGACCCTCCGCTGCCTCACCGGACAGGAGAACATACCGGTGCCGCCCCTGCGCCATCCCTGGCACAAGCGCATATCCATCCAAGGAGCCACGGCCAACAACCTCCGCTCCGTCGACGTCGACTTCCCTCTCGGCGTGCTGACCGTAGTCACCGGCGTGAGCGGCTCCGGCAAGTCCACGCTCGTGCGCGACGTCCTCTACCGCGGCCTGGCCAACCGCCTCGGCATGGCTGTCGAGAAACCGGGCTACTGCCGCGCCATCACCGGCGACATAAGCGACGTGCGCAGCGTGGAGTTCGTGGACCAGAACCCCATCGGCACCTCCACCCGCTCCAACGCAGCCACATACCTCAAGGTATACGACGACATCCGTCGCCTCTACAGCGAGCAGCCCCTGTCGCGCCAGCTCAGCTTCACCCCCAGCTTCTTCTCCTTCAACACCGACGGCGGACGCTGCGAGGAGTGCAAGGGCGAGGGCGTGCTCACCATCCCCATGCAGTTCATGGCTGACATCCAGGTGCCCTGCCCCGAGTGCCACGGCAAGCGATTCGGCCACGACGTGCTGGAGATCCGGTACCGAGACAAGAACATCTCCGACATCCTGGGCATGACCGTGGCCGACGCCGCCGTATTCTTCTCCGACGACGATGACCGCACTGCCCGGCGCATCGCCAAGGGCCTGCAGCCTCTGCTCGACGTCGGCCTGGGCTACCTGCCGCTCGGCCAGCCCTCCTCCACCCTCTCGGGCGGCGAGAACCAGCGTCTCAAACTGGCATACTTCCTGGCCACGGCCGACAGCCACGGCCACACCCTGTTCATCCTCGACGAACCCACCACCGGCCTGCACACCACCGATATAGCCGTGCTGCTGCGCTCCCTGCGCCAGCTCATCGACCGCGGCAACACGGTAGTCATCATAGAGCACAACATGCACGTGGCCAAGAATGCCGACCACATCATCGACCTCGGTCCCGAGGGGGGCGAAGGGGGCGGCACAATCGTCTGCGTCGGCACCCCCGAGCAAATCGCGGCCTGCCCGGCCTCGCTGACCGGACAAGCTCTCCACGAAGTCGGAATCAAGAGTTAGAGCGTAACCACACGCACCTCTCCACCCTGGATATACAGGCCGGAGCGGCTCGGCACACCGGGAAGGCGCCAACCTGGCAGGTTGTACCAGGTGCCGTCGGTCGGGTCGGCGAAGATGCCGCCCACGCCACCGTTGCAGCTGGCGAAACCGGCTATGACCTTCAGCGCGGCGGTGGTGCGGCCCTTGGTGTAGTCGAACAGCGGCGCATTATACCAGCCGCCCAGCGTGGTGTTGTAGGCGTTATGCTCCATCCACCACCAGAGTCACCTCCGGCCCATCGCGTGGACTCGTCGGCACGGCCCGAGAGACCGGCGCACAACAGCGCCAGCATTCCTAAGACAATCCTTTTCATGCAGTTACAGATTTTCACGCCCGCAAATTTAACCCCCAAAAATCGGCATCGGCAACCGGGCCACGATTTGCACCCTTTCAAAAGATTTAGTAACTTTGCGCCGTGTTTGGCCGCGTTCCTCCCGGAGACGGCAAAACCGGCAAAGCAAACAAGAAAACTAACCATAAATCGCAAACGAGGAAATGAAAATTTCGCACATCGAGCACATCGGCATCGCAGTGCCGAACCTCGAAGAAGCCATCAAGTACTACGAGGACGTTCTGGGCCTGAAATGCTACAAGAAAGAAGTAGTTGAGGACCAGAAGGTGACCACCGCCTTCATCAAAGTTGGCGACGTGAAGATCGAGCTGCTCGAGCCGACCTGCCCGGAGAGCACCATCGCCAAGTTCATCGAGAAGAACGGTGGCCGCGGCGGCATGCACCACATGGCCTTCGCCATCGAGGACGGCGTGGCCAACGCACTGGCCGAGGCAGAGTCCAAGGGCGTCAAGCTCATCGACAAGGCACCCCGCCAGGGCGCCGACGGCCTCCACATCGCATTCCTGCACCCCAAGACCACCCAGGCCGTTCTCACCGAACTCTGCGAAGACCCCAACAAATAATCCGAAAACAATAACCGCCTGCCCCGGACCACCCTCCGGTCAGGCATAAGATACTCATAATGAGCACCAATCAGGAAAAACTCCAGGAACTGCTTGACAAGCGCGCCGAGGCCCGCATGGGCGGCGGCGAGAAAGCCATCGAGAAACAGCACGCCCGCGGCAAGTACACCGCCCGCGAACGCATCGCCCAGCTCCTGGACGAGGGTTCCTTCGAGGAACTCGACATGTTCGTAACGCACCGCTGCACCAACTTCGGCCAGGACAAGAAGCATCCGCTAGGCGACGGCGTCGTAACCGGCTACGGCACAATCGAAGGCCGCCTGGTATACGTCTTCGCACAGGACTTCACCGTCATGGGCGGCTCCCTTTCGGAGACCATGGCCCAGAAGATCTGCAAGGTGATGGACCTGGCCATGACCATGGGCGCGCCCATCATCGGCCTCAACGACTCGGGCGGCGCCCGAATCCAGGAGGGCATCAACGCCCTGGCAGGCTACTCCGAGATCTTCAAGCGCAACATCCTGGCCTCCGGCGTGGTACCCCAGATCAGCGCAATCCTCGGCCCCTGCGCCGGCGGCGCCGTCTACAGCCCCGCCCTCACCGACTTCACCATCATGGCCAAGGGCATCAGCTATATGTTCCTGACCGGCCCGACAGTCGTCAAGACCGTCACCGGCGAGGACGTCAGCCAGGAAGACCTCGGCGGCGCCAGCGTGCACAGCTGCAAGAGCGGCGTCACACACTTCGCCACCGAGACCGGCGAGGAGGCTCTCGTCCTCATCCGCAAGCTCATCTCCTTCATGCCCCAGAACAACATGGAGGAGGCCCCCCTGCAGAAGTGCGACGACCCCATCGACCGCCTTGAGGACAAGCTCAACGAAATCGTGCCCGACAACGCCAAGCGCTCCTACAACATGTACGACGTCATCGGCGCCATCATCGACAACGGCGAGTTCCTGGAAGTACAGCGCGACTATGCCAAGAACATCATCGTGGGCTTTGCCCGCATGAACGGCCAGAGCGTAGGCATCGTGGCCAACCAGCCCAAGGTGCTCGCCGGCGTGCTCGACTGCAACGCCTCGCGCAAGGCAGCCCGCTTCGTGCGCTTCTGCGACTGCTTCAACATTCCCCTCGTCACGCTGGTTGACGTGCCCGGCTTCCTGCCCGGCACCGGCCAGGAGTACAACGCCGTCATCCTGCACGGCGCCAAGCTGCTCTACGCCTACGGCGAAGCCACCGTGCCCAAGGTTACCGTCACCCTGCGCAAGAGCTACGGCGGCAGCCACATCGTGATGAGCTGCAAGCAGCTGCGCGGCGACATCAACTACGCATGGCCCAGCGCCGAGATCGCCGTCATGGGCGCCGAGGGCGCCGTCGGCGTGCTCTACGCCCGCGACGCCAAGAACGCCGAGGACCCCAAGGCATACCTGGCAGAGAAGCAAGAAGAGTACTCCAAGCTCTTCGCCAACCCCTACCAGGCCGCCAAGTACGGCTACATCGACGACGTCATCGAGCCCCGCAACACCCGTTTCCGCGTCATCAAGGCCCTGCAGATGCTCTCCACCAAGAAGCAGACCAACCCGGCCAAGAAGCACGGCAACATACCCCTCTAAACCAAGTAAAGGCCCGCAGAGAGGCTCCCGAGCCAGCCTCTGCGGGCCATACCTATATAAATATGTGTAAACGAATCACGGCTCTTGTCTTTGGACTGCTCCTGGCCGTCGCCGGCTACGCCGCCCCGGCCCAGGTCGACCACGGCGAACTCGACCCCACCGGGGAACCCGAGTACAAGGAGGGCGTCTACGTGGGCAACACCGCCGCGTACGAGACCGACTCCACCCAGCCGGCCGACCAGGGAGTCATGGCAGCCGACAACCCCGACCTCAAGCCCCTCACCCAGAAGGAGAAGGCCGACCAGCTCGCCCAGAACGACCCCTACGGCGGAGCACTGACCATCATGTCGATGTGCATCGTGGTGGCCGCCCTGATAGTGCTGAGCATCCTGTTCCTCTGCTTCGGCCGCATCAGCTCCGCCCTGCAGCGCCGCCGCAAGAAAGAGGCACACGGCCCCGCCGCCACCGACGACCACGAGGAAGAGGACTCCGGCGAAGTCATCGCAGCCATTGCCGCAGCCCTGGCCGAGCACTACTCCGGCAAGCACGACATGGAGGACTACATACTGACAATCCGCAGCATGAAGCGCTCCTACTCCCCCTGGAACTCCAAAATTTATAATCTGCGCGTGCTGCCGCAGGTGAAACATTAAGCCTCCACCCAAGAAAGGAAAAAATGAAAGAATACAAGTATAAAATCAACGGCACCAAATACAAGGTATCCATCGGCGACATCCACGACAACGAAGTGCAGGTCGAAGTCAACGGCACCCGCTACAAAGTCGAGCTTGACCAGGAAGTCGCAGCCCGCGCCATGAGCAAGGCGCCGCAGATCAAGAAGGCAGGGGCCGCCCCTCGCACAGAGACAGGCGAGAAGGTGGTCTCCAAGCCCGCCGAGTCGGCAGGCGTGCCCGGAGCCGTCAAGAGTCCCCTGCCCGGCACCGTCATGGGATTCACCGTCAGCGTCGGCGACACCGTAAAGCCCGGCGACACCGTATGCGTGCTCGAGGCCATGAAGATGGAGAACGACATCCACACCCAGCGCGGCGGAGTCGTCAAGAAAATCCTCGTCAACCAGGGAGATACCGTGCTCGAGGGCACCGACCTCATGATAATAGAATAAGGACCACACTCTGACGTCATGATTCTGTTAGAAAGCAATTCGCTGGGCCAGTTCCTAAGCGACAGCCTCCAGACCTTCTGGCACTTCACCGGCTTCTACAACTGCGAGTGGACCAACCTGGTGATGCTGCTGGTGGGCTGTTTCTTCATCTACCTGGCCATCAAGCGCAACTTCGAGCCGCTGCTGCTGGTGCCCATCGGCTTCGGCATGCTCATCGGCAACATCCCCTTCCAGGCCGGCATGGACATCGGCATCTACGAGCCCGGCTCGGTGCTGAACATCCTCTACAACGGCGTGCAGTACGGTTGGTACCCGCCCCTGATCTTCCTGGGCATCGGCGCAATGACCGACTTCTCGGCACTGCTGTCTAACCCCAAGCTGATGATCATCGGCGCATGCGCCCAGTTCGGCATATTCGGCGCCTACATGCTCTCGCTGCTTCTGGGCTTCGACCCGCTGAGCGCAGGCTGCGTGGCCATCATCGGCGGTGCCGACGGTCCCACGGCCATCTTCCTGACTTCAAAGCTCAACCCGACCCTGCTTGGAGCCGTGGCCGTGTCGGCGTATAGCTACATGGCGCTCATCCCGCTCATCCAGCCCCCGCTGATGCGCCTGTACACCACCAAGAAAGAGCGCATGATCAAGATGAAGACGGGCCGCGCCGTGACCCAAAACGAGAAGATCATCTTCCCCATAGTGGGCCTGATCCTGACCTGCTTCGTGGTACCCAGCGGCCTGCCCCTGCTCGGCATGCTCTTCTTCGGCAACCTGCTGCGCGAGAGCGGCGTGACGACCCGCCTGGCCAAGACGGCCTCCAACGCCATGACCGACATCGTCACCATCCTGCTGGGCCTGACCGTGGGCGCCTCAACCCAGGCTGACAAGTTCCTGACTGCCGACACCATCAAGATTTTCGCCCTCGGCTTCATCGCCTTCATCATCGCCTCCTCCGCAGGCGTGCTGAGCGTCAAGCTCATGAACCTCTTCCTGCGCAAGGACAAGAAAGTGAACCCGCTCATCGGCAACGCCGGCGTGAGCGCCGTGCCCATGGCCGCCCGCATCTCCAACAACGTCGGCCTGGAGTATGACCCGTCGAACTACCTGCTGATGCACGCCATGGGTCCGAACGTAGCCGGCGTGATCGGATCCGCCGTGGCTGCCGGCGTGCTGCTCAGCTTCCTCGGATAAAGCAACCGCCATACCGGGATTCGTCGTCCCGCAATCATTACCGACACAACAGCCGGAGACCAAGGAGGATGGTTTGGCCTCCGGCTGTTTTTCCCTCAATCCAAAGTCACTCCATTAACATCCCCGTCTGGCATAAAATTTTTAACATTGCCGCTGAACAATCCCAAGGATTTTATTGTTCTCCAACTAAAACAAGGATTGAAGCAGCTCCCCTCGCTCCTCGCCTGCCGCGGTCCGCAAATTGCAGCAATCCTCAATGATCAACGACGAAGTCATAAAAGAGATATACAAGCGGTACAAGAGACCCGCCAAGCGCGACGAACTGAACCTACCCTATTTCCAATCCATTCTCGCAGAGAACAACCCCATAGAGTTCGACGACGAGAAGGTGGAAATAAAGAACATGGACCAGTTCTCGCCTTTTCGGCGTTTCCTCATCCGCAGCATATACACCGTGCTTGAGTTCGAACACATGGTGGCATTTGTCTTCAATAGCCACATCATGTTCCTCGACAAGGACACCAGCGGCACCCATGTCCACCTCAAGCCGGAAAAAAAGCGAGGCGGCCTGTTCGGCATCCTCGGAGGATGATGTTCCGCACCGAGCTGAAGCTCGGCGGCAGTGCCGGAGAAAGAACACCGGCTCCTACACCATACAGCTGTTCCCGACCCTTGCGGGTGCACCTCACACTTCCCTTGCATCTCCAGACTAAATAATTGCTGCCGGGAAAAACTTAACATTGCGGCTGGATCGCCGTGTGGGTATGTGTCTGCCTTATTAGCCTCTTGCCTGAGCTCCTCTTGCACATCCATGTTCATTTGCGCCGACGCACCACGTCTCATGCGTATTATCGAACCTCGCCATCGACTCCGTCCACACTACTCCCGCACCGCTGGCCTGGCCGGCCATATTGCTCCCGAACCTGGCAGTACTCTGTACCTGCCCTACCCGACCGAACAAGAGCGGCCGAGGGAACCGTAAGACAACCGTAGTGCTGCGCCATGGCGCAGCCTCCATAGACAAAGAATCGGCGCGCCCAACACAGGAACGCGCCGATTCGGCATATAAAGATTGTAGATTATCGGATGACTACCTTGTCGGTGGTGAGGGTGCCGTCAGCATGGCGGACGCGACGGATGACAACTCCTGCACCGGGTGCCGGATTGGCGATGCGCATACCACTGACGGTGTAGTATTCGACGGAGATGATGTCGGAGGCGTCGATGCCATCAACGGCAGTGGTGGTGGTGCTTTCGACGTGCAGGGGTATGGACCGCTGAAGCGAGCCTAAGGATGTCGCCAGGGCGTAGTCACCGATGGTGTGCTCCTTGACGTTGATGCGATTCCCTTCCTTGACGGTGAAGACGTCGTTGCCGGTGAAGAGCACCTCCGGGTCAGCCTTGATGCGGAAGTAGTCGGAGACCTTGCCATAGTTGTCGGCGGCGACGTGGAAGAGCAGGGCGGTGCGGTGCAGGCGTGCGACGTCGTACCCGGCGATGCTCAATGGCATCGGATAGCCGTTTTCGGTGGGGGTGAAGCCCTCGCCGAAGTCTACGGCCAGCAGAGAGCGGGTGTCTTTGCCACGGTCCTCGGTAGCGGCGGGAAGCACGGTGGAGTCGTACCAGCAGTTGGTGTAGGTGGTCTTGCCGAGCTTGCCGACGAACATATTCACGGCCTTGGGGGCGTCCGCGGTCGATGATACCTTTCCGACGTTGTAGAAGTTGGTGATGGTGGAGGTGTGGTAGGAAGCCTTGTAGTAGCCGATGGCGCTGCCGGCGTTGTCCTTGGCGGAGACGGCGCCGAAGTTGGCGCAGTCGGTCATGATGGGATCACCCTTGGCGACGATGCCGCCTGCACCAGCGGTGGTGGTGCCGAGGCTGGCGTTGGTGTTGCTGATTTCGCCGAAGTTGGCGCAGCCGGTGATGACGGGCTGGTCGCCTGAGGCGAGAATGCCGGCCGCCGACGAGTAGGTGGCGGTGACGGGGGCGGCGTTGAGGCTTGCCGTGATGGTAAGGTCCTTGGAGGCGTAGGCGACGATGCCGGCAGCTTCCGTCCTGGCGCTGATGGTGCCGTAGTTGAGGCAGGAGTCGAGCAGGGCGACATCGTTGGTATAGCCGAGGATGCCTGCGGCGTCGGAACCGGTGGTGGAGACGTTGCCACGGTTGACGGCTCCGTTGACGGTGACGCCGGTGGCATGGGCTATGATGCCGCCGACGTAGCTGGCGGTGGAGGTGATGTTGCCTTCGTTGACGAGGTCGCGTGCGGTGACAGTGGCGGAGGTGATGGCGCCGACGATGCCGCCCGTCTTGGTCTGCTTGGAGTCGATGTTGGCGTAGTTGGTCAGGTTCTCCAGGCGGGCGTTGCCGGTGGCAGTGCCTACGAGGCCGCCCATGATGGTGGCGGTGGAGGAGACTGCGGCGCGGTTGACGCAGTTGGCCAGACGGCCTTCGAGCGTGGCGGCGAAAGCGCCCGTGTTTCCCTTGCCGGTGATGGTGCTGTTGGCGCCGATGGCCAGGTCGGAGACTGAGCCGTTGCCGCCGATGGTGGCGAAGAGGGCCGAGGGTGCGGTGGTGGAGGCGATGGAGAGGTGGTCGATGACATGGCCGTGGCCGAGGAATGTGGCCTGGAACTTGCCTGCGGCCGCGATGGGCGCGAAGCCCGTTATGCCGGTCATGTCGAGGTCGGCCTCAAGCGAGAAGACGCGGCCGTTGAAGCTTAGGTTGCCGTCAGCGGTGGAGGTGGAGAGCTTCTGCAGGTCGGCGGGGGTTCGGATGAGCCAGGGACTGGAGGCGGTGCCGTCGCCGGTGAAGAGGTTGGGCAGCGCGCCGAGGGGCAGGCTGCGGGTATAGCCGCCGTAGGTGGCCGTGAGAGTGGCCTTGGCGTACTCGGTGGGAGCAGTGCAGACGAGGTTGGCGCCACTGATGGAGAAGGCGTTGCCCTCGACGGACCATGCGAGTCCCTGGGCCTGGCAGAGCTGGGCGTTGCCGGATACCTCGTTGCGGTAGATGCCTGCGGGGAAAGTCACCGGCATGGAGCCGAGCTGTGCCTCGGGGAGGTCCTTGAAGGCGGCGAGCATGGGGTAGCGGCCTGCGTTGAAGACCCACTTGGAGCCGAAGCCCTGGAGGGTTGTGCCTGTGAGTTCGGAGGTGCCGAGCATGGAGATGCCCTGCTGGGAGTTGGCGTAGAGGACAATCTGCGCGTCGGCGGCCACGTTCTCGTAAGTGCCCTTGGCGTTGCCTGCCACTGCGCCCACATTAGTATATGTGGTGGAAGTGATGGGTGCCAATGAAAGGGAAGATATAATCCTGGTGGATGCGTTCTCGCTGGCTACCAGGCCGCCGATGGTGGAGCAGTTGGCACCGGCGGTGATGGCGCCGGTGTTGAGGCAATCGGTGACGGTGCCGTACATGGAGCCGCAGATGCCGCCGAGGCTCTGTGCCTTGTCGTGCATGGCGGAAATCTCGCCGGTGTTCTGGCATTCCTCGACCACTGAGCCTGCGTAGCCGGAATAGATGATGCCGCCGAGGCCGCCGTTATTCTCCGACGAGGAGAGCTTGCCGGCGTTGAGGCAGCGGCGCACGGTGCCGTAGTTGAAGGCGGTGATGCCGGCCGAATAGCCGTCGGTGGTAGGCACCTCGGCATAGTTGCGGCAGTTCTCGATGAGTCCGTGGGACTGGGCCGCAATGGGCGCGAAGTTGCGGTATGCCAGGAAGCGGCAGGAGGCGTCGATGATGAGGTTGCGGACCACGGCCTGCGGTGCGAGGGCGGTGAAGATGCCCACGTTCATGACCTTGTTGGTGCGGGCGTCCATGCCCAGATTGCGGATGCGGTGGTCGGCGCCGTCGAGGGTGCCGTTGAAGTAGGCGTTGCCGGTGGAGCTGAAGCCGATGGGCTGGAAGCCGGTGACGGTGCCCATGTCGATGTCGGCGGTGAGGCGCAGGTGCTCGCCGGTGAAGTCGAGCTGCTGGGCGTTGACGGCTTCGGCGAGCTTGGCCATGTCGGCGCCATTAGTTATCAGATAGGGAGAGGCGGCGGTGCCGTCGCCCTGGAAGATCCGGGGATATACGCTCACCAGGGTGCGCTTCTCGAAGTCGCCGAGGTAGGAAGTGAGCACGAGGTCCTGCACCTTGTCGGTGCGGGATACGTTGACGCGGGAGCCGGAAAGCGAGCAGGCGGTGCCGCCTCGCATTTCCCATTCGACGTCGTTGGCGGTGGAGACCGTGAATGGACTCTTGACATGCAGGCGGTCCTCGCCGGTGGCGAGCAGGACGGGAGCGGCGTTGAGCATGGCGGCGTCGGTAGTGGCCGACGAACTCAGGCGGGGGTACATGCCGCTGGCAAACACCCATTCTGACCCGAAGCCCTGGAGTGTGGAGCCGTTGGTGAGCGCTGAGGTGGGCAGGCCGTTGTCGGAGTCGGTGTAGCCGGACATCTGGCGGTCATACTTGCAGTCGGAGATAGTAATCTGGTCGATGCCCTGGCCTACAAGCTCGCAGTCGCTGCCGCGCACCAGGGCGGGAACCATCAGTCCGCCCACGTTGAGGCAGCGGCTCATGGCCAGCTCCTTCTTGTTGGAGTTGGAGACGACGCCGACGAGGCCGCCGGTAGCGGTGCCGGAGCCCACCACCGTTCCTGCGTTGTAGCAGTCGCGGATGAGTCCGGCGTTGAACGTGCCGACCAGTCCGCCGGTGTAGCCGGAGGCGGCGATGTATCCGCCGTTCCAGCAGCGGTCGAGGTAGCCGACGTTGAGGGTCGAGGTGATGCCGCCGCAGTTGTTCTGCGGTGCGCCCTGGATTGAGCCGGTGAAGTATGAGTCGGCGATGCGTGCGGTGTCGCCGCTGAGGGTGAGGGTGATGGAGGCTACGCCGCCGATGTGCGCCGAGGCGCTGCCTTCGCCCTGGACGACGATGACGGCGTTGGAGTGGCAGCGGAGTATGGCGCCGTAGTTCTGGCCTACTATGCCGCCGACTGAGCTGGTGGCCATGACGGAGCCGGAGACGTAGCAGTCGGAGACGGTGCCGCCGTTGGCGAAACCTACCAGGCCGCCCTTGTAGCTGCCGTTAGAGGAAGTAAAGTCTATGTTGGTGGCGCGGACGCGGGAAATGGTGCCGTCGGACTTGGCGGCGAGAGTGCCTCCGTTGCTGTTGCTCGACGTCACCTTGATGTTGTCGAGGCTGAGGTCGTGGATGGAACCTGCGGCATCGAGCCAGCAGAAGATGCCGGCGTAGTATGTGCCGGTGATTTCCAGGCCGGAGAGCTTGTGGGAGTTGCCGTCGAACTCTCCTGCGAACTTCTTGGGCGCGGCAGTGCCGGTGTAGCCGATGGGGGTGAATGAGTCGGAGGAGGTGAAGGCTATGTCGCCTTCCAGCCGGAAGTGCTTGTCGGCGAATGTGTTGCCGCCTGTCACCGCCGTGCTGAGCTCGGTCATGTCCGCCTTGGTCTTTATCAGGTACGGTGAGGACTGGGAGCCGTCGCCTCCGCTGAACGTCTGCGCCGAAGCCAGGGGCCATACGGCTGCCAGTGCCAGCAGGGTCAGGATTGGTTTTCTTCTCATGCTATGGTAGGTTGTTTTTAGCGTATTACGGTTTTGAGGGTTTGCGTGTTGCCTGCGCCACAGGCTTTTATGATGTATATGCCGGGGACGAGGGCATCGAGGTCGATGATTTCCTCGTCGCCCATGGTGCGGCTGGAAACGATGCGGGAGAGTGCTTTAGCTCCGGAGGGGGTGTAGACTTCCACGCTGGTGGCCGGGACATCGCGGTAGTAGAGGAGGTGGAGATCGCCGTCGATGATGTTGGCACTCCAGGATGTCTCCCCTACTGCGGCGTCGACGGTGCGGACGTCAGCGAAGTTGCGTAGCACGTAGACGAGGCCTGCGTAGGCGTCGATCTTGCCGCGGCCCCAGATGTTATTGATTCCGGTGCCGGTGTAGTCGTCGTGACGGCAGGTGTATGCGAATGTCTCGCGGATCTGGTCAGGGGTGAGGGTGGGGTCGGCCTGGAGCCAGAGGGCGATGGTTCCGGCCACGTGGGGCGAGGCCATTGAGGTGCCCTGGTAGACGCCGTAGGGGTATGACTTGCCGTTCCATTCGGTGTTGTAGACGATGGAGGGGTCGTTGGCGGAGGTGGAGTTGAAGGCTGAGGCTATGAGGGAACCCGGGGCGGCCACGTCGGGCTTGATGCGTCCGTCGGTAGTGGGGCCGTTGTTGGAGAAGGGGGAGATGTCGCCGACGGTGAACTCGGTCGCCTGCGGGGTGCCGTTGAGGCCGAGGATGTAGTTGCGGGTGTTGTAGCTGCCGACGGTGATGATGCTCTTGCCGGTGCCTCCGATCTCGCACATTCCGTATTCGTGGTCAGGGACGCCCATGTTGCTCAGATGCTTGCGAAAGCAGCAGTAGTTGTTGTTGGCCCAGGCATGGACGGTGGAGCCCTGCTCGCCGGTGATGAGGATGGCGATGACCTTGTCGGGCTTGTAGTCGGAGATGTTGAGGGTGATGTGTGCCATGGGCTTGTCGTTGAGCGGCGACACCTGTGTGGCGATCTTGAAGAATCCGGAACTCTGGTCGAAGGGCTTCTGCAGGGTCACGGTCTGGGTGGTGGTGCGCGAGCAGTCGAAAGTGCGGCTCTTGTAGACGGGCTGCTGGGTTGCCTTGTCGATGGTGCATACGTTTACCTTGAGCGACTTTCCGGGCTGGCCCCACACCTGGAGCTCACCGGCGCCGGGGTTGCTCTCGAGGAAAGCGACCCCGGCGAGGAGTTCGGGGTTGGCATCGTTGAAGGTCTGAGAGATGTGCATGTCGACCATGCCGTCGTTGCCGGCGGCGCCGACGAGGATGCGCCCCTTGCCGGTGAGCTCGTCGCCGAGGACATCGCGCAGGGAAGAGCCGTCGTGCGGACCCATCTGGGTGCCGAGGCTCATGTTGATGACGGCAGGAAGCTGAAGTGAGTCGGCCGTCTGGAAAAGGTAAGAGATGGCGTCGGAGATGCCCTTGTCGACGTCGGTGAAGTTGGAAAAGGCAAGAGTGGCCTGCGGGGCTATGCCGTAGTAGGGGGAAGAGAGATCGCCGCCGGCGGCTATGTTCATGACATGGCTGCCGTGGGAGTAGTAGCTGAGGTCGGTCTTGTAGGCGAGAATCTGCTCGGGGGTTCGGAGCTCGGCGCCGTAGTCGAAGCCGACGGGAGGTGTGCCTGTCTTAGCGTCGTGGACCCATACGCGCTTGAGGCGAAGCTCGGTGCGGTCGGCGTTGTAGAAGGCGGGATGGGTGAAGTCGAGACCGCCGTCGATGGCGGCCACCATGACGCCCTTGCCGTTGAAAGGCGTGGAGACATCGGCGATGGAGGTAGCGGAGTGAACCTCGTCGACACGCGAGACAAGCCTGGCGGTATCGAGGAGCATGTATGCCTGCGAGGCTCCCTGGATGCAGGTGACGTCGGGAAGGGAGGCGACGGAATCCAGCAGGCCGAGGGGAATCCGGGCGGTGAGGACGGTCTTGCCTACGGCGTTGACTCGGACGCCCATGGCGCGGAGGCGGGCCGGTATGGCGGCGTCGGAATAGCGGATGTAGGCGTCGATTGCTGGCTCGGCCTCTCCGGGGGCGAGCAGCCTCTCCTTGGCCGACTGCTGCCAGAGCAGCGTCTCGGAGGTGAGCTTCTCCACCCCGGCGAAGAGAGAGATTGAAAGGAGTGATAGCGCGGCAGCTAAGTATATCTTCTTGTTCATGATGTTTTAGGATTTGAGGGAGGTTCTATTATTTGATTTTTCAGACTGGCGCATCGAGACAGAACCTCATTA
>UQLL01000002.1 GCA_900541835.1 uncultured Porphyromonadaceae bacterium
AAAAAGGCGTTCTTCCGTGAAATCGCTAATTTTGCACTTGCCAGTTGAGAGTAGGCCCACATCCGCAACTCATTATAGATTAAGGTGGCGGAGACGCAATTTGCCTTTCCGGGGAAAAAGCATTAACTTTGCACTAATTTTTGGAACAGCATCTATGCGTCAACTAAAAATAACAAAATCCATCACCAACCGCGAGAGCGCCTCGCTCGACAAGTACCTCCAGGAGATAGGCCGCGAAGAGCTCATCTCCGTGCAGGAGGAAGTGGAGCTGGCCCAGCGCATCCGCCGCGGCGACCAGAAGGCTCTCGACAAGCTCACACGCGCCAACCTGCGCTTCGTGGTCTCCGTGGCCAAGCAGTACCAGAACCAGGGCCTCAGCCTCCCCGACCTCATAAACGAAGGCAACCTCGGCCTCATCCGTGCCGCGCAGAAGTTCGACGAGACGCGTGGCTTCAAGTTCATCAGCTACGCCGTGTGGTGGATCCGCCAATCCATACTCCAAGCCCTGGCCGAGCAGAGCCGCATAGTCCGCCTGCCCCTCAACCAGGTAGGATCCCTTAATAAGATTAACAAGGAGCTCAGCCGCTTCGAGCAGGAGAACGAACGCCGCCCTAGCGCCGAAGAGCTCGCCGACCGCCTTGACCTGGCCGCCGACAAGGTCGCCGACACCCTCAAGGTCTCCGGCCGGCACATCTCCGTAGACGCACCCTTCGTTGACGGCGAGGACAACTCGCTGCTCGACGTGCTCGTCAACGATGACAGCCCCATGGCCGACACCCGCCTCAACCAGGAGTCCCTGGCCAAGGAGGTCAACCGCGCGCTGCAGCAGCTCGGCGACCGCGAGCGCGACATCCTCAAGATGTTCTTCGGCATAGGCTGCCAGGAGATGACCCTCGAAGAGATTGGCGCCAAGTTCGACCTCACCCGTGAGCGCGTGCGCCAGATCAAGGAGAAGGCCATCCGCCGCCTCAAGGGCCAGAAGAGCCGCCTGCTCAAGTCCTATCTCGGCGAGTAAGGCTCAGGGGCGCACGGCTCGTGCGTCCGCGATAACGTATAGCTAAAAGACTAAAGAAGGTGCGGTGCATTCAGACCATACTGTTGGCAATGTTGCTATGTGCCATGGGGGCGTCGGCCGCTCCTTTGGCTGGCGACACCGCCACCACGCATGAACGGCAAGGGAGCGTCGGCGCCATCTTCCCCAACGCGGCGCCTCCCGGCCTCAGCGGCAAGCACTTCTCCTGGGGCCTAGAAGTAGGCTCCAGCGTCGACATCACCGGCAACGACCTCTCCACTTTCGACGCCCACCTCTACGGAGGCTACTCCAACAAGCTCTTCCAGCTCCTCGGCATAGGCGTGGGGCTGCAACGCTCCATAGGCAGCTACAACAAGAACCTCTTCATACCGTTCTACGGCGTCATCCGCACCAGCTTCCGCACCAGGCCGTCGCGCTTCTTCTTCAACCTAAAGACCGGCTACTCCTTCAATACTGTACACGACGGTGCCAGCAAGGGAGGCTTCCTCGTCTCCGGGGCCGGCGGCTTCGTGCTGGCCCGCAGCCGCATCCTCACATCATACATCATGCTCGGCTACGGCTACTACCACATCAACGACGCCACCGTCTACCAGCAGAACCTCGACCTCAACCACGTGGACTTCGCGCAGATCAGCTTCGGCGTCCTCTTTTGACGTTGTCACGCTATCAAGCCTACAACTCCAGAACTATTACTATGCAATTGCCGTCGAGCTTCAGCTCGACGTTTGGTTTACCGGACTCTTTTACCCTTAACGATAATTAGCATTTACCCTACCTAATCTTAATTAATACTAAATGCCATGCGTCGTGTGTAATATCGGCGCGAGTTTTGCATTATATAGATAACCGACTTTTTAACACTTGGAACAAAAAAGCACGACATATATGAACAGCAACACCCTACGCCGCGTCTGCCTGTCGGCAGCATTGGCGTTCGCCCTGTGCGGCACGGCCGTGGCCCAGGACCAGCAGTTCCTGCGCACCACCTCGCGTACCCCGTCCTTCGAGACCGACTTCACCGTGGCCGCCGAGAAGACCGTCAACTCCGTGGTATGCATCCAAAGCTACGAGACTCCCCGCCAGCAATACTACGGCAACCCCTTCGGCGACTTCTTCGACTTCTTCGGCTGGGGAATGCCCCAGCAGCAACAGCCCCAGCAGCAGAAAAAGCAGAAGCAGGAACCCCAGCAGACCGGAACCGGCTCCGGCGTCATTGTCTCCGCCGACGGCTACATAGTCACCAACCACCACGTCATCAACGGAGCCGAGAAGCTCGAAGTGCTCCTCAACGATAACTCCACGTACACCGCCACCGTCATCGGCAGCGACGAGGCCACCGACCTCGCCCTCATCAAGATCGACGCCACCGATCTCAAGCCCATAGTCTTCGGCAACTCCGACGACGTCAAGATAGGCGAATGGGTGCTTGCCGTCGGCAACCCCTTCGGACTCAACTCCACCGTCACGGCCGGCATCATCTCGGCCAAGGGCCGAGCCCTCGAGGGCTCGCGTCAGGCCAAGGGCCGCATGGGCATCGAGAGCTACCTCCAGACGGACGCCGCCATCAACCCAGGCAATTCCGGGGGCGCACTGGTGAACCTCAACGGAGAGCTCATCGGCATCAACGCCGCCATCTACTCCCGCACCGGCTCCTACACCGGCTATAGCTTTGCCATCCCCACCACCATCGTCTCCAAGATAGTCACCGACCTCAAGACCTACGGCAGCGTGCAGCGCGGCATTCTCGGTATCACCTGTCGATCCCTCGACGCCCAGCTCGCCAAGGAGTTCGACATCAAGGGCACCACCACCGGCGTATACGTAGACAACGTGGAAGAAGGAAGTACCGGCGCCGACCTCGGCCTGACCAAGAAGGACATCATCGTCGGCATCAACAACGCCACCATCCACACCCTCCCCGAACTGCAGGAGCGCCTCAGCACCCTGCGCCCCGGCGACCCCATCACCGTGCGTTACTACCACGACGGCAAGCTCGTGACCCGCTCCGCCACCCTCAAGGACTCCCACGGCAAGGCATCCGTGACCATCCGCAACGAGTACGCCCTACTCGGTGCCAAGCTCGAGCCCCTCACCGACGCCGAGAAGAAGAAACTCAACATCCGCGCCGGCCTTAAGGTCGTAGACCTGGAGAAGGGAAGCCTGCTCGCCGCCGAGGGAGTGAAAAAGGGCGCCATCCTGCTCACTGTCAACGACATGCCCCTGCGCACCGAGCAGGACCTCAAGAAGGCCTACCAGGCCGTCCTCAACGACGACTCCGCCGAGCAGGTGCTCTGGATCACCGGCCTCCAGCCCAACTCCCAGCGCAAGTTCTACTGCGCCATCCCACTCACCAAGGACGAATAGCCTGCGACTCATAATTAAGAATAAAAAGTTAAGAGTCAGGAGTTTGCAACGACGCAGCTCCCGGCTCTTAACTTTTTGTGTAGGTTACTTTGCGGTCGGGTTACATCGGTTCGATGTCGTTGAGGATGGAGATCAGCGACTTGCCGTCAACTTTCATATGCTCAACCAGGTCGATGGGTCATCGAAGTGTTCCACTTGTCCGTGAAGTGCGAATCCGAAAGATACGCTTCCCCGGGAGTTATCATTTACTTGCAGGAACCGTCGGGCAGGATAGGCTCGCCTTTATAGGGCTCGATATGGGTGTTGACATAGACGGCGTTCGCATCCCTGAGGTTGGCCTTGATGTTCTTCTCTACGGCCGTAGCTATGGCGTGGGCGTCCCAGACGGAAATATCCGGGTCAACCTTCAGATGCACTTCCACGATGCAGTCGCCGCCGCTCTTGGCCGTGCGGAGGTGGTGGAAGGTCAGCACTCCGGCGGTAGACGAGATGGAACGTTTTATTTCGTCGATTGTAATGTTGTCCAGGGCTACACCTGTCAGCTCGCGAAAAGCCGATATTACCAACCTGATGCCCACTATGGCGATGAAGACGGCCACGACCATTGCGGCAATGGGGTCGAGGATGCGCCAGCCGGGACCCAGGAAGATGGCCCCGGCCACGCCAGCCAGCGTGGCGATGGACGAGAATGCGTCGGAACGGTGGTGCCAAGCGTTGGCCACGATGGCCTCGGAATGTATCCGTTCACCCACACGCCGGGTATACTGGTAGAGCCACTCCTTGCAGGCAATGGAGGCGATACACACGGCCAGCGCCTCCCAGCCGGGTTGTGAAAGCAACGTGCCTTTGCTACTGGAGATGACCTTCGTAAACCCTTCCCAGAAGATGCCCCCGGCGACCATGATCAGCAGGGCCGCCAGCATGAGGGTGGCCAGCGTCTCGTACTTGCCGTGGCCGAAGGGATGTTCTCGGTCCGGTCGCTTGTGCGAGATGCCCACCATCACCAGCACCACCAGGTCTGACGCCAGGTCCGACAGCGAATGGATGCCGTCGGCTATCATCGCTCCGCTATGCCCGAACACGCCAGCCACGATTTTGGCGGCTGACAAGCCGAGGTTCGTCCAAAAGCCGACCCATGTCACGCGTCTGGCCGCCTGCAGCTTGCATGACGCCCCACACTTACCTCCCGTTTTCTTTTCAGCTTTCATTTCAGCCCGTAAAGTTACAAATTTTCTCATTTATGGCAATAACAACAAACCTCGTTGTGGATCGAGAAGGCTTCCGGGCCCCTTGGCATTCGGGATGGTCCCACCGTGACTGCGTCGAGATAAACATTGAGCAGTTCGCCGTCGTTGTTGTCATCTCTCGCTATGCGAGAGATGACGAAAGGCTTCTGCATGTCAATCAGCTCGCGTTATTATGTAGTATAAATCGGAAAGTTATACACTGCGGAACAAAGATAAACATGAGGCTGCGCCGTAAACCTTAATTACGACACAGCCTCTTGGCAAAGGTATATGTGCAGGGTCTACTTGACGTTGCGGGCGGCGGCCATGAGGACTTCACTCACGGTAGGATGTCCGAAGATGATGTCGAGCATCTGGTCACGGGTGGTGCCTCGGCTCATGAGGTCGGCGCACTGCTGTGCCAGATCGGCAGCCTGGACGCCCATGATGTGGGCGCCGACAAGGCATCCGCTCACGGCGTCGAAGATGAGCTTGACGAGCCCTTCGCTCTCGCCCATGGCGAGTGCCTTGCCGTTGGCGCGGAAGAAGGCCTGGCCAATCTTTACGTCCATGCCCTTCTCCTTGCACTGAGCCTCGGTTAGGCCGACCATGCCGCACTCGGGGTTGGTGAAAACGGCGCTGGGGACGACGTTGAAGTCAATGTCGTCGTCGTGGCCGAGGATGGCGTTGAGGGCGTGCATGCCCTGGAAGGATGCCACATGGGCGAGCATCATGCGGGCATTGCAGTCGCCGATAGCGAATATGTGGGGCACGTTGGTGCGCATCCATTCGTCAACGACGATGCCGCGCTTGGTGTATTCCACGCCGGCCTTGTCGAGTCCGCAGGTGTCGAGGCGGGGTGCACGGCCGACGGCCATGAGCAGGTCGGAGCTGACCACCTGTTCCTCCTTGTCCTTGACGGTGTAGTTGACCACGCACTGGTAGTCGGCGTCCTGGGTGATGGAGGTGGCGGCGGCTCCGGTGATGATCTTGATGCCCTGCTTGGTGAGGGCGGCCTTGAGGCGCTTGGCGATGTCGGCGTCGAATGGGGGCAGGATCTGCTTCATGAACTCGATGACGGTCACCTTGGATCCGAGGGCGGAGAAGATGCCTGCGAACTCCATGCCGATGACGCCGCCGCCTATTATGGTCAGCGACTCGGGAATGTGGTCGATGCTGAGGATGCGGGTGGAATCCATGACGCACTCCAGGTCGGCGCCGGGAATGGGCAGGGCCTTGCTCACGGAACCGATGGCAATGATGAAGTTGTCGGCGGTGTATTCTTCGCCGTCGCAGGTCACGGTGTGGTCGTCAGTGAAGGCGGCGAAGCCCTTGACAACGTTGACCTTGGCCATCTTCATCATCTGGGCGATGCCGGCGCGGAGGGTTTCGACGACGTTGTTCTTGCGCTCCATGACTTTGTTGAAGTCGAGGGAGAAGGTAAAGTCGTCGATGCCGAACTGCTCGGAGTTCTTGAACTGGCTCACTACCTCGGCATTCTTGACGAGGCACTTGGTGGGGATGCAGCCGGCGTTGAGGCATGTGCCTCCGAGTTCGGCGCCCTCGAAGAGGGTGACGCTCAGGCCGGCCTTGGCGGCCTCCAGGGCAGTCTCGTAGCCGCCGGGACCGGCACCGATTATTATCAGGTCTGTTTTCTGCATTGGTATTACATATATTACGAGTTGAGAGTCGAGAGATGCGCCGCGCTAAAGCGGGCGCCAGTGGCAGAGGTATAGTACCGTCTGACGCAGGTCTCTCGGCTCTCAGCTCTAAGTTTTCAGCTGTTTACTTGCTCTCTTCGGCCTTGAGGGCGCGGTAGTTGAGGATGGGGTTCTTGGCCGCGGTGGTCTCGTCGGGATGGCTGATGGGGGTGGTGACGGGGGCTGCCTTCACCAGGTCGGGGTTCTCGCGGGACTCCTTGGCTACCCTGTGCATGACTTCGATGAACTCGTCGAGGGTCTCCAGGCTCTCTGTCTCGGTGGGCTCCACCATGAGGCTCTCGTGGAAGAGGAGCGGGAAGTAGATGGTGGGGGCGTGGAAGCCGTAATCGAGCAGGCGCTTGGCCACGTTGAGGGTGGTGACGCCGGTGGACTTGTCGCGCAGGCCGTCGAACACGAACTCGTGCTTGCAGACGCGCTCGATGGGGAGCAGGAAATCGTCCTTGAGGCTCTCCTTGATATAGTTGGCGTTGAGAGTGGCCATGGGGCCGACGTTCTTGATGTTTTCCTTGCCCAGGGTGAGGATGTAGGCGTAGGCCTTCATCATCACGCCGAAGTTGCCCAGGAACGAGCTGATGGAGCCGAGGGAGTCCTTGCCGAAGTCTACGTAGAACTTGCCGCAGGGCCACTGGCGCACGCGGGGGTTGGGCAGGAACTCGCGCAGGTGCTCTACCACGCCGATGGGGCCCGAGCCGGGGCCGCCGCCACCGTGAGGCGTGGAGAAGGTCTTGTGCAGATTGATGTGCATAATGTCGAAGCCCATGTCGCCGGGGCGTACCTTGCCGAGCAGCGGGTTGAGATTGGCGCCGTCGTAGTAGAGCAGGCCGCCTGCCTTGTGCACGAGGTCGGCAATCTCGAGAATCTCGGCCTCGAACAGGCCCAGGGTGTTGGGGTTGGTCATCATGATGCCGGCGATGGTGTCGTCGAGCAGAGGCTTGAGGTCCTCGACGTCAATGCAGCCGTTGGACTTGGACTTGACGACAACGACTTCGAGTCCGGCCACCATTGCGGAGGCGGGGTTGGTGCCGTGGGCGGAGTCAGGCACGATGACTTTGGTGCGCTTGCTGTCGCCGCGGCTCTCGTGGTAGCGGCGCATGACCATGAGGCCGGTGAGCTCGCCGTGTGCACCGGCGTAGGGGTTGAGGGTGAACTCGGCCAGGCCGCTGAGTTCGGCGAGCATCTGCTGCAGGTTGTAGTAGAGTTCCAGGGCGCCCTGTACTGTCTCGGCGGACTGCAGAGGATGCAGGGCGGCGAACTGCGGCAGCATGGCAACCTCCTCGTTAATCTTGGGGTTGTACTTCATGGTGCAACTGCCCAGGGGGTAGAAGCCGGTGTCGACGCCGAAGTTCTTGTTGCTGAGGTTGGTGAAGTGGCGCACGGTGTCGAGCTCACTGACTTCGGGCAAGTCGAGCAGGGCCTGGCGCTGCAGGCCAGCGGGGATGTTCTTAAGGGTCTCGCCTTTGAACTCGTTGCGGGGCAGCTCGTAGCCGCGGCGTCCGGGACGGGAGACCTCAAATATTGTCTTGTCGTAGGTTTTCATGTTGTGTGTCTCCTTATTCGTTGATTGCAGCTACGAAGTTGTCGATTTCGTCTTTGGTGCGTTTCTCGGTGACTGCGAATTCCACGAGACCGTTGCCCAGGTCGAGGCCGCCCATGAAGCCTTTCTCCATGAGTTTCTCGTTGAGGGCCTTGACGTCAAGGTCGGTACGGAGGGTGAACTCTTTGAGGAAGGGCTTGCCGGGGAATGCGTCCTGGAACTTGCCGGTCTTGAGCAGGGCGTCGTGCAAGTAGTGCGCGCCGTCGCTGGCGAGTTCGTTGACTTCGACCATGCCCTGCTTGCCCATCAGGGAGAGGTAGATGGTGGCGAATAGGACCATGAGGCTCTGGTTGGAGCAGATATTGGAGGTTGCCTTCTCGCGGCGGATATGCTGTTCGCGGGCCTGGAGTGTGAGGACGAAGGTGCGCTTGCCGTTGGCGTCCTTGGTGGCGCCGACTACACGGCCGGGCATCTTGCGGAGCTGTGCCTTGGTGCAGGAGATGTAGCCGAGGTATGGGCCGCCGAAGCTGAGGGGCATGCCGAGGGTCTGGCCGTCGCCACAGGCGATGTCGCAGCCCCATTCTGCGGGAGTGCGGAGCACTGCGAGGGCGCTGGGGTCGGCGTACATGGCGAAGAGAGCCTTGGCGGCGTGGAGCTTGTCGGCCAGTCCGGCGAAGTCCTCGATGATGCCGTAGCGGTTGGGCTGGGGCACGAGCATGCCGGCCACGTCGCCCTTGGCGAGCTCGGCATCGACGAGACTGAGGTCGGTGACGCCCTCCTTCTCCGCGAGCTCGGTGAGCTCAATGCCGTGGTAGTGGGCGTAGGTGCGCATGACGCGGAGAACCTGCTCGGGCATGGTGGCGGAGACGAGCACGCGGTTCTTCTTGCGTGCGGAGGCTACCATCATCATCATGACCTCGGCGGCAGCGGTGGAGCCGTCGTACATAGAGGCGTTGGTGCACTCCAGGCCGTCGAGCTCGGTGATCATGCTCTGGTACTCGAAGATGTACTGGAGGGTACCCTGGGAGATTTCGGGCTGGTAGGGGGTGTAGGCGGTGTAGAACTCGCTGCGCTCGAGCAGGTGGGAGACGGTGGCCGGGGAGTAGTGGTCGTAGACGCCGCCGCCTGCGAAGATGCAGAGGGACTTGTTCTTGCGGCCGAGCTCGTCGAAGTGGCGACGGAGCTCAATCTCGCTCATTGCCGAGGGAATGTTGTATTCGCGGTTGAATATCACCTCGGCGGGGACGTCGGCGTAGAGTTCGTCGACGCTCTGGAGGCCTATGCGCTCAAGCATGTGGCGGATGTCAGCCTCGGTATGGGGTATGAATTTGTTGGACATTTGGTGCGGGCGGCTTTCCCTGTCAGCTGAGGGCCCCAGGTGTTATCAGGACCTGACCGGACGCACGGGCCGTGCGTCTCTATTGCTCTCAGATTTCAGAGCGTAAAGCCTTTATAAAGGTGAAAACGGCGGCTGCCGGCCAGATGGGCAGCAGTCGCCGGTTGATGTTTCGCGGACTGGTGGATTACTCCTCGCAGATTTTGGCGTATGCCTCGGCATCGAGAAGGTCGGCGGGCTGTTCGCTGAGCTTAACCTTCATGATCCAGGCGCCGAAAGCGTCCTCGTTGATGGCTTCGGGGGTGTCCTCGAGGGCATCGTTTACCTCAACGACCTCGCCGGAAACGGGGGAGATGAGGTCGCTGGCGGCCTTGACGCTCTCTACGGCGCCGAACTCCTCGCCTGCAGTGACGGTGTCACCAGCTTCGGGCATGTCGACATATACGATGTTGCCGAGGGCGTGCTGGGCGTAGTCAGTGATGCCGACGGTGGCGATGTCGCCGTCTACCTTTACCCACTCGTGGGAGTCTGCGTAAAGCAGTTCTGCCAATACTTTGCTCATGATGTCTGTATGGTTGTTTTTTATTTATCTGAATCTGAGGGTAACTAATCTTAGTCAGCCAAGATCAGCATTCGGTTTTACTTCTTGTAGCTCTTGTCGTAGAAGCGCTTCTTTACGACCTTTCCGGGGAAGGTCTTCTTGCGGATGCGGATTTCCAGTGGCGTGCCAAGCTTGTCGTAGGGCTTATCGACCATGGCCATTGCCACGGACTTGCCGGTGGAAATGGAACGGTAGCCGGTGGTGACGTATCCTATCTCCTTGCCTTCCGCCTCGACGGGATAGCCGTGGCGGGGAATGGCGTTGCCTTCGAGCTCGATGCCGATGATGCGGCGCTTGACGCCGTTGCTCTTCTGCTGCCAGAGGGCCTCGCGGCCGATGAACTCGGGCTTGTCGAATTTGACGAACATGCTGAGGCTGGCCTCGATGGGGGAGATTTCGGCGCTGAGCTCGTCGCCGTAGAGAGGCAGGCCGACCTCGAAGCGGAGGGTGTCGCGGCAGCCGAGGCCGCAGGGGGTGACGCCGGCGTCCATGAGCTTGTCCCATACTTTCTGGATGAAGGCGTGGGAGGCGTAAATCTCAAAGCCGTCCTCGCCGGTGTAGCCGGTGCGGGAGACGATGACTTCCTCGCCGTCGCGGTCGAAAGTAGTGAAGTTGTAGAACTTGAGGTCACGCACGGACATGTCGAGGACATTGACGAGAGTGTTCTCTGCCTCGGGACCCTGCACGGCTACTTCGCCGTAGTAGGGACTCTGGTTCTCGACGGTTACGTCAAAGCCCTTGGCCTGCTCCTCGATCCACGCCCAGTCCTTGTCGATGTTGGCGGCATTGATGACGAGGAAGAACTCGTTGTCGTTGACCTTGTAGACGAGCAGGTCGTCGACCGTGCCGCCGTTGTCGTAGCACATCATTCCGTAGAAGATCTGACCGTCGGGGGCGCCGGTGACGTCGTTGACGAAGATGTGGTTGACGTATTTTTCAGCCTCGGGGCCTTTGACGCGAACCTCGCCCATGTGGCTGACGTCGAAAACGCCGACGTTCTGGCGCACTGCGTTGTGCTCCTCGGTGATGGTGCTGTACTGGATGGGCATATCGAAGCCTCCGAAGGGGCTCATGAGGGCGCCGAGCTTGACATGGCGGTCATGCAGGCACGTCTGCTGAAGATTGTTTTCCATTGGTCGATTTATGGTGTTCTGAAATTTTTTTCAAAATTACAAAGCTTTTGGCAACTGTGCAAATTTCGCCGCCAAAAACGTATTCAATGAACAATGAACAATAGGTCCGCGCTAACTGGTGCGTCTCCGCTATTGTTCATTGTTCATTGTGCATTACTTGAAGAGGTACTGTGCGGAGATTGACTGGTTGTTGTGGATGCGGCGGATTGTGTCGGCGAAGAGCTTGGCGACAGGGAGCACGGTTGCCTTGGAGTCCTCGTGCTTGTAGGGTATGGAGTTGGTGAATATGATCTCGGTGAGGCCGGATGCGTTGACGCGCTCCGTGGCAGGGTCGCTCATGACGGGGTGGGAACAGAGGGCACGCACGGACTTGGCACCCTGGGCCATGAGCAGGTCGGCGGCCTTGGTGATGGTGCCGGCGGTGTCGACGATGTCGTCGACCAGTATCACGTTCTTATCCTTGACTTCTCCGATGACGGTCATGTTGGCGACTACGTTGGCCTTGGCGCGCTGCTTGTGGCAGAGCACCAGAGGCACGTCGAAATACTTGGCGTAGGAGTTGGCACGCTTGGCGCCGCCGACGTCGGGGCTGGCCATGACGAGGTCCTTGAGATGGAGGCTCTCGATGTAGGGGATGAAGATGGAGGAGGCGTAGAGGTGGTCGACGGGGACGTCGAAAAAGCCCTGGATCTGGTCGGCGTGCAGGTCCATGGTGATGAGTCGGTCGATGCCGGCGGCGGTGAGTAGGTCTGCCACGAGCTTGGCGGCGATGCTGACGCGGGGCTTGTCCTTACGGTCCTGGCGGGCCCAGCCAAAGTAGGGGATGACGGCCACGATGGTCCGGGCTGAGGCACGCTTAGCGGCGTCGATCATGAGCAGCAGCTCCATGAGGTTGTCGGCAGAGGGGAAGGTGGACTGCACCAGGTAGACCTCGGCGCCGCGGATTGACTCTTCGAAGCCGACTTCAAATTCGCCGTCGGCGAAGAATTCGGTCTTCATCTTGCCGAGTTCGATGCCGAGCTCGCGACAGATGGTTTCGCCGAGGTAGTGCGAGCGTGTGCCCGCGAAGACTTTGATAGGGGGTAGGTTGGACGACATTTATGGTAGTTTTTTAGATGTTCTTTCGGTTGGGTTGGCCTTTTCGGACGCACCAGGGTGCGTCCCTACAGCGTCGGAGAGAGCTGAGGGCTGGGGCAGCTCGAGAACGAGGGCGGATTTGGCGGGGAGCTCGAGCAGGGTGTCGGAGTCGGGTGACAGGTCGAGGGTCACAGGCCGGCCGGAGAGTAGGTCGCGTGCCCGGAGGCCCTTGCCTACGGCCGGATGCATCATGTCGACAGCCGCTGCGGGAATGTGGACGGAGCATTCGGAGGAGATGTCGGCGAAGTTGGCGACGATGAGCAGGGTCTGCGTCTCGGCGGCCCGCATGAAAGCGAACTGGGTGTGCGGGTTGAATCCGGGGCGCGAGAGGTTGACGTACATGAGATCGAAGAAGCTGCCGCGCAGGGCAGGCTGGGTGTTGCACATGCTCAGCACGCGTCTGTATAGCTCGCGGAGCCAATGCTGCTGGGATGTGAGGCTACCGCCGAGCAGGCACCGCATGCTCTCGTAGCTCCAGTAGTCGAAGATGGTGGTTCGGTCGTTGAGTCCGGAGAATCCTTCGGCCTCCTGGCCGCACTCTCCGACCTCCTGGCCATAGTAAATCATGTATGGCCCGGAGGAGAACATGGCACTGACCACGAGCGCCGGAGTGACGTTCAATGGATTGCCGCCGAATGCCGGAGATCCGTAGCGCACCTCGTCATGGTTCTCCAGGAAGTTGAGCATGCGGTCGGAGATGCCTTCGAGGGACTGCCAGCAACCTGTGAGCCGGGCGGTGGAATAGCCGTGACGCTCGATGCCGACGATGGTGTCGTAGAGTCCGACTTTGTCGTAAAGATAGTCGAAACCTCCGTGCTGCAGGTAAGGGCGGTACTGGCCGATGTCGTAGATTTCGCCGATGAAGATTGCCTCTCGATACTCCTTGCGGACGGTGTGAAGGGCCCAGTGCCAGAACTCGAGGGGCACCATGTGGACCATGTCGCAGCGGAAGCCGTCGACGCCCCTGGCAAGCCAGTAGCTCAGGATATGGACCATTTTCTCCCACAGCTTGGGAATGGGATAGAAGTGGGTCTGTCCGGACTCGTAGTCGCGGCCGTAGTTGAGCTTTACGGTCTCGTACCAGTCGTTGGCGGAGGGGAAGGCGGTGAAGCAGTCGTTGCCGGTGACCTTGGCTGGGAACTCGACATATGCCGGCGGCGAGGAGATGTCTACTTGCGGGGCGAACTGCTGGTTGGTGACGTAGTAGTAGTCGTTGGCAGGGGAGAAGCGCACCGTAGTGTCGTCGGAGGCGCCGAATGGCTCCACGCTTGCCGGTGCCTTGTCGGAGCGGTACTGGCGGGCGGTGTGGTTGGGAACGAAGTCGATGAGTACTTTCATTCCGGCCTTGTGGGTCCGCTCCACGAGCGCGTCGAACTCCTCGAGGCGTCGGGCGACGTCCACGGCAAGCGCCGGATCGACGTCATAGTAGTCCTTGATGGCGTACGGCGATCCGGCCTGTCCCTTGACCACATGCTGGTTGTCGGGCTCGATGCCGAAGACGGAAAAGTCGGACATCGTGGCCATCTCCAAGACTCCGGTGTACCAAATGGCATTGACTCCCAGCTCTGCGATTTTGCCAAGGACTTCGGGGGTGAAGTCGGCGAACTTGCCGGAGCCGTTTTGCCCTAAGGTACCCCAGGGGATGCAGGCCGTGTTGGTGTTGGTCAGTATCCGAGGGAAGACCTGGTAGATGATGAGTCGTTGGTCGGGCATGGGCGGCATCGTGGGTTATCGGTAGTGGCGGTTGGCGATGTCTTCTATCACTGGGCAGGCGGCGTCGTATCCTTCAAGGATTATTCGGTCCATCTCCTTGACCGAGAAAGTGGAATACTGGCTGAGATTTCGGTTCTGGACTATGAAGTCGCAGAGCTCGAGGTCCTGCAGGGCGTTTGCCTTCATCACGAGCTGGTATGAGCGTAGTGCGATGGCAAGCAGGGAGCGCCGGTGGCGGTAGTTGCGGTCAAGGGGATTGCAGTTGGAGCCGAGCAGCAGGTCGCACTTGTCCTTGATGGCCCAGGCGGGTAGGTTGCGGAGCACGCCGCCGTCGATATAGTTGGCGCCGTTGATGTGGACGGGTGGGAAGAGGACCGGGATTGAGCAGGAAGCGACGACGGCGGTTGCCATGTCGCCGGTAGTGAAGCCGGTAGAGACTCCCTTGTCGATGTTGGTGGCGCAGATGATTGTGGGAATCTTCATGTCCTCGAGCTGCTGAACCGGCAGCCAGCGGCGGAGCATCTGCCTGAACTTGCGCAGGGACATGAGGCTCTCGCGCGGTACGGTCCACTCCTTGTAGTCGGCGAAGCGAAGGTGCTGGTGGAAGCACTCGCGCATATCCTGGGCGGACATTCCGGAACCGTACATGGCGGCGGCTATTGCTCCGGCGCTGACGCCTGAGCAGACAGAGGCGCGGAGGCCGAAGCGCTCGAGTGCGAGGGCTACGCCGATGTGGCTGAAGCCCCGGGCTCCACCTCCGCTGAAGGCGATGCCGAGGCGCGGCCCTTCGCGCCACTTCTGGAGGAGATTGTCGAACAACGGGAATTTCATCGCTTCCGACGGTTCCTCTCAGGCTTCCGGTTGCGGCTCCGCGGCCGCCACATAAGTTTGCATGGTGCAAAATTAATACATTTTTTTCAATGCCGCAAAAGACAGGGATGGCCACATCTCCCGATGCAGCCATCCCCGGAAAGGAAAAGTTGTAAGAGTTGTCGGTTACTTGCTGACGACTATGCGCTTGGTATAGTTCAGTCGAGGATGCGATAGGCGAACCACGTAATGTCCGGCGGCGATGCCGTCGAGGCTGATGGTGGCGTGGCCGGAGCAGTCGGGGAACCGACCAGCCAGGCGTCCGTCAAGCGAGTAGATATCGACAGTGTAACCGTCGAGGTCCACGCTTACGTTGAGTGTCTCGCGTGCGGGTACGGGCCAGATGGCTACCTGTCCGTCGAGGGTAACGTCGACGCCCACCTCCTGGTCGATGTGTACGGGGATGGCGACGCGGCAGGTGTGACCGCGCTGGCTGACGTCGGCCAGTACCCAGTGGTCGGAGTTGCGCTGGCCGCTGACGAGCACTTCGCCGCTGTCTCGCAGCTCGATGTTGGATGCGGGGTTGACGAGACTGTAACTGATCTTGGCAGCGTTGACGTCCAGTCCGAGCAACGAGGCGAGTCTGAGGCGTGCCGGACGGGCGCCGTAGGCGTGGAGCTGTATGGTCTGCACGGGCAGTGTGTCGCGCACACAGGCAGCACCGAGATTGTCGACCATCACATATTGTGGCGTAGTGAGGCCGAAGCTGTTGCGCTTGGTGCCCTCCATGGTGAACTTGATGCTCTTCACCTTGCCAAGGTCGCCGAGGTCGAACCACTCCCAGTTATCCAGGAGATAGTGTTCGCGTACGTCCTCGTCGCGGTAGTCGGCCAGGTAGATGTCTCGTGTGCCGGTAGTGTTGTCGGCGCGTGTGGCGGTGAGGGTGAGCTTGAGCCAGTCGCCCTGCTTGAATCCGCCTTCTGCGGTCGACATCCCGTCGCCGTTGAGTATGGCGTCCTTTACCCATGCGGAGTTGGTCAGCGAGATGCCGTGCACGGTGTCGCCCTCCTCAGTGTTGGAGAGGAGGGCCTGACACGGCCCCATGTAGGAATCGCAGAAGACTACGCCGTAGTTGGCAGAGCGCTCTCCGCCGCCTACCACATTGTTGAACTGGTCCTGTATGCCCTTGTAGGCCGTCGAGGTGGAGCTGGAGTAGCCGAACCAGGCCCAGGCTTTATAGTCGGGCATGTAGTAGTTGGGCAGCTCCCACGAGCCGGAGAAGAACGATGAGCGGCCGTTATTGTCGCCGTGCCAGTCGGTCTTGCCCTCGGGCAGTGCGAGGTCGTCGAAGGTAGCCGGATAGAGGCTGCCGAGCACACGGATGGACGTCTTGTCGCCGACGGTGTTGCCCCAGGCATCGGTGACGCTGAGAGTGTAGGCCATCGAGTGCGTCAGGGTCGGGCTGGCCTCGGAGGTCGTGCCGATTACCTTGCCTGTCTGGTCCTTCCATTCGATGGTGTAGGGCCACGCGCCACCTTCGATGGAGGCGGTAAGCCGTGCCTGCGAACCTTCCTGTCCGCTCTCGGGAGCGAAGCTGATGTCGGCGGCGAAGGGCTTGGGCTGACCGGAGAAGTCGTCGATGAGCACGGTGTCGGCATCGGCCGTCTCGAAGCGCAGTATGGACATGGTGCCCATGTCACGAATGGAGACGTATCGCCACTCGCCCGGCTCTATGGTCTTGACGCGGAGAGTGGTGGAGCCGACTGCGGAGGTGAGCTTGACAGGCTGCCGGTTGAGCATGAAGAAACCGTCGAGGGCGATTGCGTAGGCATTGGTGGGCTTGACAGAGGCGTACTTGCCGGCCATCATGGCCACGCGGGCGGCGGGAGCCTGTCCGGGTCCGTCGGCGCAGGGGACTACCTTGAAGCCGGCGAAATGGGCTGTGCCGTCGTCGAAGCTGGTGCCGTCGGGGAAGGAGTTCTCGAATGTGGAGACCTCGGTGGGAGCGGCTTCGGTGACGAAGGGCTGTGAGGCGGCCACTGCGCTTACGGCTCCACCGTAGCTGCGAGCCACGGTATAGGCGATGTAGCGGGTTCCGGCCATCAGTCCGCCAATCTCGACCGTGCCGACGCGGTTGGCCCGGAGAATGGAGAGATGAGTGGAAGTCTGGATTTCCGTGGCCGTGGGAACGTCGCCGTCGGCCTCGACGACTGCCACGAATGCCTGCGAGGTGCGGTCGGCCAGGATGCTTACCACTGCGCCTGAGGAGGTGATGCCGCTGACCCTGGGATAGCCTTCGGCCATGACGGGAGCCACGTTCTGGTCGGCATATTCGTAAGCGCCCAGGGTGGTGTTGGCGGCAGGACGGGCGGTACCGTTGAGGTCGGTGGTGACGTAGTCCACGGCCACGCCGGTGCGGAGACCGCCGGGGGCTGCCAGCTCATGGATGCTCGGGTCGAGGAACTCGGCCTCCTCGTTGGTGGCGGCGAGCAGATGGGCGGCGGCCGCCATTTCGGCGAAGTTGTAATCGGCGGAGCCTACGCATCCTACGGTGGCGGAATCCACAGACCACAAGTTGTTGTGGTCGTAGACGCCGGTGCCTATGTAGTCGTACTTCTGGAAGCGGATGGCGTAGGCGGCCAGTTCAGCCTGGAACAGGTTGTTGCGCACCATTGAGCCGCCCATGGGGGCGTTGACATAGAATGCGCTGGACTGTGACTTTGCCTTGCCACTGACGACTACGGTGTTGTAGAGGAAACAAGACGTCTGGCGCACGGTGTCGTTGTTGGCCACCTGAATGCCGTAGAGTGTGTTTAGGACTGTGTTGGCGGTGTTGCCGTTCAGACGGATGTCGTTGTTGTAGAAGAGGCGATGTCCCGTTTCAGCCGCTGTGATGTCGCGCAGGTAGATGCCTACGCAGTTGGAGCCGTAAGAGCTGGTGCCCATCTTGCAGTCGGTGACGTCGATGATGTTACCGGCCACGGTGCTCTCGCCGTTGAGGCGGTAGAGGTCCATGGCATTGTAGCCGGTACCCATGAGGGAGCCTGTGTGCATTACGGTGTTGCCGGTGATGAGAGCGTCGTTCTCGCCGGAGATGTAGATGCCCTTGGAACCCTGGTTGAGGTAGGTGTTGTTGCGTATCACGGCACCGCGCTCTCGGGGCAGGTTGACAGAGGTGGTGCCTCCCACAGTGGTGCCGATGTAGCCGCCCTCGAAGATATTGCCTTCCACTACCAGGCCGTCGTTGTTGCAGTTGGCGCGGTCAGCGGCGTAGGTACGCAGCAGGTTGATGTCATCGGAATAGGAGCTGGTGGTCTCCGTGTAGACGCGACAGTTGCGGATGGTGTCGTTGCGGCTCTCGCCCTTGATGTAGACGATGGCGTCGAACTTGGTGTTGGAGGTGGTGAATGTGATGCCCTCCACGGTGGCGTGGTCGATGCCGTTGAGGGTGAGCACGCCGTACTGGTCGCCGAAGGCGCTGGGCTGGTCGTAGTCGGCATAGGACACCTTTACGCGGTCGCGGTCGCCGGAGAGGCTGCGGAGCGTCAGGGTGTTGACGGAGGAGTTGCCGGGGACGGCGTCGAGCTGCACGAGCTCGGTGTATTCGCCGTCCTCGACCTCGAGCACCACTGGGCCGTCGATACCGTTGCGGATGGCGTCGGTGGCAGCCTTGAATGTCGGGAAGTCGGCGTCGGCGGACTTGCCGATGACGTATCGGCCGCGCATGGCCTCGCCGACGGCGGCAGTGGCAGTCACCTTGGCTGAGGGCGTATATGCGATGCCGCTGATGACTATGGAGTCGAGGCTGGCTGAGAAACTCTCGCCGACGGCGGCGCCGGGCTTGATGTCGTAGGCCACGTAGAAATGGTAGGTGCCGGGAAGTTTTTCCACCTGTTCGCCGGTGAAGTCGAGAGTCTGGAAGTTTGACTCAAGAGTTCCAAATGGGCGGCTGGTGGAGAAGGCTTCTTCGGTGCCGGTGTAGTATACGGTGGCCTGGGCCAGTCCGCCGAGCATGGTCTCGGGAGAGGATACGCAGACCTTGCTGAAGTCGAGGTCTCCCTTTTCGCCGGATACGTTGACGGCGATGTGGAGCATGGTGTTGTCCTCGGAGCCGCGCAGCAGCCTGGAGGGGGCCACGGAGTCGACGACGATGCTGTCGACGTTCAGCGGCTTCGGGGTGAAGGCCTGGATCTCGATTTCCCAGCCGTCGTTGATGTTGTTCTTGGAGGGGTTGAAGACCACCGTCAGGGCGCCGTTGTCGGCCGTGGACATGATGTCGGGCAGGTCGGTCTTGGAGGAGTAGAGACGTACCAGCCTGTCGGCTGTGGCAGTGGAGGTGCCGTTGTAAACCTCGAAGTCATCGTTGACGTTGGTGTAGAAGCTGCGGAAGCGGAACTTGAGGATCTTGCCTTCGGCGGGCATGAACGTAACCTTGCCCTTGTGGTCGGTGGTGTACTTGCCATCCTTGCCGCCGTCGTCATAGAACATCATCGAGCCGTCCACGGTGACCACGTCGTCGTTGCCCCGGAAGAGGTAGATGTTCTTGGTCAGCGAATGCCCCTGGGGGTCAGGGTCGGTGACGCCGGGATTGGCGCCGCCTATGGTCACCTGCTCGATGGAGGCGTCCACGGGAAGGTCGCTGGCCAGGGTCCCGGCCATGTCGTAGGTGACGTAGAAGTAGCTGTCACGCTCGGGCAGAGTATAGTCGCAGCTTAAGGTCACGGATTCGGAGGCGACCACGGTATCGGCTGCCAGCAGGGTGGTGGTGGAGGCGTCGAAACCGTCGCGGTTGCCGGTGGTGTAGAGCTTGACGGCCTTGACGATGTCGCGACAGCCCTTGAGGTTGACCTTGAGGCTGGTGAGCTTGAGGGGTTCGAGGTTGCCCTCGGTGGTTACCTGCATGCCCACGGCAGGATTGTCCTTGGAACCCGGAGCTACTTCGGCGAGCGCGGGCTGGAAGCCCTTGACGCTCTTTACCTGCATGGGTCCGGGCTTGTAGAGGCGCATGGTGGCGCCGAAGCCGGCGCCAGAGCTGCCGCGTGTGCTTTTGGTGTCGAAGACGATAGTCAGCGCGCCGGAGGGGTCGGAGGAACGGAACACAGCGGTGGGAACCACAGCCTTGGTGTCCTTGGTCATCTCGTACAGCACGGGGCCGCTCTCGGAGGGGCCGCTGATTACTTTCAGCACGGGGTCTGAGCTGGAGCCATAACTGTAGCTGGGGAAGGTGATGTTGAGCTTGGAGAATTCCATCTCGATTACGTTGCCTTCCTTTCCCGGTATGAATGTGGTTACCTGCTTGCCGTCGGCGTCATACCCATAGTAGCTGTATTCCGAGGGCTTGTTGCGGAACTGCCAGTCACCGTAAATAGTGTATGACTTGCTGCCTGTTTCGGAGAGGGCCTCGTTGAGAACGGAACGCCTGGCCTCGTCCGAGAGGTCGAAGTTCTTGTCGGCGCCGTTGACTTTGACACTGACAGCGGTGGCGGAGATTTCGTCGCCGTTCCGGGCATCGACGGGTGCTGTCAGCTCAAGGCGGAAGTAGTTGTGGCCCTGGCCTAATGCTGAGAGCCGAGGGCTGATAGCCGAGAGAATGAGCTTGCCGTCGGCCATTTCCGCTTCGCCGATTTTGGAGCCGGCAGCCTCCTTATCGGAGCCGAGGGCATAGAGGGTGCCCTTTTTGGCTCCGGAGACGGAGAAGCTGAAGCTCTCGGCCTTGGCGGCAGGCTCGGTGCCTGACGTCTGCAGGTCAAGCAGCAGGAACGACTCGGTGGCGCCTCCGGCAATCGTGCCGGTATAGGGAGCCGTAGCGGAAGCGGTTTTCACAGTCATGGCCACCGGAGTGAAGAGGCTCACGAGCGCCTCGAATCCGTCGGTGGGATAGCCTGTCTTAGAGGCGAATGTGACGGTCAGGGACCCGTCGGCGGCGGTGGAATAGAGCTTGACGGTATCGTTTTGGATGATGGTGGCCAGCAGGCAGGAATCCACGGCTTCGCGGCCGGAGTAGACGCGGATGACGTCGTTGTTGCCGACGCTGATGGCCGAGGCGTTGTTGAACAGCGCCAGTGAGGTGAAATCGACGGCCACCTTCTTGCCCTCGACACCGCTCAGGAAGGTGGTGGCGCCGGTAAAGTTCTGTGTGTACTTGCCGTCGGGACCACCATCGTCGTAAAAGTTGACGGGCGCCTCTCCGACGGTATAGATGGAGGAGCCGGCCGGCATAAGGAGCATGTTGGCGATGGTGCGCTCTGATGCGGAGAGGGCTTCGACGATTCGTGCCGTGTCGCCTATGACGGCGGCAGTGGGCTGCACGTTGAGCTTATGTCCCGGCACGGCGTCGGCCTTGAAGTCGGCCACGAGGCGAAACTCGGTTATGCCGTTGCCGATGAACAGGGTATCGATGAAGGAAATCGTCGAGGGTTGAGAATTGAGGGATGAGAGTGTCTGGCCGAACTGCTTGCCGTCCATGAGCAGGCGGACGTCGGAGACTTCTGTCAGAGCGTCGCCGCTGACAGAGAAGCTGATGGTAGTGGCGCGCATAGGGTCGAGGGATCCGTCGGCCTTGGTGTCGAACCCTCCGATGATGCAGTCCCTGACGCCCGGATAACAGAGGCCGGCGATGGCGCTCAGGGCCGTCACGCCCTGAAATTCCATGGGCTTGGGCGGCGCGGTGTAGAGCTTGGCTGCCCAGCCGTCGCCGTTCTCCTTGGGCGACGACGAGGGCGCATAGTAGAGCACCTCAATGACGCCCGAAGGGGACGTGTAGGAGAACGTAGAGCCGTTCACCAGGTCGGCCTTGTAGCCCTCCGGCACGGGCTTCTTCCAGCCGGAAGTGGCGGGATAGCCGCTGGAACCGTCATAGACGTACAGGTGGGAGTCGTCGGTGTTGTTGAACGCCACGGGCTGGGAGAACTCGATGGTAAGCGGCTGACCCGCCTCCTTCGCCTTGAACGTGACGTAGCCGGTCATGAAGCCGGAGGCGGCTCCATCAGGCCCGCCCGAATCGTAGAACAGCAACTCGCCGTCTACGATCTGCTCGCCGTTGCTGCCATCCTTGGTACCCATCTTGTAGACAGGCGTGTCGGCCTGCGCGCTCTGAAGCGCCACAGCGGCGAAGACGATTAGAATCAGTAGGATTCGTTTCATGGTTTGACTATTGTTTTGAGTTAGTTGGGACAGTCAAAACCGTAACTCGCCTGCTGAATGTCGGCTGTTGGTGGGAATGGGATGAGGCAGACTCAATGGGAAGCGTGGCGGAGTCGCTGTGGCACACCATACATTAAATGATATGCGTACCTTGCACGTAGCAGAAGACCGGCAGCCAGAGAGCCGCTTGCACCCGGACCTTACATCCCGAAGGCGGATACGGAAGCGTAGATGGCAGGTCTTCTGGCTCGTTCCGACTTATCCGCCCCGGCCTTCCCGCGGCCACAGAAACCGCAGTGACGTGATAAGCCTGGAGGCTTACCTGTGGGGCGAAGGTCTTTGGGAACTCACAGCAGCGGGTACTGCAGCCGACTCTCACGGCTTTCCCTTTTCAGCCGCCCCACTTGACATTTAGGGCGGCAACCATTTCGCGCTGCAAAGTTAGTAATAATTTTTGAAACAGAACAATAAATTTAGTAATTATGGTCCGCGCATTTGTACCACCGATGCAACCAGTCTGGCCAGCACCGAAAATCGCCCGATAAATTATTTCAGCCAAAATTACTAAAAGTCATCATCCATTATGTCATAGTCATCCTGCTCATCAAGGAAATTATCGTATGACTGAGAATAGCTGTTATCATAACGCTTCCCAAAACTGATACGCGAATATTGGTTTCCGATAAAACCTACAAGCCCCATTGGGCTTTTTATTTTCCTCGGACAGCCGATATTGAATGTATAGGGGCTTTATTTGAGATAAAAGTCCATTAGGAGAGATTGAATTAAGCGAATATGGCATCCTTATCAATGAATACCACACGGAAGGAGAACATTTTTATCGGACAGCCGATGCAAATACTAAAATAGGGGGCTTGTCAATACATAATATCACTCAGAATAGCCAGGTAAACACGTCTATCGGACACCAATAATTAAAAATACCGTTTCAAATACTCATAGTTATCCTCTTCCCTATTTTCAACCTCCTCATCTACACCAATTCCTTTCGATTTAATATCTTCAATAATTTTGCTATATGCATACTCATCATTTTTATATTTTGATTTGAAATATGAAATAAGACTATGATAATCAGAAATCCCATAAGCACGGTCAAAATCCGAAGAAATAACATTTGTTAATGCTGTAGACGTGCTATTCTTAAAAATATGACATTTGCCATTATAGATATATTTAGATTCGTAAATATACAGGAAAATATCATCCTGTGTGAGATTATCAAGATATATTGAGATTGTATGTCTATAATCTTCACACTTAACAGAGAAAAAGAGGATAGTAGATTCTTCTCTTAAATTATTTGAAATTGTGATTTTCATAAACGATAGAATACAGTGGATTGATGGGGTCATGGGCTCGATTTATGAAAGCGCGGCGGCGGTGCCGCAACTCCAATATACCCGTTCCCATTTTTTAGTATTAATATAGTTTTCTAATAACAGGTAGAAGTACTCATTTATTTCTATAAGACATCCATGTTTTTGCACAGACATATCGAGGAAACGAACTGTACAAGCACGCAAATTGTCATAATATTGGAACACTCCTACTAATTGAGAGATAGCTTTGTAGTATTCATATTCTTTCCCATAGTTCTCTTTGGGATGCCGCAAAAAACGAATATATTTATTGTTATTTGACATAGGCAACTCAAGAATTGCACAAGCGTAGTCAATATACTCTATATTCTCATATTCTACATAAGGCCAAAGATATTCGCCCAATTCTTCAATTCTTTTCTTCTCTGCTTGAATGCTATTATATTGTCTTTGCTCTTGCTGCTTCTGATATGCTATAAGGTCTTTTCGCTTTTGTATGCGAAAACGTACGAACTTACAGATATAGTTGTAAATATAAGTTAAGGCATTAAGGATCAATATAGTTGAACAAAAAACAAATATTGAAACAAGCCACCATACGTCATAAGAACGATTGTGATAGTAAATACCTGCTGCACTTGCAGATGCAACAGCGAACAAAAATATCCAATTATTTTTGCCAGTAAATTTTGATATAAGAGAAGATATCGCGTTTGTTGTTTCCTCAATACTCATATAAGATGTGTTACGTTGAATTTCTTGTACTTGCTCCCATACTGAGGACCTCGCTGTGAAGAAAGTTTTTCTTCTTTAGCGAGCCATAGAGTAAAGTCAAGTGCTTCATTTGGCCAAACTTCTCGAAGTTCTTTTATCTGAATGAGTTTATCGAATTTCATTATTGAAGATATTCTGAGATTTTAGCTTGCATTTCGTCATTAACTTTTTTGATCTCTTCCTTAAGCTCGTTAATGCGAATATACGAATAGTTAAGTGAAGATATATCGCCAATAAGCGCCTTGGGAATTTTAAGGTGTTGTAGTTTTGAATATGAGAGTGCAGTTCTAATAGTACCAATTCCATATATGTCAATATAGAGGTTGTAAAATTCGTTTTTAAGTAAGGCACAAAGAACTTTTGCGTCAAGACCATTTTTAGTCCTGAAAACAACATACGATGGACTAATTAACATACCATCATATTCTTCTCCAACTATACCAATACTACCAACATTAATACGATATGGATTGAAGGCAATATCTCCTTTTTTTACAATTCTTGATTTTGAGATATTCCTTCCTTCAACTTCACACTTTTTTTCGTCATCTTCATCTAAAATTATGCCATGGCTATTTGTAACGCTGACAATATTGAAAGTATCGGACGGGGCAGAATCTTTTGGGTAAAAAACTTCACCAGCTTTCTCAATATAGTCAGCGAGTTCTACGTATTCAAACTGGCGTTTTGACATAACGTTATTGAACCAATAGAAACGCGCATCAATTCTTTCCTTAAGGGATTTGAAGTTAATGATGAAAGAGTTATCTGTGATCTCATAAAAATCAAGATTGGGATAAAAGTTATTATCCATTGCTTCTCGATAAGAACCGAGAATTCCATCTAAATCATTAATTCCAGAACGAGAGGCGGTGCCATTGGGTTCATAACCTATTTGTTGCGCAACCCCCATAAACAAATTATAGTCATGGTAGCCGAAACGTTCTTTGATAATTTGGATTTGGCTATCATCGGTAATGTTTTGTATCTCATCAAAGTATGCTTGACAATACTTCTTTATATACAAAACACTTGTCGAAATTGTCGGAACACCACTTGGAGCAAATGTGTGTTTAGGCAACGATATGACTGCTTCAATTTGTGAATTGTCAGAAATTAATTTTCTAACACAAGCAGTAGGTTGACAAGCAAGGACGCCGTCAGGAATTACAATGGCTAATTCCCCTCCTGGTGCAAGCTCCTTTAATGCCTTTTCGATAAAAAGAGATTCAGTCTTAGCGACACGATTAGACCTATAAAGATTAAATTTGCTAAGGATTGTTTCTTCTTTCTCCTTGTTGCCAAATGGAGGATTTGCGAGAATAAGTGTAATATTTTGTGATTGATAGATATATGGAGTACCGATCATATCAACATCATCTAAACCATTCCCTCTTACAACATTCTCACCATCTCCCCACATAATCATATTCATTTTTGCAGTCTTTGTCGCTCTTGGTTCGGCATCGACACCATAAATATGACAATTCTTTACAGTAGTAAGGAATCCTTCACGAGTTGTGCCCCATGATTCAAATAGAGAATCAGGAGCTTCACTTATAAGGGAGCGGATTTTTTGGAATCCATTAATCAAGAATCCTCCCGTTCCACATGCAGGGTCGAGTAAAACTGTATGAAGTTTTATATCGACCAATTCAATCATGAATTCAACTACTTGACGCGGTGTAAAAAATTGACCTAAGCCTTTTCCCCGAAAAGTAGATGATAGGAATATTTCGTATGCACGTCCTTTGACATCCATGGGTATTTCGTTAATGAAATATCCGTCAAATTTTTTGAGGATACTATCAATAGCCGCGATACTCAGGTTGATTTTATCTGTTGTAGAGAAGATATTTGGATAATTTTCGCAAGTTCGCTTGAACAAATTTGCGATATAGTCAGAACCGTTTTCGCGTTCAACCTCGACCTTAAATTGAGAATAGCTCAAACGTCTAGTTCCGCCATGCTCCTTGCTCCATTTTTCTTCATTAATTTTCATGAAAAGGAGCTTGCTCCATTCATCAAAAGCATTTGTTGGGTCTAATTTATCAATATCTCTAATATCTTGATGAATCTGTTTTAATAAGGTAGAAAAACTGTCTGATTGGTCTTGGATAATGTGTCGAGATATTTGAGAAATATGTGAAACATTTCCAGAACATAAAACCGAGGAAACAAGATCTAAGTCCAAAAAACTCAGCTTCTTATTAATCAGATATACTCTCTCATTGCCTTCAAAATACCCTCTCAAAACAAAAGAAATTCCATCGCAAGCAACGCCAAAACGCGCGGGAAGCCACATAGCATAGGAATCTAGTTGGGCAATTGCATCATCATTAATACGTGCATCAGTACTTTTTGCTTCTATAACTATGTATGGAACTCCATCTTTGAAAATGACAATGTCCGCTTGTTTGGAGACAATTTCATGACCTGCATGGATTCGAACAGGTACGCGTAATTTATAATCAGCTTCGGTTTGAATTAGCCCTAAATTTTTGAACAGAGGTATAATAACCTTATTCTCCACGTCAGCTTCCGAAGCAAGTTGACTTAGAGGAATATTCAAAGGCGATATGTTACTCTCAACTGTCGGCATAGATAAAGAGGGAAACTTCCTTGTAGCATCTGAAGGCCGACCAAAGCCTGTGCGACTACGAAGACGTTTCCAAAGGGTTGTCGGCTCTCGCCGTATGTCTTTGATAATGATTTAGGTCATTTCAGATGATGCTCGCTATTAGATGCAAAGTTACTAATTTATTCTGACATAGAGGTAATACGAGCGAAAAAATCTATTGACAGTTTATAGAACACCGCTTGCGGAGAGCGAAAAAATGTCGTGGAAGGAGAACTTTTCACAGCTGATGGGCGAGCTTAGAAAGTGAGAGACGGGCGACAACCATCGGTGCGATACCGATGTATGTCGCCCGTCTCTCAGCTCTCAGCTTTATTCGCCTTTCATGAAGTGATGGTAGCCGATCTGCTTCTTCCAGGCGCCTCGGGTGAAGTCGGGGACTTCGACGGGGGCGTTGCCGTTGGCTATGGAAATGCGGCTGAGCTCGCCCAGGCACGACCATTCGGCGGCGTCGTAGACGTCCTGGTCCAGGGGCAGGCCGTTGAGCAGGCAGTACACGAGGCGGTAGTCCATGATGTAGTCCATGCCACCGTGGCCGCCTACCTTGCGGGCCATCTCCTCGGTCTCGACCTGGATGGGGTGCTTGTACTTGAGCATCAGCGCCTCCTTGACGTCCTGTGGCAGGAAATCGTGCATCGACAGGTTCTCGTGATCGGGCATTCCCTCGAATGGCTTGACCTCGCGCAGGCAGTAGCCCTCCACGGGGTACTTGTTGGCGAAGCCGTCGGTGCCGGTGAGCTGGTACATGCGGGAATATGGACGCGGGTTCATGACGTCGTGCTGTATGTGCATGGTCTGGCCGGTGGCGGTCTGGATCATAGTCATGGTATGGTCGGCGTTCTGGAAGCCGGGGCTCTCGCGCTTCAGCTGCTCCTCGACGAGCTTGGGACCGGTTATGGCCTTGGTGTCCATGGACACCAGGTGGGTCATGCGGTTGCCACGGTGCAGGTTGACGAGCTGCGCGGCCGGACCCATGCCGTGGGTGGCGTAGACGTCACCTCGGTTGCGCTCGTTGAAGTCGAGGCGCCAGTTGCCCTCGTATGCCTTCCAGAAGGGCTCGAGGTTATGTATATAGCTGCCCTCGACGTGCAGGATGTCGCCGAAGAGGCCCTGCTGGGCCATGTTGAGGGTGGTGAGCTCGAAGAAGTCGTAGACGCAGTTCTCGAGCATCATGCAGTGGCGGCGGGTCTTCTCGGCGGTGTTGACAAGCTGCCAGCATTCGTCGAGATTCATGGCAGCGGGCACTTCCACGGCCACGTGCTTGCCGTGTTCCATGGCGTAGACGGCCATGGGGACGTGGTTCTTCCAGTCGGTGGCGATGTATACGATGTCGATGTCGGGGCGTTCGCAGAGCTGTTTCCAGCCCTCCTCGCCGCTATACTCGGCGGCGGCGGGGCGTCCGGCGTCCTGCAGGTATTTCTGCGACTTGGCCAGACGCTCGGGGTGCTTGTCGCACAGGGCCTTGATGGAGGTGCGGTCGATATTGGCCCAGCGATACACGGCGCCCGGGCCGCGCATGCCCAAGCCGATGAAGCCCACGCGCACACTGTCCATGGGGGTGGTGCGGAAGTTAACCATGTCGGTAGCGCCCTTCGGACGGGGCGGTATCTTGGTCTTGATGGGTGCGGGGGGTGCCGCAATGGCGCCAAGGCTCAGCGCCAGCATCAGGATAGAGAGTACGGTTCGTTTCATTTGGTCAGTCGTTTGCTATTTGCTGATTATTTCTTGCATCTCCGGCAGTCGGCCGTCGATGTCGTGTAGCAGGGCCAGCTGGTTGCGGGTGCGCACCAGGTTGTGCTCCGGGTACTTTATTTTATAATATGTGTCGCCGTTGATGTAGTCGGTTAGGAAGCGGACAGTCTGCATGTAGGTCAGCATCTGTGCGCCGTAGGGGAGCAGTTCGCGTTCCAGTGGCGTCAGGAAGGTGGCCGAACCGATGTATCCGCGGGCAAAGGCGCGGAAGATGTCCATGTCGACTCTCACTCTGGAGGTGTCGGGCTCGTCCTCGGGTGCGGTGCTGGCGGCGGTGCGGATGAAGTCGCCGAAGTCGCTTAGCACGAAGCCTGGCATGGTGGTGTCAAGGTCGATTACGCAGAGTATGGAGCCGTCGGCGTCGAATAGTATGTTGTTGAGCTTTGTGTCGCAATGGGCGATGCGGCGCGGGAGCTTGCCCTCAGCCTCCAGCCGCTGTGCCAGTGTCATCTCGTCGGCGCGGGAGAGCAGCTCGTTGCAGATTTCACTGACGCCGGCCAGCCGTCCGGCCTTGTCTTCGGACATTGCCTCTCCAAGCTGCCGGATGCGGAATGCGACGTTGTGGAAGTCCCTGATGGTCTCCTTCAGGTCGGGTGCGTCGGGGCGGGCGAGCATGGTGTGGAAGTCGGCGAAGGCACGGCCTGTCAGCTCGGCCATCTGCGGCGTCACTTGTTCGTACGTCACGGAGTCGGGAATGAGGCGGGTCATGCGCCACACCTCACCCTGTGCACGGACATACGCCTCGCCGTCGGCCGCTGGGACCGGGGTCAGCACTCGGCGGTCTATGTCCTCCACTCTCCTCTCCTCCAGGCAGCGGCGTATGTGGCCGGTAATCTTGCACAGGTTCTCCTGGAGCGCGTCGACGTCCTGGAACACGGCCGTGTTGATGCGCTGAAGCACGTACCGGCCGCCGACGGAGTCGGCGACGGCGAAGGTATCGTTGATGAGGCCGTTGCCCAGTGGCTGGATGTCGACGGGCTTGCCGTGCATGGCGAACCGTGCGGCTATGTCTGCGTAGCTCATATCTAAAGAGTCGAGGTATGTAGGGACGCACGGCCGTGCGTCCGTCAGGGGCCGGGTGTGCGTCCCTACAATTCTCAGTTTACTTGGAATAGTCGTAGAATCCGCGGCCGGTCTTGCGGCCGAGAAGGTTGGCACGCACCATCTTGCGGAGCAGCGGGTGGGGACGGTACTTGGTGTCGCCGAATTCCGAGTAGAGCACCTCCATGATTGCCAGGCAGACGTCCAGGCCGATGAGGTCGGCCAGTGCCAGCGGCCCCATGGGGTGGTTGGCGCCGAGCTTCATGGCTTCGTCGATGTCCTCGCGCGAGGCCACACCGTCGGCCAGAATGCCCACGCCCTCGTTGATCATCGGGATGAGGATGCGGTTCACCACGAAGCCGGGGGCCTCGTTCACGCTCACAGGCGTCTTGCCGACTTCGCGGGAGATCTCCATGGCGCGGTCGTGAACGTCCTTGTCGGTGAGCTGGCCGTCAATGATCTCCACGAGCTTCATCATGGGCACGGGGTTGAAGAAGTGCATGCCGATTACGGAGCCGGGACGCTGGGTGGCGGCGGCTATCTCGGTGATGGACAGCGAGGAGGTGTTGGTGGCCAGGATGGCGCCGGGCTTGCAGACCTCGTCGAGAGTGCGGAAGATTTCCTTCTTCAGCAGCATCTGCTCGGCCACAACCTCGATCACGAGGTCGGCGTCGCGCAGGTCCTGGAAGTCCATGGTGTCGGTGATGCGTGTCTCGATGGCCTGCTGAGTGGCCTCGTCCATCTTGCCCTTGGAGACCATGCGGCCCAGGCTCTTGGTGATGTTCTTGTGGGCACGCTGCAGAGATGCCTCCGAACGGCCCTTGAGCAGGACGTCGTGCCCTGCCTGTGCAAACGTCTGGGCAATGCCGTTGCCCATCGTGCCGGTTCCTACTACGCAAACTTTCATAGCGGTATGTATTTTTATATGTTATTTCTTGTTGAGGAATGCCTCCATGCGTACCTTCTGGTCCCGGGTGGAGAAGCAGAGGGCGAAGAGGTCGTTTTCAATGGCGATACCGGTGTCGATGTCGGCCTGCAGGCCTGTGTCAATGGCTTTCTTGGCCAACTGGATGGCCACGGGTGCCTGGGCGGCAATCTTCTCGGCCAGTGCCAGGGCCTCATCCATCAGCGCCTCCGGCTCAACCACTTTGTTGACCAAACCGATGCGCAGAGCCTCGTCGGCGCGTATGACTTCGCCTGTATAGACAAGTTCCTTGGCTTTGGCCGGGCCTACCAGGCGAGGCAGGCGCTGGGTGCCGCTGAAGCCGGGAATGATGCCCAGCCCCACTTCCGGCTGTCCGAACTTAGCCTTGGTGGAGGCGATGCGCAAATCGCAGGCCATCGCCAGCTCGCAGCCACCGCCCAACGCGAAGCCGTTCACGGCAGCTATCACCGGAATAGGAAGCTGCTCTATGGCACGGAAAACTTCGGCTCCGAACTTGCCGAACGCCAATCCCTGCATCGGGTCCTTGCTGACCATCTCCGAGATGTCGGCGCCGGCCACGAAGGCGCGGCCCTCTCCCGTGATTATCAGCACGCGGATGCTTTCGTCCGCTGCCGTTTCGGCAACTACGGAGCCAAGCTCGCGGAGCACCTCGCTGTCGAGCGCGTTGAGCGATTGCGGCTTATTGATTGTCAGCAGGCGGATGCCATCGCGGGGCATCCCGACCTTGATATAGCTCTGTTCCATGACTTAGAATTTTAAGTATGCAAATTTAGCGAATTTTTTCAAGACCAGGGCATGAACTTCCCGGTTTTCTTATCGAGCATGAACGGATGGCGCACCAGCCGGAGCATCTCCAGGTCACCAGTGGAATCTCCGTAAGCGTACGTGTCGCAGTCTCTGACGTCCGGGAATGTCCGCAGAATCCTCCTTGTCTTCTCCGCTCCGCGGCAGTTGCAAGACGCGAATCTGCCAGTCATCCGTCCGGCGGAGTCAGTCTCGGCCGAAGTTGACAGCACCATATCGATGCCATGCCGACGTGCCCATGGCTCTATCCAGAAATCGAGACTGGCAGACACTATCACCACCTTATCGCCCCGACTCTGATGGTAATCCATCCTCCTTATGGCTTCTTGGTTCATGTCCTCGTCCAGGTGATCCGCGAACCGCTCTCCCGCCTTTTTCAGCTCGCTGGCCGACAGTCCTCGATATAGATGTCGGAACAACGTCTCCTTGGCCTGCGAATTGGCGCTCAATCCCGCTTTCCAGCGCAGGATTGCCGTAGCGGAAAGAAAAAGCGCCCACAGCAACCGCCACCTGCCACAGCTGAAGCAGGCGAAGGTCAGAAAGGAGTCGTGCCGCGTCAGCGTCCCGTCGAAATCGAAGAATGCCACGCCGCTCATCTGTATATTATTACGAGGAAGAAGAGCACCCACATCACTATGCAACCCTGGACGAAGCGGTCGTGCGCCAGCACCTTCGTCGGGCTGCCGCTCTTGCGCAGCACGATGGCAATCTGCAGGTAACGGATCATGCCCGCCAACATGAACACCGCCGACACGTAGATGTAGGAGTTGTGGAACCGCTCGATGACTTCCGGCGAGAGGGTGTACATGATGTAGCAGACCATCGTAACCGAAGCGATGATTCCCAGGATGGTGTTGAGGAACTCGCGGTTGTAACTGCGGGTACTGGAGCGAGCGACCACGCCGCTCTCCTCGGTGCGCAGCACGTCGTCGCGCCGCTTGGCGAAAGCCAGAAAAAGGGCCAGCAGGAAGGTCAGCAGCACAATCCAAGGCGACAGAGGTACGTTCTCGCTAAGACCGCCGGATACCAACCGCAGCACGAATCCGAACGCGATCACGAACACGTCGATTATCGGTATCTGCTTCAGGCGAAAGGTATAGGCGACGTTCATGAGCAGGTAGCCGACGATAACGCATAAGGTGACAAAGGGGGCGTGTCGGATGAATAGCCAGGGGATAGCCAGTCCCGCCGCCGCCAGCAGGCAGCAGAGCGTCCAGGCGCACTTTACCCGTACCCTCCCCGAGGCGATCGGCCTGCCGCACTTGAGCGGATGGGTCCGGTCGGCTGCGGCGTCATGGATGTCGTTGAGGCAGTAAACACTGCTCGCCACCAGGGAAAAAGCCGCAAAGCAGAGCAGACCCTGCACCCACACGGCGCCGTCGAAGAGCCTCCCGCCGAAGAACAGCGGCAGGAAGATGAAGAAATTCTTCATCCACTGCACGGGGCGCATCAGCTCCACGTATGCCTTGATTATCGGTGGCTCCATATCCGATTTCGGAGCATTCCCAAGTAAATGCCCGCACAAAGGTATAAATTTTGTGGATAATATGCAAGGTAGGAATTTACGGGCGTACTCCGGGACTGTTAAATCGAGGTGGGATATATAGCGGTTTGGCAAAATTGTATTAATTTTGCGGAAAATTACATTTATGGGGTTTTTCAAGAAACTATTCTCCAAGGAGAAGAAAGAGAAACTGGACGCCGGGATGGAAAAGACCCGCCAAGGCGTCTGGAACAAGATATCGAGAGCCATTGCCGGAAAGAGCACCATCGACGACGATGTGCTGGATAACCTGGAAGAGGCCTTTATCACCAGCGACGTGGGCGTGGACACGACCATGCGCATCCTTGACCGTATCCGCGAGCGCGTGGCCCGCGACAAATATACCTCCACAGCCGAGCTGGACCGCTTCCTGTGCGAGGAAATCAGCGCCATGCTGGCCGAGAACGCCGCCAACCGCGAGGAGGTCGACGCCCCCGAGGGCTTCAACGTGCCCAGGACGGGCGAGCCCTACGTAATAATGGTGGTGGGCGTCAACGGCGTGGGCAAGACGACCACCATCGGCAAGCTCGCCTGGCAGTACAAGCAGGCCGGCAACAAAGTGGTGCTCGGCGCCGCCGACACTTTCCGTGCCGCCGCCATAGAACAGCTCGAGATATGGGGCGACCGCGTAGACGTCCCCGTGGTGAAGCAGCAGATGGGCAGCGACCCGGCAGCCGTGGCCCTCGACACCCTCCAGTATGCCAAGGCTAAAGGCGCAGACGTAGTCATCATCGACACAGCCGGACGTCTCCACACCAAGTCGGGACTCATGGACGAACTCGGCAAGATCAAGCGCGTCATGAAGAAGGCCGTACCCACGGCTCCCAACGAGATTCTTCTCGTCCTCGATGGCTCCACGGGCCAGAACGCCTACGAACAGGCCAAGCGGTTCACCGAGGCCACGGACGTCAACGAGCTTGCCATCACCAAACTCGACGGCACCGCAAAGGGAGGTGTGGTAATCGGAATCAGCGACCAGTTCAAGATACCAGTCAAGTATATCGGCATCGGCGAGGGAATGGAAGACCTCCAGCTATTCGACGCCATGGAGTTCGTGCGCACCCTGTTCGGCTCCACCGGCAAGTAGGACGGGCAACTACGAGTTAAGCTCGTCGGCAATCGCAAAAGAAAATGCGCAGGCGGTTCCTATTTCTCCATAACTGCTAACTTTCCCACTAAGTGGATCCGACCAGAATAGACATCATCACCATGGGCTGCTCCAAGAACCTCGTGGACTCGGAGCGCCTGATGCGCCGTCTCCAGGCCAAGGGTTACCGGCCCGAACACAACAGCGCCGACGTGCGCGGCCCACTCGTGGTCGTCAATACCTGCGGCTTCATAGCTGATGCAAAGCAGGAGAGCATCGACATGATTCTGGAGCTGGCCGAGGCCAAGGCCGACGGCCACATCCGCCAGCTGATGGTCATGGGATGTCTCAGCCAACGCCACGGTCAAGAGCTCAAGCCTGAAATCCCCGAAGTCGACCGCTGGTACGGCAAGTTCGACTGGGAGGAGCTTGTGGACGAGCTGCCGACGCTTCGTCCCGCCCCGGCGCCCCGCACCTGGGAGCGCAACATCACCACGCCACCCTACAGCACCTTCCTGAAAATATCCGAAGGGTGCGACCGAATGTGCGCCTACTGCGCCATTCCCCTCATCACCGGGCGCCACCGCTCCCGGCCGATGGAGGAAATCATCGACGAGACACGCGACCTGGTGGCAAAGGGCGTGAAAGAGTTTAACGTCATCGCACAAGATCTCTCCGCCTACGGAAAGGACCGCTACGGCACTCTGATGCTGCCCGAGCTGGTGGAGCGGATGTCTGACGTGCCCGGCGTGGAGTGGATCCGTCTCCACTACGCCTATCCCACCGACTTTCCCTGGGAACTGACGAAGGTGATGCGCGAGCGAGAGAACGTCTGCAGCTACCTCGACATAGCCCTGCAGCACATCTCCACGACCGTGCTGACCAATATGCGCCGCCACATCGACTCCGCACAGACCTACGACCTCATCGCCCGGCTGCGCGACGAGGTGCCGGGCATCCGACTGCGCACTACCCTCATGACCGGCTTCCCCGGCGAGGGCGAGAAGGAGTTCGCCGAGCTGCTCGAGTTCATGGAGCGCGTACGCTTCGACCGCCTCGGCGCCTTCGCGTACTGCGAGGAGGATGACACTTGGGCTGCACGCAACCTCAAAGACGTTATACCACAGGAGGTTAAAGAGCAACGGTTAGAGCAGGTGATGAGTCTCCAGCAGGACATCAGCTACGACCTGCATCAGCGCCTGATAGGGGAGAGCGTCAAGGTCCTGGTGGAGGAAAACAACGACGGCGAGCTTGTGGGGCGCACCCAGTGGGACAGCCCAGAAGTCGACCCTCAGGTAATTATTACGGATTTGGCGGCCGGTGCAGATTCGGATCGGCACATGGAAACAATCAAGCCCGGCGACTTCGTCCAGTCCGAAATCACCGGCGCAGAAGCCTTTGAACTATATGGCAAGCTCCTCTGAATACCTCGACGAAAGCCGCAAGCGCGGCGTATGCTTTTACAGCTATCGAATTCCCGGCCGGGGCGTCCGCTTCGGCTCCGCCTACTCGCACGACTGCCAACGCGAGATCGGCAAGGGATTCGTTATCCACCCTTTTCTGCCCGGCGACCTGCCCGTCACCATCCCATTCGGCAACGTGTCGGGATCCGAGGAGAATGAAGAGCTGACGTTTAATTTCCCCTATTATCCCACCGCCCGGGCCTTCTACCAGAAGCATGCCGGTGAGATTATTGACTACCTTCGCCGGCACTCTGACCACAAAGTCGTCTATAGCCGCGTCATAGTGCATACGGTGCGCAAGCCCCTGGCGGAAATGTTCGACACCCTCTGCACCGAATACCCCAAAGCTTACGTATTCTGTTTCTATACCCCCTGGACAGGCCTGTGGCTGGGCGCATCGCCCGAAATGCTTGCCGACGCCGACGGCGACTACTTCCGCACCCTGGCAATGGCCGGGACGATGGAGGCAGACAAGGGAGGTCCCTGGTCCGACAAGAACAAACGCGAGCAGAAGGTCGTGGCCGACTTCATACGCACAACGTTGCATGATGCCGGGGCCATGGAGATTCACGAGCGAGGAGGCCAGCGCGTCGCCGGCCCCGTAAAGCATCTCATTACCGAGTTCTCGGCCAGGATGCCAGAGAAGTATCACTCCAAGACGCTCGTCTCCGAACTGTCGCCCACCCCGGCCCTTTCCGGCACACCTCGCGAAAAGGCTCTTGACCTAATCGCCACCCACGAGGCATATTCACGCAGCTGCTACGGAGGCTACTGCGGTCCCCGCTACGGACACGGCGACTTCCACTTCTGGGTGAACCTGCGCTCTATGCGCATTCTCGGCGACCAGTGCGCCCTCTACGTCGGCGGCGGACTCATGCCCGACTCCGACGTAGACTCCGAATGGGAAGAGACAGAGCGAAAGGCCCGCACCCTCCTCCACATTCTCTGAATTGAGTCAATGTAAAAGCAGCAACCCTGCAGCCAATTCCAGGCGGGGTTTACTTTGAAGTTGCCGTCAAGCTCCAGCTATACGCAAGTTCTTCATCGCTAAAACAGCCACGCATACAGAACCCACTCGACAATGAAGGAGACCACTCCGAGCATTCCGCACACCAGTGCGACCGTGTCGAGGCGGCGCGATATGGCCGTTCCCATCCTCGCCACCGTGCAGGCCACGGCGTGGCAGAAAGCCATCATAAAAAATAAGAAGATGTCGATAAAGGCCCACCACTCGGTGCGCAGCTGGAAAGTGCATACCAACACTACGGCTATCAGCAGCATAGCGGCCCATGCCATCGGGACCGATTTCATCAGCGGAGTCTTCACGGTCAGCAGAGATTAGGGTGAGTATCCACGAACTCGAGCATCCGTTCGCGCAGGCCCTCGCTGACGCCAACCAACGGCAGCCGGAGCACGCCCTCGCACAGGCCCATAACGTCCATCAGCGCCTTGATTCCGGCCGGGTTGCCTTCGGCGAAAAGCATCTTCTCCAGGGCATCCAGACCGGCATACATCTCCTTGGCCTCCATTACCTTGCCGTCGAGGGCGAGGTGCGTTAGACGGGACCAGACGTTGGGCGCGGCGTTGCCGATTACGGAGATGACGCCCTGTGCGCCCATGGCGGCCATGTCTACTGTAAGCGCGTCGTCGCCGGAGATGACTGCGAAGCCTTCAGGCGCACCGGCTATTATCTCGCCGATCTGAGTCAGGTTTCCCGAAGCCTCCTTCACACCTGCTATCCCAGGCACTTCGCGAGCCAGCCTCAACGTGGTCGCGGGCTGCATATTCACGCCGGTACGCCCGGGGACGTTGTACAGAAGCACGGGTAGGGGAGAGGCCTCCGCCACCGCCTTGAAATGCTCGTAGAGACCCTGCTGCGACGGCTTGTTGTAGAAAGGAGTCACGGACAGGATGGCCGTGTAGCCGTCGCCGTCCCAGGCACGAAGCTCTTCGCAGAGAGCGGCGGTGCAGTTGCCTCCGAAGCCAAGCACCAGCGGCACCCTGCCGCCGACCCATTCGGCCACGCTTTCGCGTATTCTCCTTTTCTCATCGTCTGTCAGACATGGGGTCTCGGCGGTGGTGCCAAGAACCACTATGTAGTCGGCACCACCGGCGACGAGGCGGTTGACTAGCAGGTGCAGGCGGTCATAATCAACATCGCCGTTTATGTCGAAGGGCGTAACAAGGGCCACGCCCAGTCCTCTGAAATCAAAGCTTTCCATACGGAGTGTGTTTCTTGTGCAAAGTTAGCGATTTTTGGCGGAATATGCAAATCCGAGGTGGTTGAGAAGTGAGTTGCGAAGTGAGTATCGGGTGTCGAGCTGAAACTATACGCCAATTGCAGAGTAAAACTTCGCCCGATCAAGAACGTCAGTTCTCAACTATGGGTTCTCAACTCACTGTGTGCAACTTTTCTATAATCTTTTCTATAATGATGTGCTTGGGGATTTGCAGGTTCCGGCAAAAAAAGCTAACTTTGCATTGAAATAAACACACACCCGATATGAAGTTCAATATCAGCTCCAAGACCCTTCAGACGATGCTTTCGGCAACGTTCCGCGTCATTAATGCGAAGAGTCCTCTGACCATCCTCGAAAACTTCCTGTTCAGCCTCTCCGGCAATACGCTGACTGTCAAGGGCAGCGACCAGGAGAACAACATGACGGCCGAGCTCGAGGTCACGGAGGCCGAAGGCGAGGGCGCTGTGGCCGTACCCGCCAAGCGGATGCTCGACATGCTCAAGGAGATGCCCGAACAGGGACTGCGCATCGCCGTCGACAGCGAGAACCAGAACATGAAGATCACCTTCGCCCAAGGCGAGTTCGAGTTCATGTGTCTACCCGGCGACGAATATCCGGAAGCGAAGAGCCGCCAGGACGACGCACTGTCGTTCGCCATGCCCGCCTCCGTCATGCTTGCCGGCCTGGAGAACACTCTCTACGCCGCCAGCACCGACACCATCCGTCCCATCATGACGGGCGTCTGCGTGGACTTCAAGCCCGAGAGCCTCGTGTTCGTGGCCAGCGACACCCACAAGCTGGTGAAGTACGAGAACAAGGCCGTGCAGCCCGGATTCGAGCGCCGTTTCGTGCTCCCCGCCAAGGCCTGCCAGCTGCTCCGCCAGCTCCTCGACAAGGAGGAGGGCGACCTGGAGATAGTCATGGACGCCAACGGCGCCACTTTCCGCTGGGGCGCCTACGAACTGTCGTGCGTGTTCGTGACCGGCACCTATCCCCCCTACGAGCGCGTCATTCCCAAGGAGAATCCGTTCGTGATGGAGGTGGACCGCAACGCCTTCCTCGCCGCCGCTCGCCGCATGGTGCTTACCGCCAACAGCGGCAGCCGCCTGGTGCGCATGCAGATCAACTCCGACCAGGTGGAGCTCACCGCCCGCGACATCGACTATGCCCGCTCCGGCCACGAGACCGTGCCCTGCAACTACCAAGGCAATCCCATGAGCCTCGGTTTCAACGGCGACTACATGGTCGACGTGGTGGCAAACCTGCCCGGCGACACCATCTCGCTATCACTCTCCGACCCATCGCGCCCGGGCATCTTCATGCCCGTGGAGCAGCCGGAGAACGCCTCCGTGCTCGTGCTGCTGATGACAATGCAGCTCCTCGACTAAAGAAATTGCCATGCAACTGAAACTTGACCGTCCGCTGGTCTTCTTCGACCTGGAGACCACCGGCACCAACCCTCTGCAGGACCGCATTGTGGAGATTTCGCTCATCAAGGTCATGCCCGACGGCACCGAGCTTGAGAAGTCGCGCCGCATCAACCCCGGCATCCCCATTCCGGAGTCCTCCACGGCCGTGCACCACATCACCGACGAGGACGTAGCCAACGAGCCAACGTTCAAGCAGATAGCCCAAAGCCTGTTCGAGCTACTCGAAGGCTGCGACATCGCCGGCTACAACAGCAATAAGTTCGACGTGCCCCTGCTAATGGAGGAATTCAGCCGCGTCGGCCTCAACTTCACCACAAAGGGACGTCGCTTCGTCGACGTACAGAACATCTTCTACGCCATGGAACCACGCACCCTCACCGGTGCCTACCGCTTCTACTGCGGCAAGGAGCTGGAAGGGGCCCATGGCGCCACGGCCGACACCCGCGCCACCCTTGAGGTCCTCAAAGGGCAGCTCGCCCGCTATCCGGAACTCGAGAACGACGTCGAGAAACTCAGCAAGGTAGGGCAGAGGCAGACCCTCGACCTGGCCGGACGCGTAGCCCTCGACGACAATGGAGAGCCTGTCTTCAACTTCGGCAAGTACAAGGGACGCAAGGTGGCAGAGGTGTTTGCCCGCGACCAGGGCTACTACTCATGGATCATGTCCGGGGAGTTCCCCAAAGACACCAAGGACGTCATCTCCGGCCTCCACTATAAGTTTCAGCACCGCAAATGACGCTCGACGGAAAGCATATCCTGGTGGGAGTCTGCGGAGGCATCGCTGCCTACAAGACAGCCTCGCTGGTGCGCCTGCTTGTAAAGAACGGCGCCGAAGTCAAGGTTGTCATGACCCCCTCGGCCAAGGAATTCATCACCCCGCTGACGCTGGCCACGCTCAGCGGCAACGCCGTCATCAGCGACTTCTTCACCGCCAACACCGGCGAGTGGCATTCGCACGTGGCGCTCGGACTCTGGGCCGATCTCATGGTGGTAGCCCCGGCCACCGCCGCCTCCCTGGGCAAGATGGCCAACGGCATCGCCGACAACATGCTCGTCACCACCTATCTGAGCATGAAGGCCCCGGTGATGCTTGCACCCTCGATGGATCTGGACATGTACGCCCATCCGTCCACCCGGCGCAACCTCCAGACGCTCCGCTCCTATGGCAACATCATTGTGGAACCTGATGCCGGCTTCCTGGCAAGCGGACTGATAGGCAAGGGACGCATGGCCGAGCCGGAAGAAATCTACGAACGCATCGCCGACCATTTCCGCAGCTCCGACGACCTCAAAGGCAAAAAAATCTTAATCACCTCCGGGCCGACGCACGAGAAGATAGACCCCGTGCGTTATATAGGCAACTACTCGAGCGGGAAGATGGGCAGCGCCCTGGCCCGCGAATGCGCCCGTCGCGGCGCCAAGGTGGTAATGGTAACCGGCCCGTCGGCGGTAGTACCACGGCACCCGAGCATCGAGGTGATACCCGTCACGAACGCCCGGCAGATGTATGCCGAGTCCATGCGCGTCTTCGCCGAACCGGACACTAACGCCGCCATCCTGGCGGCCGCCGTGGCCGACTACGCCCCGGAGATCATGCATCCCACCAAGATCAAGCGCGAGAAGACAGGCGCCATGGAGATAAAGCTGGTGCCGAATCCCGACATCGCCGCGGCCCTTGGCAAGAGTCGCCGTCCCGGCCAGATGCTCGTGGGATTCGCACTCGAAACGGATCACGCCGAGGCTAACGCTGCCGATAAGCTCCGCCGCAAGGGCCTTGACTGGATTGTGCTCAACTCCATGGCCAATCCCAAGGCCGGCTTCGGAGTCGATACCAACCAGGTCACCATCCTCGGGGCCGACGGATCCAAGCGCGAATATCCCGCCAAGACCAAGGACGAGGTGGCACGCGACATCATCGACCTCACGCTCGGGTGCAAAACGGAACAATAATGAAAAAAGCCCTATCTCTCTGCTTTGCGCTGCTTTGCCTGCTGCTCGGCCCCTCCCGGGCCTCAGCGCAGGAGCTCCTGTGCACCATCGAGGTCAACTCCAGCCAGGTCGAAGGCACCAACAAGTCGGTGTTCGAGACACTGCAGGAGGCCATGAACGAGTATGTCAACACACGCAAATGGACCAACACCACTTTCGCCCCTAACGAGCGCATCGTATGCCGTATCTTCCTGACCGTCAAGGAGTACGCGGATGATCGCGTGAAGGGGGACCTCCAGATTCAGCTCCAGCGCCCGGTCTACAACTCCACCTATACCACCTCGCTGTTCAACTTCCGTGACACCAAGATGGAGTTCGACTACCGCGAGGGAGACCAGCTCATCTTCAACGAGAACAACATGGAGAGCAACCTCACCGCTTTGCTCAACTTCTACGTCTATCTGATGCTCGGCATCGACTTCGACAGCTTCTCGCCCGGCGGCGGCCAGCCATATTTTGAAAAGGCCAACACGGTGGTGCAGATGGCCCAGACCAGCGGTGAGATAGGCTGGAAAGCCTTCGAGGACAATAAGAACCGAGCCGCCCTGCTCAACGTCTTCACCGAGAAGAACACCGCCCCCTACCGCGACCTGCTCTACCAGTACCACCGCAAGGGTCTCGACGAGATGGTCACCGCTCCCGACAAGGGCCGGGCCGTCATCACCCAGAGCCTGCAGGATTTGACTCAAATCTATAACGTGGCGCCGATGTCGGTGGCGCTCACCCTCTTCCGCGATTCCAAGATGGACGAGCTGGTGAACTTGTACTCCAAGGCCCCGCAGTCCGAGCGAGAGGACGTGGTAAAGCTGCTCGAGCGCATATACCCGGCCGACCAAGAACGTCTGAACAAAATCAAGAACCCGCCCGAGGTGCGTTAAGACCCAATACAGATGCTTGCAAGTCTGCATATTTCCAACTACGCGCTGATTGAGAGCCTGGACGTGGATTTCACCTCCGGGCTCAGCATCATCACCGGCGAGACGGGCGCGGGCAAGTCCATAATCCTCGGCGCCATAGACCTTCTGCGCGGACGCCGAGCGGACACGTCGGCCCTGCGCGACAAGTCCGTCAAGGCAGTGGTGGAAGCCGATTTCGACCTACACGGCAACGAGGCGGCGGAGCGCTGGCTCTCACTTCAGGACTACGACCTGCGGACTGACGGACAGCTGACCCTGCGGCGCGAAATCTCTCCCTCGGGCCGCTCTCGCGCCTTCATCAACGATTCCCCCGCCAACCTGCAGGCCATGCAGGAACTCACGCTGCTCTTGCTCGACATACACTCCCAGCACCAGACCCAGCAGCTCGCCAACCCGCGCACACGCCTGGCCCTCATCGACTCCATCAGCACCGACAAGTCCGTGCTGCGCGACTACAAGGAGGCTTTTGAGGCATACAACGACACCCGCAAGCGTCTGCTTCAGCTCCAGCAAGAGGCACAGACGGCCTCGGCTCGGCACGAGAAGCTTACCGAACAATACGAATACCTGCGCGAGCTCGCGCCCAAACACGGCGAACAGAAGGAACTCGAGGAGCTATACGACCTCCAGAGCCGCGCAAACCAGCTCAAAACCGACATGGCCGAGACACGCAGCGACCTCGGCGGCTACGAGATGTCGGCCCGCTCCCAGATCGAACGCTCCCTCACTCTGCTGCGCCACATGCACATCCCGGCGCTGGAGCAGCCCAAAGGCGACACCCCCTCGCTAATCGACCGCCTCCAGTCACTGCTGATAGACCTCAAGGACATCAACGGAGAACTTGAACGGCTCGATGGCGAGATTGACGACGATCCCCGTCAGCTGGCCCGCACCGAGAAGCGGCTTGACGACCTATACCAGGCACAGATGCGCTTCAAGGTAAAAGAGCCGGACCGCCTCCCCGAGTTGCTCGACGAGCTGAAGCGCGAACTCGACTCCTCCGAGGACCCCGGCATCATGCTGCCACGTCTGAAGCTCGAACTGCACAACCGCGCCAAGGCACTCAAGGATGCGGCCGCACGTCTCACCACCCAGCGCACGGAGAATGCCGCCGCCTTCTCCGAGAAGCTACAGGAGAAAGCCCGTTCCCTCGGACTGCCCAACCTGAAGTTCGAGGCCCGCGTGGTACCCGTGAAGATGTGGAGCCAGGGCGCCGACCTTGTGGAGTTTCTCTGCGCCTTCAACAAGAACCAGTCGCTGACACCCCTCGAACAGACGGCCTCCGGCGGCGAGGCATCGCGCCTCATGCTCGCAATGAAAGCTATCGTTGCCGGACGCCTTCAGCTTCCCACCCTCATCTTCGACGAAATCGACACCGGCATCAGCGGGGAGATTGCCACCCTTGCCGGACGCATGATGGCCGACATCGGCCGCAGCCTTCAGGTCCTCACCATCACCCACCTGCCACAGGTGGCGGCCTGCGGCGACAGCAACTACAAGGTATACAAGCAGGACACCGACAGCGAGACCCTCACCCGCATCCGTCGCCTCGACCCCGACGAGCGCCGTTTTGAAATCGCCCGCATGCTCTCCGGCGCCGAGGTTGACGCCGCCGCCCTCTCCAACGCCGACTCCTTAATCCTCAATGCCAAGAAGTAACACATGGACAAATCACAATACATCTTCGGACTCCGGGCTGTCATCGAAGCCATCGAGGCCGGACGCGACATAGATAAGATTCTGATCAAGAAGGGGCTCCAGGGCGACCTCTCCAAGGAGCTGCTGACACTGGTTAAGGCCCACGGCATCCCCGTGCAGTGGGTGCCGGTGGAGAAGCTCAACCGCATTACCATGCGCAACCACCAGGGCGCCATCGCGCTGCTGTCGGCCGTCACCTACTTCCCGTTGGAACAGGTGGTGAGCCAGACTTTCGACGACGGTGGACTGCCCCTGATAATAGTGCTTGACCAGATTACCGACACCCGCAACTTCGGCGCCATCGCCCGCACCGCCGAGTGCGCCGGGGCCACGGCCATCGTCATTCCCGACCACAACAGCGTCTCGGTGAATGCCGACGCCGTCAAGACCTCGGCCGGAGCGCTGCTGACACTGCCAGTCTGCCGCGTGCGCTCGCTGCCCGACGCCCTCCAGTTCCTGGCCGACAGCGGGTTGCAGGTAATCGGCGCCTCCGAAAAAGCCTCCGAGTCCTTCGCCGATCCCGACTACACTCTTCCGACTGCGATCGTCATGGGAGCCGAGGACACCGGCATCTCCGCGCCCGTGTTGCGCAAGTGCAGCTCACTGGTATCCATCCCAATCCTCGGCACCATAGGCTCACTGAATGTCTCTGTGGCGGCCGGCGTGATGCTGTACCAGGCCGTCATGCAGCGCCTCGGCTCCGGCATGGCACCCGCCTGAAGGGGCTCTCGGAGACCCAATTGCACACCTCGGAATTTTTCCTTAACTTTGCACTTATTATGGGCCGCCAGTGCGTGGTCTGATAAAACAAGGAAAGAAAGATGATCAATCGTGTCCTGATAAGGATAAAGGTCGTGCAGATGCTTTATTCGTATCTGCTCACCGAGAAGCAGTTCAGCCTGGAGCCATCGCCCTCGCAGCCTACCAAGGAGAAACGCTTCGCCTACAAAATATACCTCGACACCCTGGCGCTCATGGTCCAGCTGGGTCGTGACCTGGGAGTCCGATCCAAGATGTCGGCCAACCGCTTCACCGCATCCCTGGCATCCGCCGACGTCGTCAAGGCCATTATTGCCAAGCAGGCGCATGGCGAACACTACGAGTTCAGCGCTGTTCTTTCGGAACTGGCGGCAGAAGTCAAGGTCTCCGGCATATACAAGCTCTACGCCAAGAAGTCGACCGAGGATTCCCTCTCCGCCGACGTGCGCGTGTGGAAGGAACTCTTCGAGCACATAATCTGGTCCAGCCCCATATATAATAAGGTGGCCGAGGGCTACGAGAACTATTCCATGCGCGGCATGGAGCGCATGCGAGAGATGATGGACGCCACGTTCACCAACTTCATGGGATCACATGGCGGCGTGAACGAGGCACTGGAGCAGCTCGGCCAAAGCATGCTGGCCGCCCGCGAGCTCTACATCCGCATGCTCGTACTCCCCGTGGCCATAGCCGACCTTCGCATGAGCAAGATCGAGGCCGGCCGCGCAAAGCGTCTGCCTACATCCGAGGACATCAATCCCGATATGCGGCTGACGGAGGCTCCGCTGCTCGACGCCATCCGCGAGAATGTGCAGGTACAGGACTACGTCGATAAATTCGACATCGACTGGCAGGCAGAGAACCAGGGCCTAATCGAAGCCCTGCTCAAGACCGTCATGGAGAGTCCGGCCTATGTGGAATACAAGGCAAAAGAGCCCTCCCTGGAAGCCGACTACGTATTCTACCGCACAGTCTTCACCGACATCATCGCCAACAACGAGGCCTTCTTGGAGGACATGGAGAGCAAGTCCGTGTTCTGGAACGACGACATCGACATCATGACCGAGTTCGCCATCAAGACCTACCGCCGCTTCGAGGAGGGTATGGGGCAGAACGCCCTCTTGGCCATGTACAAGGATGACGACGACCGAGCCTTCGGCCTCGACCTCTTCCGCGCCGTCGTCAACAACAAGGAGCAGTACCGCGCCGTCATCGACGAGTGCCTCGACACCAAGATATGGGAGACGGAGCGCCTGGCCTACATGGATGTCATCATTCTGGAGACGGCCATCGCCGAGATGCTCAACTTCCCCTCCATCCCGCTCAAAGTTACCATCAACGAATACATCGAAATGGCCAAGAGCTATTCCACCAACAAGAGCGGAATGTTCGTCAACGGACTGCTGGGCGTAATCGTCGCCAAGCTGCGCCGCGAGGGCAAGCTCCTCAAGACCGACGCCAACGTAAAATAACAGAAAACAAGACAAACAATGAACATACTCAATTTCATCCTCGCCCAGCAGGGCGCCGGCGCCCAGGGCAGCGGCATGTCCGGCATCTTCATGATCGTGGCCATGATCGTGATCTTCTACTTCTTCATGATTCGCCCCCAGCAGCGCAAGCAGAAGAAGATCCGCCAGCAGCGCGAAGCCCTCACCAAGGGCGACAAGGTAGTGACCGCCGGCGGCATCCACGGCAAGATTACCGCCGACAAGGGCACCTATTTCATGGTCGAGATTGCCCCGGGCACCACTATTCGCGTGGAGAAGACCAGCATCTATCCCCTCGAGGAGGCTCCCGCCAAGAAAGAGGAGAAGAAAGAGGACAAAAAGGCTAAGGAGGAAACTCCCGCGCTCGAAGACAACAAGGACTGACCCTCCCCACTCACCCGCTGAATGGGTAAGCGACTGGAAAATGCAAAGCAGCGTTGGAACCGGATGCGCAAGTCGTCCGATTTCCACAATGTCTTGCTTTTCCTGTTATTTGTAGTCATAGCCACCCTGTTCTGGGTGGTAATGGCCATGAACGACGCAGCGCAGGTGACGCTCGACGTCAATGTGCGCATCGTGGGCAAGCCCGATTCGCTGACGTTCATCAACGAGCCGCCCAGGACCATCCATCTTACCGTGCGCGACCAGGGCACGTCTCTTTTGCGTAGCGCCTTCGCCCGCAACCCGGTGGTGCAGTTCAACTTCAAGGAGTATGCCTCCGACGGTGTCTTCCGCCTCACCGCCGCCGACATATACTCGGCGCTGCGGGCACGTTTCAGCCCCGAGGCACAGCTCACCACCCTCTCAGTCGATTCCATACGGCTGGTATATACGGCGCTGAAGCCAAAGACCGTGCCGATAGAAATAGAGTCCTCGCTTTCGGCTGCCCCGGGATACGTGGTGGACAGGCACCTCACGCCATCGAAGAAATTCGTGCGCGTCTATGCCGTCAGCAACAGCATCCTCGACACCATCATACGTGTGCGCACCACCAGCATCACCGGAGCCAACCTGTCGCATACCACCAGCTACACGGTAGGTTTCCAGCCCATCAAGGGCGCCAGGATAGATCCGGGCCGCATCACCGTGACGGTTGACGTGGAACCGTTGGTTAACAAGGAGGTCAAGGTGGAGGTCAAGGCCATCAACGTGCCGGAAGGGGAGAACATCTCCTTGTTCCCGTCGATGGTGACCATCAGCGCGTTCGTGCCGATGAGCCGTTTCAACGAGCTCATGACCGACATGGAGGTAGTAGTCGACTACACCGACATACAGAACACCCCCTCCGAGAGACACCTGCCGGTAAAGATTCTCCATGCTCCAAGGTATGCGGTCGACCCGAAGGCCAGCCCGAAATCCGTGGAATACATCCTGGTGCGATGAGCGATCAGAAGCAGCTTATAGGAATAGCCGGAGGCATCGGTACCGGCAAGAGCATGGTCAGCCGGCTTTTGCGGCTGCGTGGCTATCCGGTCTATGACTGCGACACCGAGGCAAAGCGCCTAATGTCCACAGACCCGGAAGTGCATAAGGCCCTTGAGCAAGCCTTTGGCGCTGAAGTAATAGCAGATCCGCGCCAGTTGGCGGAGGCAGTCTTCGGCAACTCCGAGCGGCTTGCGACTCTCAATGGCATCGTGCATCCGGCCGTCAGAAAGGATTTGCAACGATGGGCTGAAAAGCAGGCATCATCCCTCCTCTTTGTGGAAAGTGCAATTCTCGCCTCGTCAGGAATAGGGGAAAGCTGCCGCGCCGTCATGACCGTGGAGACGCCGATGGAGCAGCGCATCCGCAACGTACAGCGCCGCAACGGGTTGCCGTGCCAGGCCATCCTGGACCGCATCAAGGCCCAGGAGACGGAAAATAAGTGGCTTGCCGAATTGCCAATCGAACATTTCGCCATACACAACACACCCGCCCGGTCGTTGCTGTCCCAGGCACAGACCGTGGTGGAATACTTGAAGTCTAACCAACAACACTCATCATAATGTTGAAGAAAATACTCGCCATAACGGGCCGTCCGGGCCTGTTCGAGATCAAAGGCCAGGGCAAGAACATGATTCTGGTCGAAGACATCACCTCACACAAGCGCTTCCCGGCCACCGGCCGCGACAAGATAGTCGCCCTGGGCGACATCGCCATGTACACCGATGCCGGCGACACCCCGCTCGGCGAAATCCTCGACCGAGTCTACAAGCACTTCGACGGCAAGGAGGTGGACTACAAGCACCTCCAGAATGAGGGCAAGCTGGCCGACACATTCGGCGAGATCATCCCCGACTTCGACCGCACCCGCGTCTATGACAGTGACATACGCAAGCTTTTCACCTGGTACAACCTGCTGGTAAAGGCCGGCTTCACCTCTTTCGCCATCAAAGATGACGAATCAGAGGAGCATGAAACAGAAGAAGGCAGGCCTGATACCACAGAACCTAAACCTGATGCCGAGGTAAAGAAGTAACTCCAACCTTTCGCTGCCGTCGAGCTGAAGCTCGACGGCAGCACCAAAGCCTATTTCTCTCTTACACCCCAAATGCCGGACGCACCACCAGCTGGTACGCCCGGTCGCTTTTCACTTGTTGAGTAAAGCGAGACTGTATTTGTGCAATTCGAGGATTATATGTAATTTTGGGGTTCGGAAATGAAGATAGATTTCGACAGTCTCCTGCGAGAGGGTAAAAGCGTGCTTCTCGCCGACGGCGGTTCCACCAAGATGGAATGGCTGTTGGCGAAGAAGGGCCGCATTGTCTGGCGCCACACGGAGCCGGGACTCAACCCGCTTGTATCGGGCTTTGACGCCATGGCCGACACGTTCGACCACGTGGCCGGGCAGTTGCCGGAGAGTCCGAAGGCCGTAGGCTACTATGGAGCCGGCTGCATAGAGTCCGTATGCGGTGCGCTGTCGGAACTTCTCACCCTGAGCTTCGGCTGTCCGGCAGAGTGTGGGAGCGACCTGCTTCTGGCTGCCAGGATGCTCTGTCCCACTGGAGAGGGGTTGGTCTGCATTCTCGGCACAGGCTCCAATTCCGGACTCTTCCGCGATGGTGCGATGGTCAACCATACTCCCTCGCTCGGCTATGCCCTTGGTGACGAAGGCGGTGCCGCTTATATGGGACGGTGCATCGTGGCCGGATGCCTGCGCCGTCAGGCCGACGAAGCAGCGATGAGGCAGTGGAAAAGCCTCGGCATTTCCGAGCAGGACACCTTGGCGCAGGTATATGGCCCGGAGAGAAAACCTGGTGCTTGGCTCGGCGACATCCTCCGTCGTATGGAACCCGCTTACGCCGATTCTCCATGGCTTCAGTCGATGATTGAACAATCCATGCGCGATTTCTTTTCCAATATAATAATGTGTTACGGACTTGAGAACGATGTTCCTGTCTACTTCGCCGGGACACCCGCTGCCCGCTTCGCCGAGATACTCCATCGCCTCGGCCGGGAATATGGCGTGAGCGTCGCCGACATCGTTGCCCGTCCTTTCGACAAATTGAACCCACAGGATAAATGAAAACGATACTTGCAATTTTGGCTTTAACAGCCGGTTGTGCCGGAGCTTTCGCGCAAACCCGGACAGACACGGCATCTACCGTCGCGGCTACGGACTCGTCGGCAGAAGCCGGACCCATCGTCATAGCTCCCCTGTTTGAGTACCCCACCGCCCCGGATAATCTGGAAAACCTCCAGAAACGTGCCGACTGGCTGCTGGAGAACTTCTGGAATCCGTTTGACTTCACGCAGAGCTCGGTGAGCCAGGCAGCGCTGGACCACGCCTTCAGCGTGTACGTGGCGCCGTTGCGCTGGGCCGACCCCAAGGTGGTCGATGCGCAAATCTCCGCCCTGGTGCGGACGCTCTCGAAATATCCGCCCATGCTGCTTCAGTTCACCAAGGCCGCCGAGAACAATCTCTACTCCGACAAGGCTCCCATGTGGGTCGACGGCGCATACATGAAGTTCATAGACGCCTTGATGGCCAACAAAAAGATAAGCGACCTGCGCAAGGCTCGCTACAAGGAAGAGAGGAAGCTCCTTTCCACCTCCATGATCGGAGGCAAGATGCCGCCATTCGATTATGTGACGCCGAGCGGGGTGAAGGAGCGACTGGAGTTCACGACGCCTTACACGGTGGTGATCTTCGGCGATCCTTTCTGCAGCGAGTGCGCCATGTACAAGATTGCCGTGGAGAGCATGCCGGAACTGAACCAGATGATTGCCGACGGCCAGCTGAACGTATACTACATCATCCCCGACGGCGAGTCGGTGGAAGACTGGCAAAAGCAGCTCGCCCGCTATCCGTCGGCATGGAAGCGCGGCGCCGGCAGGCTGCTCGACGAGGTCTACGACATGCGTCAGCAACCAAGTGTCTATCTGCTTGACGGCAGCGGCATGATAGTGGAGAAATACATCTCCACCAAGGCGCTGCGCCACTATCTGGTAACCAACAATAAACCTGCCGAGAAATGAGCTTGGGCGAGTTTTTCAAGAAACTCTATTTCTGGGGTTCCGGCTATAGCTACACCAATCTCGGACGCCTCTTCCTGCGCCTGTTCGTAGGGCTGATGCTGCTACAGTTCGGCGTACGCCAGATTCTGGACTTCGAGGCGGAGCGGCTGCTCTTCCCCTCCGTGATGGGGATGTCGCCATCGGCCGGCTGCATTGTGATGGTCTGCATCGAGATCGGCTGCTCGGTGTTCATCATGTGCGGCTTCCTGACGCGCCTGATGATTATCCCGCCATTCATAGCGATGCTATTCGCCGAATACTACATCCTGCACAACATCTCGCCCGAGGCGCCATATATGCTCCAGTGGGACCAGATCGGCTATCTGCCAATCATGTTCCTGGGCATCTACTTCTTCCTCATGCTGGTGGGACCGGGCAAGATTTCCGTCGACTATTTCCTGTCTCTGCACATAATACACACCGACAACAAGAGCGAGCGCGAGCTCGAGGAGGTATGAGCAAGCGCAAGACCTTTATTCCCGACAAGCCATCGCGGATAGCGATGCTGGTGAGCGGCGGCGTGGACAGCGCCGTGGCGCTCGACCTGCTCGTGCGTGCCGGGCACGACCTCACGCTCTTCTATATCCGCATAGGCCGCGACGACGACAGCGGCGACTGTAACGCCGACGAGGAGATAGAACTATGCACCCTCCTTGCCAAGCGCTACAGCCTGCCGCTCAGAGTGGTGGAGCTGCACGAGGAGTACTGGCAGCACGTCATGAGCTACGCACTGCAGACGGTGCGCGAGGGCCGTACCCCGCACCCAGACATGATGTGCAACAAGCTCATCAAGTTCGGCTTCTTCGAGGAGCGGTGGGGACGCGACTTCGACTATACCGCCACCGGCCACTACGCCTCGGTTATCGAGCGCGACGGCCGCAAGTGGCTCGGCACCGCCGTTGACCCGGTCAAGGACCAGACCGACTTCCTGGCCCGGCTAAGCTACCGCCAGCTCGACCATATCCTGTTCCCGCTCGGAGGCTATCCCAAGGAAGAGGTGCGCCACATTGCCTCGGAGCTGAAGCTCCCCAACGCCACCCGCAAGGACTCCCAGGGCATCTGCTTCCTCGGCAAGATAGACTATGCCGAGTTCCTGCGCCGTCATCTCGGCGAGAAGCCGGGTGCCGTGGTGGAGATCGAGACCGGGCGGAAAGTCGGCGAACACCGTGGCTACTGGTTCTACACTATCGGCCAGCGCAAAGGTCTCGGCCTGAGCGGCGGCCCCTGGTTCGTGGTCCGCAAGAACCTGCGCACCAACACCATCTACGTCTCCAACGGCTACGACACTCCCCGCCAGTACGGCAAGACCCTGACTTTGGCCGAGCCTAACTGGATAACTGCGGTGCCGGACCTGTCCGAGCCTATGCAGATAGCTTTCAAGAACCGCCACACCCCGCATTTCACGAAGGCGACCCTTTCGGCAGCGTCCGATGGGAACCTGCTTGTGGAGAGCGCCGAGCCAATACAGGGCATCGCGCCGGGACAGTTCGGGATCATTTACACGCCCGACCGGGAGATATGCCTCGGAAGCGGCATAATATCAGACTGACATGGAGTGCAACAATGAAAAACTGGTGGAGCTGAAGGTCGTGGGCCTCATGCACAAGACCATGGAGAAGGAGAGCAACAGCATCATCCTCGAGAACCTCCGCGGCGACCGCCGCCTCCAGATTGTCATAGGCCCGACCGAGGCGCAGTCCATTGCCTGCGTAATGCGCGGCATCAGACCTCCGAGGCCGTTGACACACGACCTCATGGCCGACATCCTCGACCGTTTCCACGTGCGTCTCGATGCCGTAGTCATCAATATGCTCCCCGACGGCATCTTCTCCGGCAGCCTGCTGCTCTACGACGAGCACGACCCGGACTCCAACCATGTCGTCGACGCCCGTTCCAGCGACGCCATTGCCATGGCCCTCCGCGCCGGAGCCAAGATTTTCATCTCTCCCAAGCTGTTCAGGGAAATCGGAGTGCGCGTGAACCTGTATGTTTCGCCGAACTGTAATACTTTTCCGGGGGAGATTCCGCCGGATATCCAGGACGAGCCGACAATCGAAGAGCTTGAAGAACAGCTCCACGAAGCAATAGAAACCGAGAAATACGAGGAGGCGGCACGCCTCAAGGCTGAAATAGAACGCCGCCGAAACGAACCTGACAAAGACAAATTTCTCCCCGATTTATGATAAAAGCAGCACTGATAGACGCCGAAACCCCTTTGGGTGGCGAGATTCTGCGCCTGTTGACACACCATCCGGACGTGGACCTGGTGGGCCTCGTCTCACCATCCAATGCCGGAGTTGACGTTACCGAAATCCATCATGGACTGATAGGCGAGCGCCCGTTGCGCTTCCGTTCTGACCTTCCAGACAAAGCTGATGCCATCTTTTTCTGCGGCAATACCACACCCGACGAGAACATCCACGCCCGTGCAGCCAAAGGCGAAGTAAAAATCTTCGACATCAGCCGCACTTCATATGCCTCCGGGACCGGTACCTGCGTGCCGGCCATCAGCGAGATTTTCCGCAAGCCGATGGTGCGCGGCGCCTCCGAGTGCCGCATCCTCTCGCCCCTGGAGACGACACTGCTCATCGCCCTCTTCCCCCTGGCCCGCAACCTCATGTTATCCTCTCAGATCGAGGTAGAAGTGGAGACCGGCGAGGACGTGGCCCGTGACCTCGATCAGGTGCGCGCCGCCGAACTTGCACAGAGGCTGCTCCACAGCATCCAGCAGAGTTTTACTGATTCCGTAAATATCAAGGTAAAGAAACTGCCCGGCAATCGTCGCGGGCTGCGTCTGCGTACTCGTCTGCGCCTATCCATACCCGTCAAGGACCTCGCTCCCCTCTACGACGAGGTCTATGACGACCACAACTTCACTTTCCTGCTGCCCCGACCCAGGGAGTTGCACGAGGTTGAAGGCACCAACAAGTGCCTAATCTGCCTACAGCACGTCGGCGAGTCGGAACTCGACGTGGAGGCCATCGTCGACGGACGCATGCGCGGCTGGGCCGGCGAGGCCGTGCTCGCCATGAACCTGATGTTCGGCCTGTACGAGAAGACCGGCCTGCAGCTCAAAGCCTCAACCTACTGAGCCATGTCGGTCAACAAAGTCATACTCCTCGGCAATGTCGGCAAGGATCCGGAAGTGAGCTATGCCGACGCCAAGAACCCGGTGGCGGTGCTGTCGCTTGCCACCAACGAACGTACGCCCAACGGCGCCGAGCTCACCGAGTGGCACCGCATAGTGCTCACCGGCCGCAACGCCGAGCTCGCCGAGCGCTACATCCGCCGCGGCACCAAGCTCTACGTGGAAGGACGCCTGCGCACCCGCGCCTACAACGACCGCTACAACATCACCCACCGCATAACCGAGATTTACGCCGACAGCTTCGAGCTGCTAGGCCGCCAGGTCTGAAGGCCCGGCACTGAAAAGCTAACTTTAATCACAGACACACACGACATCGAAAATGAGGAAATGGCGCATTGAGGATTCCGCCGAGCTTTACAACGTACCCGGCTGGGGTCTCGACTACTTCTCCATCAACGACAAGGGGCATGTCCAGGTGACGCCTACGCCCGGCTGCGCACCCGTCGACATCCGCGAGGTGCTTGACGAGCTGCAGCTGCGCGACATAGCCGCACCCGTGCTGCTCCGCTTCCCTGATATCCTCGACTCCCGCATCAAGAAAATCTCCAACTGTTTCCGCCATGCCGCCGAGGAATACGGATACAAGGGCACCAACCACATCGTGTACCCCATCAAGGTCAACCAGATGCGTCAGGTGGTCGAGGAAATCGTCAGCCATGGCAGCAAGTACAACGTCGGACTGGAGGCCGGCTCCAAGCCTGAGCTACACGCCGTCCTGGCCGTGAATACCCACGCCAGTTCCATGATCATCTGCAACGGCTACAAGGACCAGGAATACGTGGAGCTGGCCCTGCTGGCCCAGAAGATGGGCCGCAAGGTCTTCCTTGTAGTAGAAAAGCTCAACGAGCTCAAGCTCATAGCCGGAGTCGCCCGCCAGCTCAACGTCAGCCCCAACCTCGGCATCCGCATCAAGCTCTCGTCGGCAGGCAGCGGCAAGTGGGAGGAGAGCGGCGGCGACGTCAGCAAGTTCGGGCTCAACTCCTCCGAGCTCCTCGAGGCCCTCGACTTCCTCAGAAAGAACGACCTGGTGGACTGCCTCAAGCTCATCCACTTCCACATCGGCAGCCAGATTACCAAGATACGCCGCATCAAGAATGCCCTGCGCGAGGCCACGCAATTCTACGTACAGCTGTCGCAGATGGGCTTCCGTCTCGACTTCGTGGACATCGGCGGCGGCCTTGGCGTAGACTACGACGGCACACGCTCCAGCATGGGGGAGAACTCCATGAACTACTCCATACAGGAGTATGCCAACGACTCCGTGTCGCAGCTCGTCGACGTCTGCGAGAAGAATAACCTCCCGCACCCGAACATCGTCACCGAGAGCGGTCGTTCCCTCACCGCCCACCATTCCGTGCTCATCATCAACGTTCTGGAGACCACCCACCTGCCCATCTGGAACGACAACGAGACCATCGACGAAAACGACCATGAGCTCACCAAAGAGCTGTACGATATCTGGGACAAGATCAACCCCACGCGCCTGTTCGAGGACTGGCACGACGCCATCCAGATCCGCGAGGAGGCCCTGGAGCGCTTCAGCCTCGGCCTGCTCAACCTCACGACCCGCGCCAAAGTGGAAAAACTCTTCTGGAGCGTGGCCCGCGACGTCGCACAGATGACCCGATCGCTAAAGCACCCGCCCGAAGAGCTGCAGAAGGTCAACAAGATGCTGCCCGAGAAATATTTCTGCAACTTCTCCCTCTTCCAGTCGCTGCCAGACGCCTGGGCCATCGACCAGCTCTTTCCCATAATGCCCGTGCAGCGGCTCGATGAGAAGCCCACCCACGCCTGCACCATCCAGGACATCACCTGCGACAGCGACGGCAAGATCAACCACTTCGTGTCGCCGCAAGGCATATCGCCGTCGCTGCCGGTACATGCCCTCAAGGCCGAAGACCCCTACTACATTGGTGTCTTCCTGGTCGGCGCCTACCAGGAAATCCTCGGCGACCTGCACAACCTCTTCGGCGACACCAACGCCGTGCACATCACCGTCGACAAGAACGGCTATGACATCGACCAGGTCGTGGACGGCGAAACCGTGGCTGACGTGCTCGAATACGTGCAGTACAGCCCCAAGAAGATGGTCCGCAACCTGGAGACGTGGGTCACCGCCTCCATGAAGCGCGGCCAGATCACCGCCGCCGAGGGACGCCAGTTCCTCAACACCTACAAGTCCGGCTTATACGGACTCACCTACCTCGAAGACTAATACACTGGAGCTGCCGCCGGTCTTCAGCTCGACGCGGCTCCTCATCCTAAGAAGATGCGCTATTTCATCCAACTGAGCTACAACGGCGGCAGCTTCTGCGGCTGGCAGCGGCAGCCGAACGCGCCCAGCGTGCAACAGACCCTGGAGGAGACTCTCGCCAAGGTGCTCCGCACCGAGGTACCCGTCACCGGGGCCGGACGCACCGACACCAGTGTGCATGCCCGCCGCATGTACGCCCACTTCGACGTGGATGACCTGCGTCTTCCCGCCGACCGACTGGCCTATTCCCTCAACACCATGTGCGGCCGCGACATCGCAGTGCAACGCATCTTCCCCGTCGCTGACGACCTTCACGCCCGCTTCTCGGCCACTGCCCGCACCTACCGCTACTTCGTCCACTTCGCCAAGGACCCGTTCCTGCAGGGACTCAGCTGGCAGGCGCCATTCCGCCTCGATGCCGACGCCATGAACCAGGCTGCCGACATCCTGCTCCATACCAGTGACTTCACCTCGTTTGCCAAGCTGCATACCGACACCAGGTCCAACATCTGCCACGTTTCCAGGGCCCTTTGGACTCCGGCCTTGACTCCCATGGGCGCTCCGGCACTGGTGTTTGAGATCACAGCCGACCGATTCTTGCGAAACATGGTCCGGGCCGTGGTCGGCACCCTCGTGGAAGTCGGACGCGGCAAGCTCGACCTCGAAGGCTTCCGGCGCGTCATCGAGGCCAAAAACCGATGCGCCGCCGCAAACTCTATGCCCGCCCACGCATTATACCTATGGGACGTCTCCTACGGCGACTCCCTGTGACACCTCACGACCATGGACACCATCCCTGAACAGAGAATCAAGGAACTCAGGCGCGAACTCAACCGCCACAACCACCTCTATTACGTACAGAACGCACCCGAAATCTCCGACCGCGACTTCGACATGTTGCTCAAGGAGCTGGAGGCGCTCGAGGCCGAGCACCCGGAGTTCTACGACCCGCTCTCGCCGACGCAGCGAGTGGGCAGCGACCTCACTGCCGGATTCGAAAAGGTGGTGCATGCACGGCCCATGATGTCGCTCTCGAACACGTATAACATCGAGGAAGTGGACGACTGGTTCAAGCGTGTCGACTCGGCACTCGGTGGCGAGAACTTCCAAATAGTCGGCGAGCTGAAGTTCGACGGCACATCCATCTCCCTGACCTATGTCGATGGGCGCCTGGTACGTGCCGTCACCCGTGGTGACGGCGAGAAGGGGGACGATGTCACCGCCAACATCAAGGCGATACGCTCCATTCCGCTGCAGCTCATCCCGGACACCGGGTGGCCGCGCGAATTCGAGATCCGTGGCGAGATCCTGATGCCGTGGGAATCGTTCGAACGCCTCAACACCGATCGTGTCTACAACGAGGAACAGCCCTTCGCCAATCCCCGCAACGCCGCCAGCGGCACTCTGAAGATGCTCAACCCAAGGGAAGTGGCGCGCCGGCACCTCGACGCCCGCTTCTACCATATGCTCGGCGACAACCTCCCCGCCGACAGCCACTACAACTGCATGCTCGCCGCCCGGCGCTGGGGCTTCCACATCAGTCCGCATATGCGTCTGCTCACCTCGCTGAAGGAAGTCGACGACTACATCGAGTACTGGGACACCGAACGAAAGCGCCTGCCCGTGGCCACTGACGGCCTCGTGTTCAAGGTCAACAGCTTCCACCAGCAGCTCAACCTCGGCTTCACCGCCAAGTCGCCCCGATGGGCCGTAGCGTATAAGTTCAACCCAGAGCGCGAGCTGACACCGCTCCGATTCGTCAGCTTCGAGACCGGCCGCATGGGCATCGTCACCCCTGTCGCCAACCTCGAGCCGGTACTGTTAAGCGGCACAATCGTGAAGCGTGCATCCCTGCATAACGCCGACATCATGCACCAGCTCGACATCCACTCCGACGACTGGCTCTATGTGGAGAAAGGCGGCGAAATCATTCCCAAGATCGTGGGGGTGGAGCTTTCCAGGCGTCAGCCCGGCAGCGAGCCTGTGGCATTCGTCACACACTGCCCCGAGTGCGGCAGCGAGCTGGTGCGCCTGCCCGGAGAGGCCGCCCACCGCTGTCCGAACATCTACGGATGCCGTCCGCAGCTGGCCGGAAAGATCGAGCACTTCTGCGCCCGGCGCATGATGAACATCGACGGCATCGGCGAAGAGACCGCCCAACTCCTCTTCGACACCGGACTGGTCGAGAACATCGCGGACTTATACGCGCTGACCATCGACATGCTCAACGGTCTGGAGGGCATCGGCCCCAAGACGGCCGAGAAGATTATCAAGGGAATCCGCGACAGCGTCAACGTGCCATTCGAGCGCGTGGTCTACGCTCTCAGCATTCCCAATGTAGGAGAAACTACGGCCAAGCGCCTGGCGGCAGGTGTGAGGAGCATGGACCGCATGATGGCCATGACCGAGGCCGAGCTGACGGCTGTGCCGGACGTCGGTCCGGTGATTGCCAAGTGCATCTACGACTACTTGCGGGAGCCGTTCAACGTCCGCAACATCGAGGCCATGCGTGCAGCCGGAGTGCAGATGGAGCTGTCGGCCGAGAAACTACAGGCTGCCGGCGATAAGCTCGAAGGCAAACAGATTGTCATCTCGGGCACTTTCAGCCACCACAGCCGCGACCAGTACAAGGACATCATCGAGAGCGAGGGGGGCAAGAACATCGGCTCCATTTCAAAGAAGACCAGTTTCGTCCTGGCTGGTGAAAATATGGGTCCGGCAAAGCGCGAGAAGTGCGAGAAACTCGGCATACCCCTCGTCAGCGAAGACGAGTTCCTGAGCATGATAGGGGAATAGGACTGGCTGTCAGAGAGGCACACGTCCGTAGCCCACGAGGTGTCGGCGGTACCACTGGTTGTTCATGGTGGAGTGGACAACACCTTTCGACGACGAGGCATGGATGAAGGTGCCTTCCTCGTCAATCATCATGCCCACGTGCGTAACCTTTCCCTCCTCCTTGCCGGTGGCGAAGAACACGAGGTCGCCTATCCTGACGTCGCTCTCGTCGATGCTCTTGCAGAACTCTGCCTGCCGGGCCGACACGCGTGGCAGCTTGACGTCGAGGGCGTTGAGATAGACCATCATCACGAAGCCTGAACAGTCGGCGCCCTCACCTTTTTCCTTTCCGCCATACAAGTAGGGAGTACCCATCCAGGTCTCGGCCTCGGCCAACAGCTTCTTCTGCACCTTGTCGGGATGAATCTTACGATGCGGCTTATGCACCTGGGCTGTATTGTGCTTAGGGTGCTTGCGGGTAGCAGTCGTGTGCTTGGTGGTGCCGCACGACGCCATGGTGCCGAGCATGACCGCTCCGGCAACCAGTATACACATTAAATTCTGGACAGTAGCCCTCATCCGGCTGCAAAGTTACGCAAAAAAGTTGAAAGAGTTGCGGGAATGCCGGTGCGACAACTCTCATCTCTGAACTATGTGGGCAAGGATGAAGTCTCGGAGGTCTACGGTGAGTGTCAGAGGGGTACGGGCGCAGACCAGCCCGGCACCAGTGGAGACGTTGCTATAGGCCCATACGGGATCTGTGAAGCCGATGTCACCAAGGTCGCCGAACAAGCCGTCATCGGTCTGCCAGCGGTAGTTGACGTAGTTGTAGTAGCTCTCGGAGACGCTGCTGAGAGTGAAGGCCATCTCGCAGACTATCAACGAGGGGTCGTACTGAGCCGCCTGGATGCGGTACTCCATATTGGAGAAGTCGAGGTGGAGGGTGTAGCTGGATCCGGTGAACTGGCGGTCGGTGAAGAAAGTGAATCCGTAGGCATCGCTGCCGGTGACGTAGTCGAATTCACTGATGTGCTCGGAGAAAATCGGCTCGGCGTCGTAATTGATTTCGCCGGTGAGCAGGTCCGAAGCCATTATCTGTTCACCATGGTCATCGAGGATGGCGCCGGTTCCGATTCCGGCAAAGCCGATGTGGTAGTACTCGGAGACCGGATTAGAATCGTGGACACGCAGCTGCACCTTGATGTTGAAGTCGATTATCTGCCCTACCTCGAACATATCGGCAGAGAAGGGCCAGCTTTGCAGTAATTCCGGATCGGCGCTGATGATTTCGGCAGTGGGTGCAAGCGGAACTTTCACTTCGGCCCAGGCGTCGCCATAGGTCGGGGAGGTAGCCTCTATGCGTACGAGGTCGCCGGGCTGCGGCACCCATTCGGACTGGTCCACCAGCAAGCCGTTGGCGTAGATGCGGACTTCGGCATCCTTGACGGCGTGGTCGTCAGCGCCTGCGGTGTCGGTGAAGAACCATGTGTGGGTGACATTCACCACCACCGGCTCCCCGGCCGTGATGACGGAGTTGAGACAGAGCACCGGCCTGGTGCCGACGTTGGGGTCGAAGTCCTCCATGCACGATGTCAGAAGAAGCAGCAGGGAGAGCAGGTATGGTAGTTTTTTCAGAATATCCATGTGTAAGAAACCGAGGGGATGACAGGTAGAAGTTTCACTTTCTGGAAGACGGGCTTGTCCTGCCATACAGTGCTGAAGTCTGTGTGTATTTCTTTGTAATGGCGGCGTATGGCTACCGTGTTCATGTGGCAGTATGCGTTGTAGAGGCCGAAGGTCCAGTATCCGTGGCGGTTGCCGACGTTGACGCCGAGATCGAGGCGATGGTAGAAGGGGAGCTGGTAGTTGTTGAGTGAAGCGCGCAGTGCACCCTCGTCACCATAGATGCCGGGTCCGACGTCCGGCCCCTCCCACATCTGAGTGAGCAGAGTGAATCGATTGCCGCTGTGGCCGGTCCAGGCGGCATTGAGAGTTACGTGGTCGCCCACCTGCCAGCTGATGCCGACATTGATGGTGTGGCGGTTGTCGAAGCGGGCCGGAAAGGTGCGGCCCTGGTTCTTGTCGGCGAAGGTGCGGTCGGTCCAGGCCAGAGAGTAGGCGATGTGTCCGGTGACGCGACCTACAGTCTTCTCCACCTTGAAGTCGAGCCCCTTGGCGGTGCCGCTTCCCTGGCAGAGACGGGCGTTCCACATCTCCAGCGGAGGACGCAGGTAGTACTCGTCGCGATAGTCGAGCAGGTGGTGCATCCACTTGTAATACCCTTCGAGGGAGAATGACCAGCCCTCCCACGGCTCCCAGTAGCCGCCGAAGCTGACCTTGTCGGCTGTCTGTGGCTTGAAGTCGCCGGTGATGGGCACCCACTGGTCCACTGGCAGCGAGAGGTAAGTCTCGTTAAGCTGGTGCACATACTGTACCGTGCGTGTGTAGGCCGCCTTGACGCTCCACTTCCCTGTCAGGCGCCAGGCCAGCGACAGGCGGGGCGAAAGGTTGGTGTGCGTGCGGCCGTCGATGTGAAACAGGGAGCCATGCAGGCCGACGTTGATGCGCCAGAGATCGGAGATGCGCCAGTCGTCTTCTATGTACAGCTCGCCCTGGCCTGCGTGGTAGTCAGAAGTGGAGTCACGTCGCCCTGCCACAGTGGTGTCGAAGGTGTAGCGGCGGATTGTACGGGCCGGGAGGAAGGAGTGGAGGATGCCGGCGGCTCCGAAGCGCACGCGCATGGACTCGACGGGGTTCCATGTAAAGTCGGCGCGGGCTATCCAGTCGTCGATATGGTTGGTAGTCTTGGCGTAGATGCGGGTGGTGGTGACCTGCGAGGGGGTACGCTCCTCGTCGCGTTCGTCGCGCTTCATGGAGGTGAAAAAGCGGGTGTAGGCTCCGGTGAACTCAGCCGACAGAGCATCCGAAAAGCGCTGGTTGAGCCCGGCCTGGGCCACAATATTGCCCCATCGAAAGATGTACTCGTCTTCGCTGTACCAGCCGCACTCGGGCTGCTCCTTGTCGTGCCAGAAGGACTTGAGATAGTCGTTGCCGAAGTAGACGCTGACGAAGGCTGTGGTGCGGTCTGAGAAGCGGTGCGTCAGCTTGCCGTTGAGGTCCATGAAGTAGTAGCGGAGGCCGATTTTCTCGTCGTCGTTGTCAGCATTGATAATCGCCAGGGCCGGAGCGGTGAGCACGTCGTACCAGGAGCGGCGCATGGCCACTGAATAGGATGTGCGTTTGCCGATAGGGCCGTCGATGTTGAAAGCACCTGAAGTGAGTCCGAGGCGGGCGGTGCCGTGGTGGCCGTCGTGTGAGCCGTTCTTGGTGCGGACGTCGAGGAAGGAGGCCAGGCGGCCGTCATAGCGGGCCGGGATGGAACTCTTGAAGAAGTCGATGTAGCGTATAGCCTCGGTGTTGAAGGCCGAGAAGAGTCCCGCGAAGTGGTTGACCTGGTATAGGGGCACGTTGTCGAGCATGTACATGTTCTCGTCGGTGTTGCCTCCGTGGACGTACATTCCGGCAAATCCATCAGTGCCGGATACGACACCCGGCTGTGCCTGGAGCGCTTTTACCACGTCCGCCTCTCCCAGGAGCGTGGGAGTGTTGAGAATATCTTCGGCCGACAACTTCCGGGCACCTATCTCCACCGACTCAAGCGGCGACTCCTCCAGGCGGGAGATAACCTCCACCTCCGGCAGCTCCTGAATGTGCACGGAGTCGGGGATGGAGAGAACGGACTTGGGGGCCTGCCGGGGAACCTCTCTTCTCCGAGGAGGCGTCTTGGGCCTGGGACGGCGCTTGAGGATTACCTGCCGTCCCTTGATGCTGAATTCGATGTCGGTGCCGCGGAACATATGCTTCAGGACTTTATTGAGGGGCTTGTTGCGGACGTCGATGGTGACACGCAGGCCCTTGAGCAGGTCGGATGAGTAGACGAAGTTCTTGCCCGACTGCTCCATGAGGGAACGGAAGGCGGTAGCGGCCGGGACGTTGTCGGCCTTGAGTGTGACGCGTTGCGCCGAAACCGAAATGACCGCCAGAATGCACAGAATTAACCAAACTATTCTTTTCATTTGGACTGTACGGTCATTTCGGTGTCGAGCAATACGTTTATGGTGTCGATGAGGTCAGCGGCGTTGCCCTCGAAATGGAGGGTGAGGCGAAGCTCGGAAGCGTCGGCGGGGACGTTCTTCACATTGACGCCATACAGACTCTCGATACGTGTCACCACCTCGGTGAGGGGAGCGTCGTCGAAGTCGATGGCAATGCTTGTCGGCACCTGTGCCGCAGGTTCATGCACAGTTGCGGGAGTGGTCGGCTGGATTGCGGGCTGTGGTGCCTGCTTCACATTTGGCCGCGTGACCATTACGACGGCAGCGATGGCTCCGGCGGTTATCAGCACGGCCACTGAGGCGGCTACCTGCCAACCACGGAGCAGCAGCCTTGCGTGGCGGAAGCCGAAAGCCTTCCACGCCCGGTTGGCGTCGAAGAGTCCACGCCGATAGTTGCGGGCTACGAAGTCTATATCTTTGTTGTACATGTTCAGAACTCTAAGCCGAGGCGGAAAGTGAAGTTAGGCTGGACATGGTGCTCGTCGCCGCTGTAAATTGCAGTGGCGTAGCCATTGCCGGGGTCCACGACGATGTCGTAGGTCTCGACCTTATATCCGCGCAGAGTCAGGCCGACTCCGGCATTGAGGGCCAGTTTGCGGGTCAGTGAGAAACGGTAGCCGATAGTGGGGGAGAAGTATATGCCTCCGCCGTCGGAGAGGTTGACACCAAGACGGACGTCAGCGAATGGCGTGGCCTTTCCCAGATGCAGGTCCAGGCGTCCTTCGGCGAAGAGGGGCACAATGGCCAGGTCCCACTTGGTGTGCTGCTCATAACCGAGTCCGAGTCCTACGAACCAGTTATTGTCAATCTGATAGCCGTGGCTGGTGCTGAAGCCGGTAAACCAGGAAGTCTCGTGGATGAGATATAGGTCGGTGAAAGTGTTGTCTGCGAAGGCGTATGTCTTGTCGCGGCGCAGTGAGTTGGACCAGTCGAGAAAGCCGCGGTAACCACGCTCGGGGACGGCCGCTCTGGCTGGCAGGGCGATGAGCGAGAGGAATAGGGCGATGATGACGACGATGACGGCCGGCATGGCCAGGCGCCAGACGAATCTCAGCAGTTCGAGGATGCGTTTCATTAGGTCTTTTTCAGTTTATTTTCACCTCTATGACGCGCATCGGCGGGGAAAGTCCCATCCCCGCAAGAAAAATTTTTCAGAAAAATAAGAGGACGGTATGTAGGGACGCATGGACCATGCGCCCGTCCGCGAGTGCGGCCCGGAGTCGGTCGTAAGCCTTTGTCATCTGATTCTTGACCGTCTTGAGTGAGATGCCCATCTCGGCAGCTATCTGCTCCTGGCTGAGGCCGTCGCGCTTGCTGAGCAGGAAGACCTGTCGGCAGCGGTCGGGCAGACGGTCAATGGCGTGCCACAGTGCGGCGTCTCGCTCGCTGGTGTCGACGTCCTCCTCAGTGGGTTCGGCGATGTCGTCGATGTCGGCGGTCTCGCGCAGGGAGCGGAGGTAGCTCAGGCACTGGTTGCGCACGGCCCGGTACATATATGCCTGGAAGCAGTCGACCTCGGTGCCGTCGCACAAGCCCTCCCAGACTTTGAGGAAGGCGTTCTGCACACAGTCCTGCGCAGCCTCGGCATCATCGACGATGCGCAGGGCGTACATGCCCAGCGGCAGGTACAACGACTTGAACTCTTTCTCAAACTCTTTGGCGGTCATGGTTTTCCGATCGCAAAGTTAGCGAAAAAGTCAGACCCCACAAAAGATGCCGACATACGAAATGCCAGCATCTTTTGTGGGGTCTGAGTATTTTGTACTTGTTATCAGAGGTCTTCGGCAACCACTTCGGATTCGTCAACCTCGGTCTTGTCGGCTGCGATGGAGGGTAGTTCGAGGCCGAGCTTCTTCTTGCGATCGACTACCTTGAGGTAGAGACCTATGAAGAGGGCGGCGACGCCAAGGCATGCGAGCATTACCAGCGGCCAGGTGTAGTCGTAGCTGACGGAGGCTTCGGCCTCGGTCATGGCGCCCTCGGCCACTTTCTGTGCCAGTTCGGGGTTGGTGTTGGTCAGCACCTTGCCGATGAGCAGGGGGAAGAGCCACAGGCCGATGTTCTGGATCCAGAAGATGAGTGCGTAGGCGGAACCGATTATCTTGCTGTCTACGAGCTTGGGGACACTGGGCCAAAGGCTGGCGGGTACGAGCGAGAAGCTGGCGCCAAGCACGAGGATGGTGAGGAAGGCCACGGCCACGCCGCCTACGTCGTTGCCCTTAAACATGGGCAGTATGAAGGCGAAGGTAAGGTGGCAGAGAATCAGCAGCAGGGCGCCGTAGACGAGCATCGAGGCGGCCTTGCCCTTATGGTCGACGTAACTTCCGAGCACGGGAGTGATGCCCACTGCCAACAGGGGGAAGACAGCGAAGATGGCTGCGGCCGACTGGCGCATATAGCCCATCACGCAGTAGACCACGAGGGCGATGATGGCGACGATGAGGCCGGGTATCTTGACGGACTTGTTCTTGGTGAAGGCGAAGGCAAAGGCTCCGGCGGCCACTACGAGCATGATGACGTACTGGATGTAGGTGCAGAGGTCGGAGGCCCAGAAAGAACCTTCTTCGGGCGGCACGAGGGTGAGGTTGCACTGGAGCATATTGACGGCGTACTTCTGGAATGGGAAGATGGCCGAATAGTAGAGCACGCAGAGCAGGGCCACGAGCCAGAAGCCGAGCGAGGAGAGAATCTTGCCGAGATCGGAGATTTTGAAGGGGTCGTCCTTTTCTTCAGCCTCACCGGTCTGGGCGTCGAGCTTGGAATCCATGAAGAAGTAGACGATGAACATTATCAGTGCGATGAGCAGGAGCACCACGCCGAAAGCGACGGAGCGGGAGACGCTGATGTCGCCGCCGAAGTTGGCCACCAGGGGCGAGAAGATCATGCAGGTGCCGACGCCGAGGCGGGCGAGGGCCATCTCTGAACCCATGGCCATGGCCATCTCGCGGCCCTTGAACCACTTGACGATGCCGCGGCTGACAGTGATGCCGGCCATCTCCACGCCGCAGCCGAAGATCATGAAACCGATGGCGGCAAACTTGGCCGAGGCGGGCATGCCCTCGTAGAAGGGGGATACACCCAGCTCGTCGAAGCCGGGGATGTAGTTGAGGTTATTGGTGAACCATACCTGCAGGCTGGAGTTGGCGAAGGAGTCGGTCAGGGCGTACCAGTTGATAAGGCCGCCGACTACCATCACGGCGCCGGAGAGAAGGGCGGTGAAGCGGACCCCCATCTTGTCGAGGATGATGCCTGCGAAAATGAGGAAGAAGATGAATACGTTGAGGAAGGTCTCTGAGCCCTGCATGGTGCCGAAAGCGGTGGAGTCCCAGCCGGCCTGCGACTGCATGAGATCTTTGATGGGCGACAGGATGTCCATGAAGATGTATGAACAGAACATCGCCAGGGCGAGCAGGGCCAGGGCGGTCCAGCGGGCCCAGGCCTTGTCGCGCAGGAGCTCCAGGGAGCCTGCGGCTTTTTGTTGCATTGCGTTTACTGCCATTGGTTTATGATGTAGGTTTAGTTTCGGATTGCAAATGTAGTGATTTTTTGCGGCGCAGGCAAATCTACTGGGTAAACAGCTTATATATGAGCTCGTAGAGAAGAGCTGTGCGTGGCTGGGCGGAACCGATGCCCTTGGTGGCGCGGTCGTATTCGCGCACGGCGTGGATGGCGCGCAGGCACGACCAGGCGGAGTAGTTGCGCATCCCCTCCTTGAGTTCGCGCAGGGCGGGAAAGGCGCGTATGCCGAGGGCGACGCTAAGGCCGTTGTCGGACTTATCCTTGGTGTAGTGGGCCTGCAGCAGGTTGGCGAAGGCGCCGAAGATTACCGGCGCTATCATCTCGGGCCTGCTCTCCTTGGCGTTGGGATTGGCGGCGTAGTAGGTGGCTATCTGCATGCACTTGGCGTAGTCGTGTGTCATGAGCGCCGACTTCAGCTCAAAACCGTTGTACTGCTTGGAGATGCCGGTATGGGCGGCCACCATGTCGGCCGAGATGGAGACGTGGTCAGAGGGGGGGAGCGACAGGCGCAGCTTCTCGACTTCTCCGAAGAGGCGCTGCAGATCGGCGCCGATGTAGCGGCAGAGCATGTCTGCGGCCTTGCGCTCGAGGGTGACGCCGTGGTCGCGGCAGTAGTCGTCGAGCAAGCCAGGCAGCTCGTAGTCGCGCACAGCCCCTACGGAGTAGATGACGCCATTGGCATCCTTGGCGGCCTTGACCAGCTTGGTTGTGGCCTTCAGGGCCTCTCCCTTGAAGTGGATGGCCAGCACCGTGGTGGGACAAGGATGCGCCAGGTAGGGGGCGAGGTTGTCGAGAACCGTCCGGGCCCTCTCCATCGACTGGGCCTCGCGCAGGATCACCAGCTTTCGGTCTGCCATGACCGGGTACTGGCGGGCGGTATTGACGATGTCATCGATCTCTGCATCCTGGCCGTAGTAGACGTGCTGGTTGAAGTCGCGGTCCTCCTCGGGCACCACGTGCTGCATCAGGGCGTCGGCGATGAGGTCGAGGTAGTATGGCGTCTCGCCGCTGAGGATGTAGACCGGGGCGAAGCGGCGGGCACGTATCTCGCCGAGAATCTGCCTGTAGGGGTTTGCCGGTTTAGCCATGGCGCTTTCTGCCGTATAGGCGCCACATTCCCCATACCGCCAGGGTGGTGATGGCTGCCGTGATTATGATGACGACGGGGTTGCCGCCGGAGCCGATGTCGAAAAGTGACGGATCTGCAACGCCGCGCAGCACGGGCCACTGGGTCACAACCGTAGCGGTGTTGTTGAGGGCGTGGGCGAGCACGGAGGGCCACAGGCGGCCGGTCCATAGGTATAGGTAGCCGAACCATAGGCCGAGAAGGAAACGTGGCAGAAAGCCGTACATCTGGAAGTGCACGAAGGAGAAGATGGCGGCCGCCCACCACACGGCTTTCCAGGGATGCGGCCCGTACAGGGATTTCTGCAATGCACCACGGAAGAAGAGCTCCTCGCAGAAGGGGCCGATGACACCTATTATAGTGATGCCAGAGACGAGTCCCCATACGGACGGGTCGCCGAGGAGTCGTGAGGTGGTGGCCTCCGCCTGGTCCTCGAGTCGGCGGATGGTGACCTCCAGTCCGCTGAGGAAGTCGGGAAGCTCGAGGGCCTCGTTGAGGGCGACGGTGTAGTTGAGCAGGGGTATGGAGACGATGAAGACGCTCACCACGCCCATCAGCGATAATGCCGGAGCCGGACGGCTAAGACCCGCCCATTGCCAGGGGCGACCGGTGAATAGCCAGCCGCCCAGGAAGGCGGGGAGTGCGAAAGCGAACAGATCCTGCACCAGGGCGGAGGCGAGCAGCTGTCCGCGTTTGGAGGAGCCAGTGAGCATGATGCCGACGGAGGCCAGGAAGAGGCCGATGAAGAATAGGGCTATCACTGTCCATACCCTCACGGCCTTAACGGCAAAGAGCCGAGAGCCGAGAGATGAGAGCTGAGAGTGGTTGTCGGAAGGAGAGGGGTGGTTATTCATCTTCGGGTTCGGGAGCAGGTTCGTCAAAGTGCTTGCGGCGGAACTCGAAGTTGCGGCCGAGGTATTTCTCGCGCACCACAGGGTTGGCAGCCAGTTCCTCGCTGGTGCCCTGGTAGAGAATCTTGCCCTCGAAGAGCAGGTAGGCGCGGTCGGTGATGGAGAGCGTCTCGTTGGCGTTGTGGTCGGTTATGAGTATGCCGATATTCTTGTCCTTTAGCTTGTAGACGATGCTCTGTATGTCCTCTACGGCGATGGGGTCAACGCCGGCGAAAGGCTCGTCGAGCATGATGAACTTGGGGCTGATGGCCAGGCAACGGGCTATCTCGGTGCGTCGCCGCTCACCGCCGCTGAGACGGTCGCCGTAGTTCTTGCGCACCTTCTGCAATCGGAACTCGCTGATAAGGCTCTCGAGCTTCTCTTTCTGCTCTTTGCGGCTGAGGTTGGTCATCTCCAGCACGGCGCGGATGTTATCCTCCACCGACAGCTTGCGGAAGACGCTCGCCTCCTGTGCCAGGTAGCCGATTCCGAGCTTGGCGCGCTTGTAGACGGGCATCCCGGTGATGTCCTTGCGGTCGAGAAAGATGCGTCCGCCATTGGGGGTGACGAGGCCGACAGTCATGTAGAAAGTGGTGGTCTTGCCGGCGCCGTTTGGTCCGAGCAGACCTACTATCTCTCCCTGGCGGACATTGATGCTGACGTGGTTGGCGACAGTGCGCTTGCCGTAGCGCTTGACCAGGTTGTCGGTGATGAGCTGGCCCACTTCGGGCTCTATCTCCGGGTCGAGACGGTTGGCGGGATCGGGACCTGCGAGGGCAAGTTGAGAGTCGAGAGTCGAGAGTTGAGCGTTGTCGGTAGCGGACGCACCGGGGTGCGTCCCTACAGGCGAGGCGGCCTTGGAGGGCTTTTTCTTCTTGAACAGGCTCATTGCTGGGTGGCGGGATCGGGACAGGGCTGTGCGGCGGAGGGGAGCAGGCTGCGTATGTAGTCGGTAAGGAGCTTGATGGCGACGTGGTTGTTGCCGCCCTGCGGCACGATTAGGTCGGCGTAGCGCTTGCTCGGCTCGATATGAAGCTCGTGCATGGGCTTGAGCTGAATCTGGTAGCGGTCGATGACCATCTGCGGGGTGCGTCCGCGCTCCAGGCAGTCGCGGGTGATGACGCGTATGAGCCGCTCGTCGGCGTCGGCGTCCACGAACACCTTCACGTCGAGGGCGTCGCGCAGCATCTTCTCGGTGAGCACCAAGATGCCCTCGACCACACACACCTCGCGGGGCTCGACGTGGATGGTCTGCGGAAGGCGGGAGCAGGTTATGAAGTCATAGGTTGGCATCTCCACGGCATGGCCCTGGCGAAGCTCCGAGAGGTGGTGCAGCAGCAGGGGCCAGTCTATGGCGGCCGGCTCGTCATAGTTCTTCTTAAGGCGCTCTTCGAGCGGTATGTGGCTGTTATCACGGTAGTAGCAGTCCTGTGGCAGCACAGCCACCTCGTGCGGCGGCAGGCTATCCATGATGCGGCGCACAACCGTGGATTTTCCCGAGCCGGTGCCTCCGGCTATTCCTATAGTGAGCATGTTGGTTTTACTTTCAATACTGCAAAGGTACAAAAAATTTCTTGATTGTGACAGGTAACCTGATTCTCAAATTGACACAATATACAATATAATATTGATAACGAATGATAAGGAAATGCCGCGTCTTCTTTGTAAAGAGCGGCATTTCGTTGTGATTCGTTAATGAGTTTTACTCAAGTTGACAAGTCTACTTCTTAATAATCTTACGGGTTATGAGTCCCGACGAAGTATGGAGATGCAATATGTAAACACCCGGAGTCAGTCCTTGAGTCTGCAAACGTACCTCGCCATCTTCACTCCCTTTCGCTGCATATATTTTGCCGTCAATACCATATAAAGTGGCATAAACGCTACCATTCCCTGTGAATATGTCGAGATAATCGGCAAATGGTGTCGGTCCTATTCTGAACTGATTTGCGACAGAAGAAACGGAACCTCCCGAATCAAGTTGCACAGGCAACATAATATACTCTCTCCTTCCTTTTTGCACTCCCTGGATAAGTAATGTAAAAAGGGAATCCTTATCTGCCTCTACACGTATCATTCCATTTTGCACAGAAGCGCATCCGGAGTCACGCAATAATGATACCGATACATCTGCTTCCGAATCTTTGAAACTGAAATAGGGCATGGGGTTTATCCACAATGGACTTGTGTTGCCATTGGTTCGCGACAATACCAGAGTGTCGGCCAGTCGGGCAGGACATTGGGAGCCTATACCGTCCAGGCAGACATAAGCGGGGGTTGTCAGACCGAACTGATTCTTCTTGGTTCCGGCAACTGAGAATGAAATTTTATGTATCGGCCCGAATGCCGAGAGGTCGAACCATTGCCATGAATCAATGACGTAATGGTTTCGGACATCCTCGTCGCGATAATCGGCCAGATATATATCTTTCGTGATGCCTGAACCATTGGTACGGACTCCGGTCAGTGTCAGTCTGAACCAGTCGCCCTTTGTAAATCCACCTTCAATTGTACTCATGCCGTCGCCGTAAAGTACAGCTTCTTTAACCCAAGCGCTATTGTTGAGCCATATGCCGCGCATATCAATATCCGTCCCTGCTTTTGATACTTCGAAGGCGGTCTCTCCATAAGCCGGCTCAATGTAAGCCACGCCAAAAGTATTGGAATTACATGCGCCTCGTCCAGATGATGAATTAAATTGGTCCGGAAGACTCAGATACCAGTCATCGCTCATCGACGAAACGGCAAATTTAGCCCAAGAACGATAGGCATGCATGTATAGATTCGGAAAGCGGAAGGAGCCGCTGTAGACGGTCTGTTCAGTGTCGTAACCTTTGACAGTGTCTCCTATCCATATATCTTCCGGCTCCAGACACCAGTCCTCGAAAGTAGCAGGTCTTAGACTGTCTCCGGCTATTATTGTTGTATATGCAACGGCTTTTTTCAGGCGAGCGTCAGTCACTTCTACCCGAATACGCTGCGGATGATGAACCATAGACGACAATTGAGCGGATTCTCCAAGAAGCACGCCATTACAATCAGTCCAGCGGAACTTATATGGTGACTCTCCGCCTGATGCAACAGCTTCGACTGTGAAAGCGCCCTCCTCCGAACCGGACACTTCTGTAGGCACAATTAGTTTCAGTGGCGACAATGGACCGAGTTTATCAGGTGTTGTAAAGACTGAAGATGGGAATGTCGAACTTGTATCCCTATCTCCATCAGTCAACTTCATCCATGCTCGATAACGTGTGTCGGGTTGCAGGCCACCGATCACAATTCTGCGTTTAAAACCGGGACGCATGAGTACGGTATCCGATTGGGCAAATGCGGTTGCATCCGGATTTGAATCCGAGGCACGCACCACTGCAAGTTGCATTTTTGCATAATGTCGGCTTCCTGTTTCAATGGTTGCGGCTTCGGGTCCGCACCACACGACCTTGGGGGAGCCGGGTAAAGCCTCTGGTCCTCCCTCTGATGAGATATACTCGGTGCAACCCAGCGTGACACCGCTGAGGGGACGAGCAATACCAATCAAGTCTTCCGGGACATAGGGGAGCGACAATCCTGAGCGTAAATTGCCCGGTAACATGAGATCCGGTACAGAATCAGCTCGATATATCGGTTTCTCTCCAATCGAAGTTGGGAATAATGATTGCCATTGTTCAAAGCTGTATTGTCGAGAACCGGAAATTGCCGTCTTACCACTTTCGCTGTAAAATAAATTGTGTTGTATCGATTCTTTCCTGAATAACTCCTCGTGCTCTGATACAATAGAAGAACCGTTTACCGGACAGGCAAAAATGTTATTGACAAGCAAAGGAGAACCTGTATCGCCCAAAAATTCAACGGCCCTCGATGCAGATGATGCACTTGATAGCAAAATTGTATTGTTGGCCAGCACAGGTGTGCCACCGCACATATCGAATGCCATACCTCTCACGACACGGGTGTTGACGCGACCGTAAGTACATATTTCATTGTTTATCAACTTGGTGAGTGCTGATACTGCTCTCCACTTGATGCCTACGGATGTTTCATTATTGCCTACCGAAAACATATTGGCTTCAATCATATTTTCCTCCTCAAAGCCTACGTTTTCTATGCCGATATAGCTGTTGCCGGTATCGGCCAATCCTGCAAAACGACAATGTCGCACTGTACAGCGCACAGTTGTGTCGGCGAATAATATTCCCTTCTCAGCACCTGAGAAGACACAGTTGTCGAAGCAGATGTCGCTGCAGGCAGTGAGCGCGGCCGCTGCTTCCCAATCTTTTCCATTAAAGGATATGTTCTCAAAACGGATGCCTGAGGCGTGCATCATTACCAATGGAGCGGATACGGTATCCTGGCGTACAACAATATTTGCCGGAGACACAAGTACCTTTTCCGAACCGGGCATTCCCCTGAAAATAATCTTGTTTCTGTGTCCTGCACCCGGTATCGCATCTATCAGAATCTGTTCTGCCCAAACGCCCGGCATCACATTTATCACTACACTGTCCTCTACTCCGGTTGCCTGCATTTCATCAACCACTTCTTGGAAAGAGTGATAATCAGCTTCCTTAGTTTTTGAAAGCGTAAAGATTCCGGCAAGGCCTTTTCCTATTCGTCTGTCAACCAAACGACTTACAGTAGGCCTTAAGAAATTATGCCCATTTCTTACACCTGCAAGTCGGGTGGTAACATGGCGACCTCTCAAAGCATCAGGTGCAACATCGCAACTCAGCCATAAGTAGTGAACTCCGGCCCCTTCCAAAGTCAGTCCTTCCGTAGATATGGACAGATCCCGATTACTTCTTCCCACGCATCGGTCTGTATAAAACCGATTGTCATGACCTGTATAATAAATCTTCAGGGAATCCACTTGGGCAGGGACGGAATCTTCTAACACAAGCGCATCTACCGGAACAGAACCATAGTTTCCGTCCAGACTAATCGCTACCCTTAACAAGCCGTTGTCAAGGCTGCCGCGGTACATAAATTCTTTCGATGCGGATTCTGATTCTACCTGTTCTATTGACAATGGAACTTGTTCTACCGGTTCAACAAGAATTTCCCAACCGTCAAATTTAGTTGAACTTTTCTTGCGAAGCTGAACAGTGAGGGAACCTTGTGGATCATTACTGCGCAGGGGAGTCAAATTTTCGCATAAACCCCATAATAGTTTCCTCGGAGCCCCAGTAGTGTCTGTTCCATCGTATATGTAGAAATTATCGTTGGGGCTGATGTGGAAGTTGCGGAACGACAACCTTATAGCCTTATCGGCGGGAGGTGTAAACGTAATGCTTCCTTCTGATGCGGAAGTGCATGGGCCGTCGGCGCCGCCGTCGTCATAAAAATATATCGGTTCCTTAACCTCGACTGCCTGATGTTTGCCTGTCATGCGGACAGTTCTGCGAATTTCGCGTTCACCATCCGGATCCGGATTTGTAACCGGAGGTAATTCGGATGTCGATTCTACAGCGACGAATGATACATCAAGCGTATCACCGCTATGGGCCTGCTCCGAGATGTCGCAGGCCACCCACAAATATGTCAGCCGTTCATTGAGTACCGCAGGATTCTGAAGATTTACCACGGTAGTTGATTGGATAGCAGAAGGGACAGCCGTGCCTATTAATACACGTTCAGATGAATCAAAATTTCGCTCATGACCTGTGGAGTATATTTTGATTGTATTTATATTAGCCTGCCCTCCTTTCAGGTTTAGAGCAAGCGAATTTATTACCGGAGGCTGGCCCGTCCCTTCCACAGTAAATGCTAATCCCGCAACCGGTTCGTCTATAGATCCGGGCTCCACCGCATGATTGGTGGCGGTGAATCCTTCTATTGCCGATACAAAGGCCGGGCGTCCGTCCACTTCGTACACTCTGGCTCTGAAACCGGCCCCGTGTTCGCCACGATTGCCCATGGGATTGAAAAGGATTGTAAGTGCCCCGTCAGCTGAACTGCTGCGAATCGGTGTGCGGGGCCATGCTTCTTTGTTCTCTTTGCTGACCTGCCACAGGACTTCGGCCAAAGGACTTGCTCCGTTGTAAATTCTGAAATATGGACCTACTATCGATGATACTTGAGGCCATGAGAGAATAAATTCATCAAGTGTCATCTCAACCTTAGCACCCTGTGTCGAGGGACGGAACGTTACAATTTGATTCCCCTCCTCCCCTTCATATCCATAGTAATCATTAGCCGGAGTCGAATTACAATAGCTCCATTGGTCGTAAAGGGTTATGTCTCCCCATCCCGGGACAGATCTATACTCATTGGCAACCGTCCGAATCGCACTGTCTCCTTCAAGTTCAGTCTTGGTATCTGTAAGAAGTGACATAAGTTTGCATCCGACGCTCTGTTTTCGTAAAGCACGCGGCGATACTTGCAAGGCAATAACAAAATAGTTGTCTCCCTCACCGAGTTTTATGTTTTGCTCCGGTGAGAGTATGAGCATATTTTCATCATTTACTGTACAACGAGCTATTTCATGAGCTGCGCCTGTACGAGAGTCTGATCCGTATGAAAGAAGGCTTGCTCCGGTTACAATTCCCGGATTTCCTAAAGCTCGAGCTGTGAGGTTGTTAAGCTGTAAAGCCGGTGTGTTCTCTCTTGTATGAATGTTGATTGCCAGTATCTTGGCTTCGCGGTCACCGGCGTTTACCGTGGCCGATGTTGCAACATCGACACTGACCTTGTCAACATACATGGGGGAAGGTTCATACAGGCTCAATAGAGCCTCGAAGCCTTGTGCCGGACGATAATACAGCGATTCGAACTTGACAGTCAGGGTGCCGTCGGTATCTGTGGAAGAAATCATCCGGGGTTCATTTCTCTCGATTATTGCAATCAGATTGGCGGCTGTGGTATCCATACCGTTATACACCTTGATTTTATCGGCGTTTCCGGCTGCGATTGCCTGTTGTGAAGTGTAGAGTGCCAGTTTAGTGAAGTCAATACGCACTTTTTTGCCGGGCACTCCGGGTACGAAGTGAGCTGTCCCGCTGAAGTATTGCTTATACGGATTGTCCGGCCCTCCATCATCATAAAAATTTCGGGGCCAGTCTTCAAGCACATAAGTATGATCACCCGGCTCCATGGGCAACATATTTTTAAGAATCATCACTGCCGGTGGCGAGACAGGGGTGATAATACGTTCGGTACCGTCGATAACTGCCGACACGAGCGAAGCGTCGAGTGTGGTTTCGGGAAGTCCTGAATCCATTATGTTTCCCCGAAGAGAAAAATAATTACTGCCTCCGGCCAGTGTCATATCTCCTTCAAAAGTCAGTCGCGTTTTACCACGCATATAGACGCTTCCCATTAAAACAGCACCTTTGGGTTCACGTGAACTCCCCTGGTATTCACACCTTATATTTTCCAGCATTTCCGGACTGAGCGTGCCGTCCAGTTCAAATACCAGACGCGTCAGATGCATAGGATTGATGCCTCCGGTCGTTTTTACATCCACTGCGAGCAGCTCTAAATCGCGCAGAGAGGGATAGACATCATCGGTTCTGTCTTGAATCCCCCGTATGCCCTCAAGCGTCATCACACTGCCGGCGTCAGTTGTTAACAAAGCCTCCCAACCTGTCCCTGTTTCATAGTAGGTTGGACAATAATAGAGCACTGAACAAACTCCGGAAGGAAATGTAAACGTGCCTTGACGACCGTTGGTGATATCTGCAAGATATCCTGTTGGAACTTCTTTTTTCCATCCGTCAGGAGAGCCTGTGACACCTCCCGCATAACGGCAGTCTCCCTCATATATAAATATATGGGTGAGATAGTGAGAGAAATTCACAGGGGATTGAAAAGTCAGAGTCAGAGACTCGCCCTCATTGGCAGCTTTGAATATTTTATACCCTGTAACAGCGGTTTTTGTCTTGCCATTCGGGCCTCCATTGTCATAAAAGAGCAACGGGCCTTCCACCTCTTTGGTGCCCTGATATCCGTCTACCGGACTCATGACATATGTGGGCGGGGCGGACACCGCCGCAAGTGCTAATGAAATTGTGAGGAGAAAGGTAAGAAGTCGTGTATTCATGGTTCAAACGATTGATTGTGAATTTTTGCCAAATTACCCGCCTGAACCTTGAGATTGAGCCAAAACCGAAAAGTATATCATGAACCGGACACGCAACATAACGTCCCGGCATATGATTGCAACCGGAATGCATCCTCAACCTTAACTTCCGAAGGCGGATACGAACGGATATGCAAATCTGCATATCCGTTGAAACAGGCAGGTCTTCTGGCTTATCCCTGACTCTCGTCGGCCTTCCCATGTTCTGCACAGTGGCCTTTGAATTTAACGACAGCTTCAGACAGGAATCACAGCAGCGGAAACTGCAGCCGATTTTCACGGCTTTCCCTATAGGGCTTAATGTTGGCGATAAATCGCCAACATCCCGGCACCTGTTTCGGAGTGCAAAGTTACAAAAATTCCTTGGTATATAGAGCCATTTTCAGCAAATATTGTTAATTTTGCACTCGTATTAAGCCAGACTGACTAATGAAGGTACTGAAATTCGGAGGCACGAGCGTAGGCACAGCGGCGGCCATGGGCAACCTCAGGGATATTGTCGAGGGGCTGTCAGAGCCTGCCGTTGTGGTGGTTTCGGCTCTCGGAGGCGTCACCGACAAGCTCATAGAGACGGCCAACCTGGCTGCCTCCGGCGACGAGTCCTACCGTGAGCGAATCGCCGGACTGCGCGGCCGCCATGCTGCCATGATCGAGGAGATGGTGCTCCCGCAATACCGCGACCAGACGCATGCCTTCGCCACCGAGATGCTCGGCCAGCTCGGCGACATCTGCCGCGGACTCTCGCTGGTGGGCGAGCTTACGGAAAGGAGCCTGAGCATGATCGTGGCTTTCGGCGAACGCATCAGCTCCCGCATCGTGGCCGGTGCCATCAGGGGCGCCCGGCACCTCGACTCGCTGGCTCTGATAAAGACCGAACGACGTTTCGGACGCAACATAGCCGACGCCCCTCTCACCTCGCAGCTGCTGAGGGAGGGGATAGGGGAGCTGAAGGCAGGCGAGCCGGTGGTTATGGGGGGCTTCATCAGCCGTGACCGCGACACTCGCCAGATCACCAACCTCGGCCGAGGTGGCAGCGACTACACCGCCGCACTGGCGGCAGCCGCCATCGGTGCCGATGTGCTCGAGATATGGACCGACGTGGACGGATTCATGACCGCCGACCCGCGCGTCATCCCTGGCGCCAAGGTGCTTGGCGAGCTCTCCTTCGTGGAGAGCATGGAGCTCTGTTCTTTCGGCGCCAAAGTCATCTACCCTCCCACCATCTACCCCGTCTTCGAGCGGGGCATACCGATAAGGATTCTCAACACTTTCAACCCCACCGCCCCGGGCACGTTAATCTCCGACCACAGCTCCACGCAGAAGCAGCAGCAGGTGCACGGCCTCTCCTCCATGAAGGGATGCGTGCTCGTGCAGGTCAAGGGCGAGAGCATCGCCGGAATGTCCGACAGCAACTCGCGCATCTTCAACACCCTGGGCAAGAGGGGCGTCAGCGTGCTGCTGGTCAACCGTCGCTCTCCGGCTGCCACCGTCTCCTTCGCCGTCCGCGGCTCCGACGGCCAGGCCGCAGTAGATGAATTGCACCACGAGTTCGCTCCCGAGCTCACCGACGGCTCCGTAAGCGCCATCGAGACCCACGAGGGAGTGGAGGTGGTGGCAGTGGTAGGGGAGAACATCGGCGACAGCTTCGCCATCCGCTCCCGCATCTTCAACACCTTGGAGGACAACGGCATCCCCCTGCTGGCAAGTGCCTTTGGCACCTCGCTGACAACGGTCAGCTTCGTAACCCCCGCAGGTATGGCCAACCAGGCCATAACCCTACTCCACCACGAACTGGTGGAGAACTAACACACCCAACCCTCAACTACAGACTCTCAGCTAAGACAATGGCACAGAAACCCGGCATACCCAAAGGCACACGCGACTTCTCCCCCGTGGAGATGGCACGCCGCAACTATATCTTCGACACCATCCGCTCCGCCTTCCATCTCTTCGGCTACGCCCAAATCGAGACCCCGTCGATGGAGAACCTCTCCACCCTCATGGGCAAGTACGGAGACGAGGGCGACAAGCTGTTATACAAGGTGCTCAACAGCGGCGACTTCCTCAAGGGGATAAGCGCCGACGACATCCAGGCCGAAAGCCTCGGCAAGCTCGCGGCAAGAATGTGCGAAAAAGGCCTGCGCTACGACCTCACGGTGCCCTTCGCCCGCTTCGTGGTACAGCACCGCAACGACCTCCAGCTCCCCTTCAAGCGCTTCCAGATGCAGCCAGTGTGGCGTGCCGACCGCCCCCAAAAGGGCCGCTACCGCGAGTTCTACCAGTGCGACGCCGATGTGGTGGGCAGCGACTCCCTGCTCAACGAGGTAGAGCTCCTCTCACTGCTCGACTACGTCTACGTCAAGCTCGGAATCAATACCCTCATCAAGCTCAACAACCGCAAGGTTCTGGCAGGCATCGCCGAGACCGTGGGCGAGCCGGAGCGCCTGACCGACATCACCGTGGCCATCGACAAGATCGACAAAATCGGCCTGGAGAACGTGGAGGCCGAGATGAAGGAGAAGGGCGTGCGCGAGGAGAGTATCGTACGCCTTCGTCCGCTGTTGCGGCTCAATGGCTCCAACGCCGACAAGCTCGCGTTCCTCCGCGACTTCCTCGGCGACAGCGAGGAGGGCATGAAGGGAGTCGAAGAGATGGAATACGTGCTTGGAACGATTCCAGCTGACACGCATTCCGAAGTCGAGGTGGACGTGGCCCTGGCACGCGGCCTCAACTACTACACCGGCACCATAATCGAGGTGAAGGCCCTCGACTCGTCCATAGGCAGCATCAGCGGCGGCGGACGCTATGACAACCTCACGGGCGTGTTCGGCCTGCCCGGCCTCTCCGGCGTGGGTGTCAGCTTCGGCGCCGACCGCATCTACGACGTGCTGCTGGAGAAGGACCTCTTCCCCGCCGAACTCGGCGCCGCACCCTCGGTCATGCTCGCCAACCTGGGCGGGAAGGAGGCGGCACAGGCCATGAAGCTCGTAGGCGAACTCCGCCTCGAGGGAGTGAGCGCAATCCTCTATCCCGACAGCACGAAAATGAAGAAGCAGATGGCTTACGCCAACGCCCTCGGCATCCCACTGGTGGGAATCATCGGCGACCGCGAACTTGCGGAGGGTGTGATCAGCCTCAAGGATATGCGGACGGGAGACCAGAATACGCTGCCGTTCAATACTTTCACTGAAAAAGTTAAAGAGCTGCTCAAGATATGAAACGAGCCCTGGGTCTTACTCTTCTGCTGGCGTTTCTGCTGACGGCCTGCGGTTCCAAGAACACGGAATCAACCAAGGCTCATGAGCAGGCGGGTACACAGTATGCGGACCTGCTCAGCATCACGCCGGAGGATGGCTACACCCGCGTGGACGTCCGCACCGAGAAAGGAGGCAAGCCCGTGGCCACCTACCTGCTCGTGCCACGGGAGAGTGAGCAGCCCAAGAACCTGCCCGCAGGCGAGGTGCTAAAAGTGCCGGTGCAGTCGCTGGTAGTCAACACCACCGTATACGCCTATCCCCTCAAGGAACTCGGCTCCCTCGGAGTCGTCAAGGGCGTCACGGACGCCTCCTACTTCACCATGCCTGAGATTCGGCAGGGACTCAAGGAGGGTTCAGTGACGGACGTAGGCAACGCCCAGCAGCCAACTGTGGAAAAGATCGTGGAGCTGGCGCCTGACGGCATGCTCATCAACCTCTTCGAGGGCATGAACGCCGGGGCGCTGCCTACCTCCGGCACACCTTATATCAAGATGGCCGACAACCTCGAGGCCACACCCCTCGGCCGCGCCGAGTGGATAAAATTCCTCGGCCTGCTAACCGGCAAGGAGGCACAGGCCGACTCCATCTTCTCGCAGGTAGTGAAGGACTACACAGCGCTGACCGACAAGGCCAAGAATGCTCGAAACAAACCGAAAGTGCTTGTAGAGAATATGTACGAGGGCGCATGGTACGTCCCCGGTGGCAACAGCGTCTCGGCGCGGCTCATCGAGGACGCCGGTGGCGCTTACCCATGGATAAACGACACCAAGACAGGCTCCCTCTCGCTCAGCTACGAGCAGGTGCTCGGCACTGCCGGAGACGCTGACATCTGGCTGCTGAAAGTCTTCGGACAGCAGTTGAGCAGGGCCTCTCTGGCAGCCATGGACAAGCGATATACGCAGTTCCAGCCCTACCGCACCGGCAAGGTATGGTACTCTGACACCGCCACTTCCGGCCTGTTCGACTACAATGCATTCCACCCGGAACTGGTGCTATCCGACTATGTGCTGATCTTCCACCCCGAACTCGCAGAGCAAGGGCGAAAGCCACGGTTTTACCGACAGATGCAACCATGAAGCTGAAGCACTTCTTCAATCTCTGATCCGATAATGCGCACCTTAATATACTATGTCATTATGGTTCTGTTGCTCGTGGCGCTGTTCTGCTGCGTATTGGCCGTAGGAGCGGTGCGCATACCACTGCCGGACGTCTGCGCGGCGCTCTTCGGAGGGGAAGTAAAAGAGACCTACCGCTACATCGTGTTGCAGGCCCGTCTGCCGATGGCGCTGACATCCGTCCTGGCGGGAGCCGGACTCTCGGCCGCCGGTCTGATGATGCAGACCACCTTCCGCAACCCGCTTGCCGGCCCCTCCATCCTCGGTATAAGCTCCGGCGCCTCCCTGGGAGTGGCACTGCTCTCCCTGCCCGTCATCTCCACCTTCAGCGGCATGGCCCTGCCGATAGTCGGCGCCATACTCGGCGCCGCCGCCGTGGTGGCCATACTCGGACTCTTTTCCGGCATCATGCGCTCCGGGCTGACCCTACTCATCGTCGGCATCATGATTTCCTATCTCTGCTCGGCGCTAATCTCGCTGCTGAACTTCTTCGCCCCGGCCAACGACGTCAAGCAGTTCGCCGTGTGGGGCATGGGCAGCTTTTCGGCCGTCACCCTCGACTCCCTGACTGTCATGGGCATCGCCGTGGTCCTATTGCTCGTCTGCTCCCTGTTCATGGCCAAACCCCTCAACGCCCTGCTCCTGGGTGAGCGGTACGCCGCCTCCATGGGCTACAGCATACGCACCATCCGCACCCTGCTGCTGACCGTCGGCGGACTCCTCACCGCCGTCATCACCGCCTACTGCGGCCCCATCGGCTTCATCGGGCTGATAGTGCCGCACATCGCCCGTATGGCCCTCCGCTCCTCGTCGCACACTGCCGTCATGCCCGCCTCCATCGTCATGGGCGCCGTCATAGCGTTGCTCTGCGCCTTCCTCACCGTCATTCCCGCCGGATGGGGAGTGCTGCCGATTAACGCCGTGACGCCACTGCTGGGAGTGCCCGTGATTCTCTACCTGCTCATAAACTCCCGCCGACTCGCCTTCTGACATGGAATCCACTCCCGCACTCAGCACCCGCGGCCTCAAGATAGGCTACAAAGGCAAGACCCTGATGGCAGTGCCGGACCTGGCACTGTGGCCCGGAAAGGTGGTGGCGCTGATCGGGCAGAACGGCGTCGGCAAGTCCACGCTGCTGCGCACCATCACCCGCGAGCAGCGGCCCATCGCCGGACACGTATACATCCAAGGCGATGAGATCGACCGCCTAAGCCGTCGGCAGCTGGCCCGCAAGGTGGCCGTCGTCACCACCGACCGCGACATCTCGCAAGGTCTTCTCGCCCACGAGATTGTGGCCATGGGCCGACACCCACACACAGACCTCATGGGCAGACTGGATGACGATGACAGACGCGTCGTCATCCAGGCAATGGAGCGCACCGGCATCGCGCACAAGGCCGAGAGCCGTTTCGGCGAGCTCAGCGACGGAGAGAGGCAGAAAGTGATGATAGCCCGCGCATTGGCACAGCAGACGCCCGTGATGGCGCTCGACGAACCCTTTTCTTTCCTTGACACGGCAGCACGTATCGACATTCTTAACCTGCTCAAGCGGCTCGCACGCGAGAGCGGCACCGCAATACTCTTCTCATCGCACGACGTAGCCCAGGCCCTGCGCATGGCCGACGACATATGGCTCATCACCCCGGACCGGCACTTCTTCTCCGGCTCACCATCCGAGCTAATTGACGGCCAAAAGGTGCAGCAGCTATTCTCATCTCCCAACGTATGCTTCGACCCCGTGCAGACCGACTTCGTGGCAAACAACGACTGACGACAATGATCACACAGAAACAATATCTCCTCCGAAAGATAGACCCCCGACGCTTCTACGACAGCGACGCATACTACCTCTCCCTGGCCGATTCGCTGAGCGAAGCCTACAAGTCGGCGGGGCACCCTTTCACCGACAGCGAACACGCCGCCCAGGCGGGTCAGGAGGTGGCTCTCAACCTGGTGGGCTACCTCATGGACGTGGTCGCGGACCTCGGACTTTGGCGTGCTTTCATCCAGCACTGCCGTACGCTCTACGGGCGCCCGGTACCCTTCTACCACGACGACTACTACATCGACTGCGAGCTCAACCGCGCCGACGTGCGCTTCATGACCTGGTACTCTCTCTGCTTCCTCGGCGACCCGGGCAATGAACCGCTCTATCCACTCGACGAGAGATTGCTCTCTCTCGCCGACCAGTTCTACCAGGTAATGGAGGACAGCTACGACGACGCTCCTCGCGCCGAAGGCATGCTCAAGACCAACGAGCTGAAAATGCACGACCCCGACGACGCCGAGGACATACAGACGCTCGGCCAGTGGGTTTTCTGGTCCTCCTACCTCACGGTGCCCTGCTTCAAGTCGAACATGGCCCTGATCTACTCGCAGGCCAAGCCCGACGACCGCAAGAGCCTGACGGAGGTGATGGGGCAGGCGCAGATGGAACTTCCCACCGGCCCGCTCGCCCTCTACCTGCGCGAGTGGATGTGGCTCATAGTGGAGGGTAAGCTGCCGCCGAAGCCCCGCAATGCCAAGGAACCCGACGAGCATCCATATTACGCCAAGTTCCTTTACGCCAACGACGATTGCCGCATCGCCTTCTTCGCCGACTACAAGGCTCTGAACGATTTCCTCTGCCGGGCCCTCGGCTGGGAGAGCGACGACAACCTGCCGCAGCTACGCGACTCCCATGACTTCACCCTGCTGACCAACATCCACAAAGGACTGCTGGTAGGCCGCGACGTGGCCCGCTGCCTCGCCCATCCCCGCAACCCGCTATATGACAAGGAATATGCCATCAACCAGGACTTCTCCCTGCTCATCGATCGCGGACGCTGCCCGATAGACCTCTCTACTTTCGCCCTGCAGGAGAGCCTGCTGCCCGACCTGCGCTGGCCCGGACAGCCCGACAGTGCCAGGCTTGTGGCTGAGAACGCCGACTTCATAGCTCGTTGCTTCCTGCTCCAATACTACAGGGCCGTGTAAACGAATGCGTTGCGCTGAAGCGACCGCCAATTGCAAAGTAAAAACTGCCAGACTCCGATGATTAGAAAAATATTTTCAGCCGTTGCCATTTTTGCGGCATTTGGCTGCTACGCTCAGACCTCGCTGCAGGAGATAGAGCAGAACCCGCTCAAGGCCGGGGGCGTCTACTACGCCTACCCGGTCAGCGACGCCAACGCCATGTCGCTCGACCAGGCCCCGACGCCCAAGGGCTACGAGCCCTTCTACGTCAGCCACTACGGCCGCCACGGCTCCCGCTACCTCATCTCCGACAGCGACTACCGCTGGGTCATCGACAAGCTCATGGAGGCACGCGACGCCGGTGCGCTCACCCCGCTGGGACAGCAGGTGCTCGACCACCTCGACAGCGTGTGGGTGGAGGCCGATGGCAGGGGCGGCGACCTCTCGCCTCTCGGTGTCCGACAGCACAAGGGCATAGCCGGAAGACTTGCAAACAAGTACCCGGGGATCTTCCTCAAAGGCAAAATCGACATCTCCGCCCGTTCCACCACCGTCATCCGCTGCGTGCTGTCGATGGACGCCTTCTGTGAACGTCTCAAGGAGCTGAATCCGCGCCTCAACATCACCCGCGAGAGTTCCAACCGCTATATGGACTATCTCAACTACCACTCGCCCGAGTCCAACGAGTTCACAGGCACCAAGGGTCCATGGCAGGAGGAGTACCGCAAGTTCCGTATCGCGCACACCAAACCCGACAGGCTCATGTCCGAGCTTTTCTCTGACCCCGAGTGGGTCTACAAGAATGTCAATCCCGACAAGCTCATGTGGGGTCTCTACTGGATCGCCGTGGGCATGCAGGACATCGAGACACCCGTCAGCTTCATGGACCTCTTCACAGCCCGGGAACTTTTCGACCTCTGGCAGTGCGTCAACTACGGCTTCTACGTCCGCGACTCCAACTACAAGGGCAACAATGGACTGGTGGTAGCCAACGCCCGCAACCTGTTAAGCAACATAATCAACACGGCCGAAGAGGCCATCGCCTCCGGCAAGCCTTCGGCCACCCTGCGCTTCGGCCACGACGGCAACCTCATTCCCCTGGCCGCCATCCTGGGTCTCGAAGGCTGTGACGAGTCCGTAAGCGACCCCGCCGAGTTCTACAGGCATTTCGCCGACTTCAAGATAGCACCCATGGCCGGCAACGTCCAGATGGTGTTCGTCCGCAACAAGAAGAACCCTAAGGACGTGCTCGTCAAGATCATGCTCAACGAGGAAGACCGCCTCGTACCGGAAGCAGGCACCCCGACCGTGAGCACCTGGTACCGCTGGAGCAATCTACGCGACCATTACCGCAGAAAATGGAGCATCTGACAATAAATACCCCGCTGTTGGCGTAAAAACATAATAGGTTCGTCAAAATGGACTTGCAGCGACAGCGATAATTACATACCTTTGCAGCGTACGAACCCCGACAACTCCGCATACAGATGACAAAGATAGAATATAACGCGGCATTCCGCACCGACCGTGCCGGACGCGAGGCCAACCAGGACAACGGTTTCATCCTCACCGACATCCACAATCCGGAGACCGGCGTCAAGGCCGTCAACACCGACCGCACCATCACACCTGGTGAGCACGGCTCTCTGATGGTGGTGGCCGACGGCATGGGCGGCATGAACGCGGGCGAAAAGGCCAGCGAACTCATAAAGGCCGGCATGCTACAGGCCTTCGCCAAGGTGCCGCACTCGGTACCGGGCGACGGCGACCGAATGGCCACCTTCCTGGTGCAGGCCATCACATCGGCCGACGAGAGCGTCAAGGCATACGCCCGCGAGCACCGCGAGACACGCGGCATGGGCAGCACCATCGTCGCCCTGTGGATATACGGCGACATGGCCGTCTGTGCCTGGGTCGGAGACAGCCGCATCTACCGCTTCAATCCCGCCAACGGCCTTGTGCGCCTCAGCCACGACCACAGCTACGTACAGAGCCTCGTGGACAGCGGGCGCCTCCCGGCCCACATGGCCCACGACCACCCCGACTCCAACATCATCACACGCAGCCTCGGCGACAACCAGCAGCAGGCCAATCCGCAGACACAGACATATAAGGTATACGACGGTGACGAGTTCCTGCTCTGTTCCGACGGACTCTGCGGTCTCCTCACCGACGAAGACATCGAGAAGGCAATGCGGGCGCACGCAGGCTCCTCCAAGGCCACCCTCGACGCCCTGTGGGCCGAGGGAGAACGCCGGGGCTGGACCGACAATGCCACCATCGAAGTAGCCTGCGTGAGCGGTGACCTGCCCACCCCTCCGGCATCTCCCGACGGTTATGGCACCAAGCCGCAACCAGCCTTCGACCTTAGGCAGACTACACACGGCCCCACATTCTCCCCTGTAGGGACGCGCCATGGCGCGTCCGCACAAACCCTCGCCCAGACCACCGACATGCGAGCCAATGCACAGCGGGCCACTTCGACAGCCCCCATGGAAGAGCCTACCCCCAGGCGCAATTCATCCTTGTGGCTCATCATCGGCGGTCTCGCAGTCGTAGCAATCATCGTTGCCGGCTTCATTCTCATCAACAAGATGAACCGCGAGGCCGGACAGCGTGAAGAAGAGATAGAGAGCAGGCAATACTCTGACCCCGACAACTACCAGGGTCCCACCTTCCAGGAAAAGCAGCAAGAGGAGTCCGAACCCATGCCCATCGAGGCGCCCGTGCACCAAGCCCCTCAGAGACCCGCTCCCGTGCGGCAGCAGGAGGAGACCGAGCAGACCGACCAAGCCGACCAGGCCGGGCAAGAGCCCCAGGAGCAGGCCGCACCACAGCCCCCCGTGATTGGCCCGGAACCACCCAAAGAGCAATAACGAATGGCAATACACTCCAATCTGAAACCAGGCGACATGTTCGGACGTTACCGCCTCGACCGTTTTCTCGGCGCAGGCGGTTTCGCCGTTGTCTGGCAGGCATACGACACGCTCACCAACGCCGTCGTGGCACTCAAGATATTCTCCTCGCTCGACACCCAGAGCATCCAGGAGCTGGCGGCCGAATATGCCGGAGTCCATAACCTCTCACACCCTTCCATCGTGCGCGCGGAGCACTTCGACTCGCTCGACAACATTCCCTTCCTGGTCATGAAATACTGCCCCGGCGGCAACCTCGAGCACCAGGAAGGCAGGATAGGGGAGCAGGACGTGCTGCAGATGATGTTCCAGATTGCCGACGCCCTGACCTACGTCCACTCCCAGGGACTCGTGCACCAGGACATCAAGCCCGCCAACATCCTCACCGAACAGACGCCCACCGGCACCCGCTATATGCTCGGTGACTTCGGCATCTCGGCCAAGAGCCGCACCCGCCTGAGCAAGAGCGTCAGCGTTATCGCGGGCGCCCAGAGCGGGTCCTACCTCACATTCGCCTACGCCCCGCCGGAGAAGTTCTCGCCGCGCCGCGAGGACCGTCTTCCCAACGCCAAGGGTGACATCTTCTCGCTCGGCGTCACCGCCTACGAACTTGCCACCGGCTTCCTCCCCTTTGACGAAATACCCACCGGCCAGCAGCTCCAGAACAACCCTGCACTGCAGCTCGACTACACCGCCATCCGCGATCCACGCCTGCGCACCTTCATCGCCTACTGCCTCGCCGCCGACCCTGCCACCCGTCCCGATGCCTCCACCCTGGCCGGCTGGATAGGCCACGGCATCATGCCTCCCCGGCCGGCCATTCCCGCCAATGCCCCCACGCAACCTGCAGGGAAGCGCCATGGTGCGTCCGGCAACCGCCAGCCGAAACCGCGACAGACCGTCCGGGTACAGCGGCCCAAGCGTCGCAGCCGTACCTGGCTTCGGGCACTCGTCCTCGTTCTCTGTCTGACCATGGTCGCCATACTGTCCATATTCTTCTTCGACTACTACCACCAACGCTCCTATTCTGTGCCTATGGCAGATTCAGAATATGTGGAGCCAGTGTACATCGACGACAATGCAGGAGCAGCCGAGATCGAAGTGGCCACAGATTCAATGCCTGCCGATGCAGCGGAAGCAGTAGAGGCCGCACCCGCATCTAAATCCGATGACCGGTATGAAGAGGATGCGCCTCAGAAGTTTTCCGACAGATATACCGTCACCACGAGGGAATCGGTGGATTCCGGTTCCAGTGACTGGTAGCGGAGCCATTTTTGATAAAATTAACGTCCTTAAAGTTGCATAAAGGCGCGGAAATGTATTAATTTTGCAGGTTGAAAGAAGTATGGAGAAAATAGCAGTACCGTTCGAGTGTCCCAACTGCCACATTCGCAAGAATGTGCGCAAGCTCCCCGCCACGCCCCAGGCCAAGATAAAGTGCCCCGGATGCGGCGAAGAGCTGAAGCTCGTCTTCGACGTCAACGCCGACCCGCAGATGGCCACCGTCACTCTCCTGTCGGGTGTCGAGACTCCCGCATCCCAGCCCGAGGCGCCGCGCAAGGAGACCGTCTACAAGGCCATGCCCGAGGGGTTCGGCCAGGTCACTCCGCCATCCGCTCCCGGTCCTGCCGTTCCGCCTCCATACAATCCCCGACCTTCCGATCCCGGTCCTCAGCCCTCAGCTGCGAAAGGCACTCAGCTGCTCAGCAACATGTCCATGCCGGAGCTGCGCGAGCCGGTCTTCGTGTGCCGGCTTGGCGGACGTCGGCGCAACAAGGTCGAGGACCGCTACCGCATCGGCGCAGGCACCGTCACCATCGGTCGCATCGACCCCGTCACCCTCTCCGACATCATGTTCGACCGCGACCTGGAGATGAGCCGCCGCAGTGTCGAGCTGTCCGTAATTCCCACCGAATACGAAACAGTGCTGAAGCTCCGTGTCCTCAAGGCCACCAACCCCGTCACCGTAGGCTTTCACACCCTGGTGGAGGGGGAGACCATGGCCATCCACTTCGGCGAAGTCTTCACCATTGGCCGCACCAGCATCGTCGTCACCAACGACCCCAACCTCAAGAAAGTCTAACTCTCAACTAACATGGCAGAACTTCAGTGCACCCTATATATAGGCCGAGAGGAGCAGACCTCGCGCCTGGCCGCATATCTCAACCCGCAGAAAGGCACCCTGCTCGACGTGCAGGTGCCGCAGAGCGTTAGCCGCTGGAAGCCTCATGAGCTCACGGCCCACTGCAAGCTCGAGATATACCGCGACGGCTCCCTCAAGCTCTTCAACCTCAACCCCAACAACCTGACCGCTGTCGACGGACAGCGCATAGAACGCGCCTGGATAGACGCGACCTCCACCGTACAGCTCGGCTTCGAGGGCTACCAACTGCCGCTGCAGATGCTGCTGAAGAAAATCGGCTATAAGCCTGCCTTCCGCATCGACCACCTGCAAGTGATATACCAGGACTACCAGGACAAGATGGTGGAGATGCAGCTGGAGCAGACCAAGGAGGCGAGCCGACAGCGCTTGGCCGGCATCTGCTCGTCGCTCGGCATGCTCGTCATGCTCATACCCTTCGAGAACCTCGTCGGATACAAGTCCGACGGCGGCATGGGACTCCCCATGATCATCCGCATGGTACTGCTGGTAATCGCCCTTGTGCTCAGCGTCAGTTTCTACCTCAAGTCGCGCAACCCGGCCAACTCCGCCGTCATGAAGCGCATGGAGATCAACAACTGGCTCAAGGCGCACTACCGCTGCCCGAACCCCGAATGCGGGCAGCCATTCGGCGCCTCCACCGAGTATCAGCGCCTGAAGGCCATGGGGCAGTGCCCTTACTGCAAGTGCAAGCTGACCGAAACCGAGACTTACGTCAGCCACAGTCATCCCGGACAGCCCTCCTACGCCGCACCCTCCTTCACCTGACGAAAAGACCCCGTCAGTTAACTATTTCGGGTGCCGGGGCGGTCGAAATTTGGGTTAGCCGAAATTCCGATGCAACACGGGCCAGAGACCCGGTCCTTCAGTTATAATCCCGCACAGCCGAGCGAAGCGGGGCTGTGCGGGGCTGTGCGGGGCTAACTTTTAATGGACTGGGATAAACGCAGAAGCGGCGCGCCCGAATCGGGCGCGCCGTTCACGTTTCATTATATGTAAGGTCAGTGTGTGCCGACTTATTTTATGATGCGCTTGGCACCGACGTAGCGGGGTACGTAGTAGCCCTCGAAACGGCTAATCTTTACACCTTTCAGGCTGGCGTGTATGAACGAGAAGTCGCCAGTCGCGGGATTTACGCTGTACACGATGCCCACATGGCCCACGTTCTTGCCGCTGGAACGGGAGGTGAAGAACACGAGGTCACCCTTGCGGAGATCCTTGCGGGCTACGGGCTCGCCCTGGGTATACTGGATGCGGGAGCCGGGGGAGATGCTGTAGCCGAACTGCTTGTAGATGTAGCTGGTGTAGCCGGAGCAGTCGAAGGCGTTGGGGCCCTTGGCGCCATGCACGTAGCGGACGCCTATGTATTTCTTGGCCTCCGTGAGCAGGTCGTCGATCATGCTCGGGACCTTGACAGCGGCGGCGGCGGCTTCGCGGGCATTCACATCGTTGGCGACCATGTTGTTGAGGGTGTTGGCGTCCATCTTGGTGGCATGTGCCATCTTGTGTGCCTTCTCGTGGGCCGTCATCGGTGTCTGGGCGAATGCGGTTGCCGAAGCCATCGCTATGGCTATGGAAGTTATGATTGTGCGTATCTTCATGTCTTAGTCAGTGTCAAGTGTAAGCCTCGATACACGCCGTATCGATTTTCACGATGCAAAGATAATACAAAAATGCTTAAACGTCAAGGGGTGATGCCCCTGCAAGCCAATATCTTAACGCTATTTATGTTTTGGCACACTTTAAGGAGGGGTGTGCAAACGCACAGTGGGCAAAATCGCCCGCATATGGCTGATACTGCGGGATGCGGGCGATTTTGCGGGTATCGGGAATTTACGGTCCCACTGTGCGTCCGCCCCAAAAAATAGGCAATTTCGAGATTTTGCATTTAACTTTTCTTAACTTTTCAACTTCAACATTTTCAGCCACTTAAGCGTAAGTCCCGCATTCGCATGAGGCGCTATCCAGGCGCGGCAGCGCCTGAATCCATGGCTCGACGGAGCTGCTTATGGCTCAGTGTTCATTAATTTTTTGTACCTTTGCACTTTGAAAATAGTTACTATGGCAGAAGAGACACTCAACACCGGGGCCGCAGGCGAGGAGACCGCCGAGAGCCTCAACTTCATAGAGCAGGAAATCAAGCGCGACCTCGAGGAGGGCCGCAACGGCGGACGCCTCAACACCCGCTTCCCTCCCGAGCCGAACGGCTACCTGCACATCGGCCACGCCAAGGCCTTCATCATGGACTTCGGAGCAGCCGAGCGCTTCGGCGGCACCTGCAACCTCCGCTTCGACGACACCAACCCGCAGAAAGAGGACACCGAGTACGTGGAGGCCATCAAGCGCGACATCCACTGGCTCGGCTACGACTGGCAGGACCGTCTATACTACGCCTCCGACTACTTCCCCAAGCTCTACGACCTGGCAATCCGCCTCATCAAGAGCGGTGACGCCTACGTCGACGAGCAGACCAGCGAGGAGATAGCCGCACAGAAGGGCACCCCCACCACGCCTGGCGTCGAGAGCCCCTACCGCAACCGACCCGTGGAGGAGAACCTCGACCTGTTCGAGCGCATGAACAAGGGCGAGTTCGAGGAGGGCCGCTACGTGCTGCGTGCCAAGATCGACATGGCCAGCGACAACATGCACTTCCGCGACCCCATCATGTACCGCATCATCCACACGCCCCACTGGCGCACCGGCACCACCTGGCACGTATATCCCATGTACGACTTCGCCCACGGCCAGAGCGACTACTTCGAGGGCGTCACCCACAGCATCTGCACGCTGGAGTTCGTGCCTCACCGTCCCCTCTACGACTACTTTGTCCGCTTCCTGGCCGACGAGAGCTACTGTCCGCGCCAGATCGAGTTCAACCGCCTCAACCTCACCTACACGGTCATGAGCAAGCGCAAGCTGCTCCAGCTCGTCAAGGAGGGCCTGGTGGCCGGCTGGGACGACCCCCGCATGCCCACCATCTGCGGCCTGCGCCGACGCGGCTACACCCCAGACTCCATCAAGAACTTCATCCGCAGCATCGGCTACACCAAGTACGAGGCCCTCAACCACATCGAGCTCCTCGAGCATGCCGTGCGCGACGACCTCAACAGCATCGCCACCCGCGTCAGCGCCGTCGTCAACCCCGTCCGCCTGGTCATCGACAACTACCCCGAGGGCCAGAAGGAGACTTTCTACATGACCGACAACCCCGAGGATCCCGCCTCCGGCCAGCACCCCATGCCCTTCGGCAAGGAGCTGTGGATCGAGCGCGACGACTTCATGGAGAACCCGCCCAAGAAGTTCTTCCGTCTCTCCCCCGACAAGGAGGTGCGCCTCAAGGGTGCATACATTATAAAATGTGTCAAAGTGGACCACGACTCCGAAGGCAATGTCGAGACCATCCACTGCACCTATGACCCGGAGACGCTCACGGGCCGTGCCAACGCCGACCGCAAGGTCAAGGGCACACTGCACTGGGTGAGCGTGGCCGACGCCGTGCCCGTGGAGGTGCGCGACTACGACCGCCTCTTCGCCGTCGAGAACCCATCGGCCGAGGAGGGCGACTTCCGCGATCTGCTCAATCCCGGCTCGCTCAAGGTCCGCACCGACGTCATGGTGGAGCCCTGGCTCGCCGAACACGCCGAAGTAGGGGGCCACTACCAGTTCGTGCGACTGGGCTACTACACCCTCGACCCTGACAGCAAGGACGGCCACCTGGTCTTCAACCGCACCATCGGCCTGCGCGACACCTGGGGCAAGATAGCCAAGAAAGGATGAGACAACGCATAGCACTGGACCGGCAGGCGCTCACCGTGACCATACTCGTCACGGCGGCCCTGCTCTTCCTGTGCGCCATGCCCCTGTGGTTTCCCCTTTCCACGCTCTGGCTGGCCATCCCCGCCTTCTACCGGCTGGTGAGCCTGTACGTACAGGCGCCCGTGGCCGTCGTCGTCACCGACGATGCCGTGGTGATAGACCGCGTAATAGGGAAGAAGCGGACACCCCTCGCCGACATCGAGCGAGTGGAGCGGATGCCCAGGCCCGACCTGAGCTGGCGGCTGATGGGCAGCGGCGGCTTCATGGGCTACTGGGGCCTCTTCCGCTCCCGCACGCTCGGCCGCTTCCACGCCTACGTCGGCCGTCCCCGCCAGTCCGTGCTGCTGCTGCTCCGCCGGGGGAGACCCGTGGTCTTTTCCTGCGCAGATCCCGACGCCATGTGCGCCCTGCTCCGCCAGCGCCTCGGCAAGGGCTGACCCGCCCGACCGCGATGCAAGCGGCCGCATCCTGGCGCGTCCACCACTCTCAACCAATCCACCCTGTCAGACGTTATACCTACTGACAAAGAAATCAACACACAATGGAATTTCTGACAGACAAAAAACTCGTGATAGCAGGAGCCGCCGGCATGATCGGTTCCAACATGGCCCAGTGCGCAGCCATGATGCGCCTCACCCCCAATCTCTGCCTCTACGACACCTATGCCCCCGGGCTGGAAGGCGTGGCCGAGGAACTCTACCACTGCGGCTTCAAGGGCATGAACATCACCTGGACCACCGACGTCCGCGAAGCCTTCGCCGGCGCCAGGTACATGGTATCCTCGGGCGGCGCCCCCCGCAAGGCCGGCATGACCCGCGAGGACCTGCTCCGCGGCAACGCCGGCATCGCCGAGCAGCTCGGCAAGGACATCAGGGCCTACTGCCCCGACCTGGAGCACCTCGTGGTCATCTTCAACCCCGCCGACATCACCGGCCTGGTGGCGTTGCTCTACTCCGGCCTCAAGCCCAGCCAGGTAACCACCCTGGCAGCCCTCGACTCCACCCGCCTGCGCAGCGAGCTCGCCAAGCACTTCCGCATTGCCGCCGACCGCATCGTCAACTCCCGCACCTACGGCGGACACGGCGAGCAGATGGCCGTCTTCGCCTCCACCACCCGCGTCGACGGCCAGCCCCTCGACTCCATCATCGGCACCGACCGCCTGCCCCTCGAGGAGTGGGACAAGATACGCCTCCGCGTAGTGCAGGGCGGCAAGAACATCATCGACCTGCGCGGCCGCAGCTCCTTCCAGAGCCCCGCCTACCTCAGCATCGAGATGATAGCCGCCGCCATGGGCGGGCCCTCCTTCACCTGGCCCGTGGGCGTGTACGTCGACAACGACCGCTTCAACCACATCATGATGGCAATGGAGACCACCCTCGACCGCACCGGCGTCCACATCCATCCCGTCCAGGGCACACCCGCCGAGGAGGGGGCGCTCGAGAAGAGCTACCGCCACCTGTGCGACATGCGCCAGGAAGTCATCGACCTCGGCATCCTGCCCCCCGTCGACAAGTGGCACGACCTCAACCCCAACATTAAATAACTGAATACCATGGACATGCTCCAGCAGATAAACGAGACCGCCGCGTACATCCGCGAGCGCGTGCAGAACCTCCCCCGCATCGGAGTCATCCTCGGCTCCGGCCTGGGCAACCTCTCCGACCTCATCGACGTGGAAGTCGAGATGAAATACGCCGACATCCCCCACATGCCCGTCTCCACCGTGCAGGGCCACAGCGGCAGGCTCCTCTTCGGCAAGCTCGCAGGCCGCGAGGTAGTGGCCATGGCCGGCCGCTTCCACTACTACGAGGGCTACGACATGAAGCAGGTCACCTTCCCCGTGCGCGTCATGAAGGCCATCGGCGTCGAGACCATCTTCGTCAGCAACGCCGCAGGCGGCATGAACAAGGAGTTCAAGGTAGGCGACGTCATGGTCATCACCGACCACATCAACCTCTTCCCCGAGAACCCCCTGCGCGGCCACAACTACGAGGAGCTGGGCACCCGCTTCCCCGCAATGACCCACGCCTACGACCCCGCGCTGCTCTCCCTGGCCGACGACATCGCCGCAGAGCAGCAGATACGCCTCATGCACGGCGTGTACGTGGGCACCCCCGGCCCGACCTTCGAGACCCCCGCCGAGTACGAGTACTTCCGCGTCATCGGCGGCGACGCCGTGGGCATGAGCACCGTACCCGAAGTCATAGTCGCCAACCACGCCGGCATGCGCTGCTTCGGCCTGAGCGTCATCACCGACCTCGGAGGCAAGGACATCGAGCAGGTGCCCACCCACGAGGAGGTGCAGCAGGCCGCCGTCAAGGCATCGCCAGTAATGGCCAGGCTCGTGAGCAACATGATCGGCCGCCTCTGAGCCGCCGCCGTCGGCATGTGCCGGGACGCGCCATGGCGCGTCCGGCCACAATCGTCAGCATCACACAGAGAGGGTAGGGTAGCAGAGCCCCGCCCCCTCTTTCACTTAATCAGACTATGGCAGAAATCAACTCCCTGGGCGAGTTCGGCCTCATCGACCGCCTCACCAAAGACATACCACTGGTCAACGCCTCCACCGTCCGCGGCATCGGCGACGACGCCGCCGTGCTGGCCTACACCTCCGACAAGGAAGTGCTCGTAACCACCGACCTGCTGCTCGAAGGCATCCACTTCGACGTCCGCTACGTCCCCCTCAAGCACCTCGGCTACAAGGCCGCCGTGGTCAACTTCTCCGACATCTACGCCATGATGGGCCGACCGAGGCAGATCACCGTCAGCATCGGCGTCTCGGCCCGCTTCACCGTCGAGCACCTCGACCAGATATACTCCGGCATCCGCCTGGCCTGCGAACGCTACGGCGTGGACCTGGTGGGCGGCGACACCTCCGCCTCCGCCTCCGGGCTGGTCATCTCCATCACCTGCATCGGCGAGGCCGACAAGGGCAAGGCCGTGTTCCGTTCCGGCGCCAGGCCCACCGACCTGATCTGCGTCAGCGGCGACCTCGGAGCCGCATACATGGGGCTCCAGCTCCTCGAGCGCGAGAACCGAGTGGCCGCGCGTGCCGGCCGCGACGAGCAGTTCCAGCCCGACTTCTCCGGCAAGGAATACATCCTCGAGCGGCAGCTCAAGCCCGAGGCCCGACGCGACATCGTCGACGGACTCGAGAAGGCAGGCATCCGGCCCACTTCCATGATGGATGTCTCCGACGGACTCTCCAGCGAGCTCCTGCACATCTGCCACAGCTCCGACGTCGGCTGCCGCGTATACGAGGACAAGATACCCATCGACTACCAGACGGCCGTCATGGCCGAGGAGCTGAACATGAACCTCGTCACGGCGGCCCTCAACGGCGGCGAGGACTACGAGCTGCTCTTCACCGTCCCCCTGACCGACCACGACAAGGTGCAGGCCCTGGCCGGCGTCAGCGTCATCGGCTACGTCACCGAGCCCTCACTTGGCGCCGCCCTCGTCGCCCGCGACGGCGCAGAGCTCCCCCTGCGCGCCCAGGGCTGGAACGCCTTCCAGAAGTAGGGACGCGCGGCGCAGTCCCTCCGCTTTTAACACTACGCCAATTTCGGTAATAAAATTTAACACTGAATGTTAAAACCCTCTGCGCGAAAAGCACTAACTTTGCGCTGCTAAAACATACACATGGACACCAATTTCAACATCCGCCAGATCAATGACCAGATATCGGCACAGAGCAGTGTGCTCGGACTCATCCGCCAGGGCGTGGAGCAGCGCATCGTCGGCCAGCAGCACCTCGTCGACTCCCTGCTGGTAGCCCTGCTCTGCAACGGCCACGTACTGCTCGAGGGCGTCCCCGGCCTCGCCAAGACCCTGGCCATCAACACCCTGGCACACGTGGTCGACGCACGCTTCTCCCGCATACAGTTCACCCCCGACCTGCTGCCGTCCGACGTCACCGGCACCCTCATATACTCGGCCAAGAAGGAGGAGTTCGAGGTCAAGAAGGGCCCCATCTTCGCCAACTTCGTGCTGGCCGACGAGATCAACCGCGCCCCCGCCAAAGTGCAGAGCGCGCTGCTCGAAGCCATGCAGGAGCGCCAGGTCACACTCGGCGACGACACCTTCCCGCTGCCTAGGCCATTCCTGGTGATGGCCACCCAGAACCCCCTCGAACAGGAGGGCACCTACCCCCTGCCCGAGGCGCAGACCGACCGTTTCCTGCTCAAAGTCATCATAGGCTACCCGTCCAAGGAAGAGGAGAAGCGCATCATGCGGCAGAACATCGGCGCGGACCTGCCCGAAGTCAAGCCCCTCATCCGGCTCGCCGAGATCGACAGCCTCCAGGCCCTGTGCCGCACCATCTACCTCGACGAGAAGATAGAGAACTACATCGTAGACATCGTATTCGCCACGCGCCAGCCCGCCGAGGCAGGCGTCCCCGACCTCAGGAGCCTCATCAGCTTCGGAGCCTCCCCCCGCGCCTCCATCGCCCTGGCCAAGGCAAGCCGAGCATACGCATTCCTCCGCGGACGCGGATACGTAATTCCCGAGGACGTCCGCATGGTCTGCCACGACGTGCTCCGCCACCGCATCGGTCTCACCTACGAGGCCGAGGCCAACAACATCACCACCGACGAGGTCATCTCCTCCATCCTCGACAAGGTGCAGGTTCCCTAAAGCCCAAGGCGCATGGATACCAACGAGCTGCTGCGTAAGGTACGGCGCATCGAGATCAAGACGCGCGGGCTGAGCCAGGACGTCTTCGCCGGCGCATACCACTCCGCCTTCAAGGGGCGCGGCATGACCTTCGCCGAGGTCCGCGAGTACCAGTACGGCGACGACGTCCGCGACATCAACTGGAACGTCACCGCGCGACACGGCAAGCCATACGTCAAGATCTACGAGGAGGAGCGCGAGCTCACCCTCATGCTCCTCGTCGACGTCTCCGCCTCCCGCAACTTCGGCGCGGTGGGGGAAACCAAGAAAGAGATGATGGCCGAGATAGCCGCCACACTCGCCTTCTCGTCGCTCCAGAACAAGGACAAGGTGGGCGTCATCTTCTTCTCCGACAAGGTGGAGAAGTACATCCCCCCGAAGAAGGGCCTGAGCCACGTGCTGCTCATCATCCGCGAGATCATCAACCTCGAGCCCCGGGACCCCGGCACCGACATCTCCGCCGCCCTGCGCTTCCTCAACACCGTCGTCAAGAAGCGCTCAGTGGCCTTCCTGCTCAGCGACTTCATCGACTCCCACCCCTGGCTCGACCCCATGCGCATCGCCGCGCGCAAGCACGACCTGGCCGCCATACAGGTCTACGACAGGCGCGACGCCCAGATGCCCGACGTCGGGCTCGTCCGACTGCGCGACATGGAGACCAGCCAGACCCGCTGGGCCGACACCTCCTCCAAGCGAGTCCGCACAGCCTACAACCAGCTGTGGTACCGGCGCCAGCAGCAGCTACGCGCCGACGCCATCGCCTGCGGACTCGACGTCGCCACCATCTCCACCGACGAGGACTTCGTGCGCCAGCTCCTCGCGCTCTTCCACCGCCGCATGGCACGCAGACACTGAAATGTACAGACACACCACACATAATGCATACAGGCTCACGCTGCTGCTCTGCCTGGGAGTGCTCTCGGCTCTCGGCTCCCGCCTCTCGGCAAGGCCGGAGCTGACGGCGAGGCTCGACAGCGGCACCATGGTCATGGGCCACATCGGCTACCTACACGCCCAGGTAGTGCTCGACCGCGGCCAGCAGCTCCGCTTCCCCCTGCTCGAACAGGCCACCGGGGATGGCATCGCGCCCCTCGTCGGCGACACCATCGAGCTCCGCTCCACCTTCAGCCGCGACACCGTGCCCCTCGGCGGGCAGCGCATACAGGTCAACTGCCACATCCCCATCCAGCCCTGGGTGCCCGGCACGTACCTGCTCCCCGCCATCACCGTGCTCGTCGGCAACGATTCCGCCACCTCCCAGCCCGTCGCACTCAAAGTCACAGGCCCCGAGGTGACCGCCAACGACACCATATCCCCCTCCGTCGGCCCCCTGCCGCCCTACGCCACCAGGATGCAGAAACTCTCCGACGCCCTGCCGGACGTCATCTACTACTGGTGGTGGCTGATACTGCTCATCCTGCTGGCCATCGGCGCAGCCGCATGGATAGTCCTCAAGCGCCGAGGGAAAAGACTCCCCTGGACCAGGCCCAAACCCGTCACGCCCCCCTACGAGCTTGCCATGCAGCGCCTGAGCGCCCTCAAGGCATCCGGGCTGGCCGACCAGGCCGACTCCAAGCCCTACTTCACCCGGCTCAGCGACATCCTCCGCGAGTACCTGGCCGGACGCTTCTCCATCAACGCCATGGAGATGACCACGCAGCAGATACGCGGAGCCGTACGCAACAGCCCCGACGCCAAGCCGGGCCTCCGGCACATCGACACCGTCCTCGACATGGCCGACTTCGTCAAGTTCGCCCGCTTCGCCGCCCTCCCCGACGACAAGGTGGCCGCCTTCACCAACGTCCTCCAGTTCGTGGAGCAGACCAGGCCTGCGCCCACATCAGACAAGTCGGACCCGTCCGACCAAGCACCCCGTAAGCCATGACCTTCAAGACCCCGCAACTGCTCTGGCTGCTGACGGCGTTCATACCCCTCATAGCCTACTACGCCTGGAAGTACCGCAACGCCAGCCCCACCCTCGGCGTCAGCACCACCCACGCCTTCTCCAGGCTCCCGGTGAGCTGGAAAGTCCATGCCAACCACCTCCTGTTCGCCTTGCGCCTGGGCTGCCTGGGCTGCGTCATCGTGGCCCTTGCCTGCCCCATGCGCCACGACGTCTCCTCGTCGGCCTCGGTCGAAGGCACCGACATCGCCCTGGCCCTCGACATCTCCGGCTCCATGATGACCCCCGACGTCAGGCCCAACCGCCTCGGCGCGGCCATCGACGTCGCCTCGTCCTTCGTCAACGCCCGCGAGAGCGACAACATGGCCCTCGTGGTCTTCTCCGGCGAGTCCCTCTCCCTGCTCCCCCTGACCAACGACCGCACCGCACTGCTCGCAGAGCTCAAGCAAGTGCAGCCCGGCATGCTTGCCGACGGCACCGCAATCGGCGACGGACTCACCTCCGCCATCAACCGCATCATCCCCGGCAAGGCGAAGTCGAAGTCCGTAATCCTCATCACCGACGGCTCCAACAACGCCGGAGAGGTGTCCCCATCCATCGCCGCCGAGATAGCCAGGCAGAAAGGCATCCGCGTCTACACCATCGGCATAGGCACCAACGGCAACTTCCGCGTCCGCGACTCCTTCGGCTTCGAGACCAACATGGAGACCTCCATCGACGAAGGCACCCTCCGCCAGATTGCCGCACAGACCGGCGGCAAGTACTTCCGCGCCCGCGACAAGGACGTGCTCGAAGACGTCTTCGCCGAGATAGACCAGCTCGAAAAGACCCGCCTCGAAGTGCAGCGCCACACCACCGCCGAGATCGACATCATGCCCTGGCTGCTGGCGGCCCTCTGCTGCCTGGCCCTCGAAGTCGTCCTCCGCCACACCCTCCTCCGCCGAATTCCCTGACAGCCATGTTCACATTAGGATATCCGTTCAACCTGCTGTACCTTCTCCTGGTGCCCCTGTGCGTGCTCTGCTACGCGTGGGGCCGCCACTGGCGCCGCCGCGCACTGCGCCGCTTCGGCAAGCCCGCGTCCACGAAGCCCCTGATGCCCGACGTCTCCCCGTACAAGCCCCCCGTCAAGATCACCCTCCAGATGCTCGCCCTGGCGCTCCTCACAGTTGCCTTCGCGCGCCCCTGGGGAGGGCTCAAAGAGTCCCAGTACGACAAGACCGGCATAGAAGTCGTCATCGCCGTCGACGCCTCCAACTCCATGCTCGCGCCCATCGACGCCGACCACCCCGGCTCACAGCGCATGCGCACCGCCAAGCTCATGCTCGAGCGCCTCATCGACCGCCTCGACCAGGACCGCGTAGGACTCATCGTCTACGCCGGCAACGCGCACACCCTCATCCCCGTCACCTCCGACTTCCTGTCGGCCAAGACCTTCCTGGGCACCATAGACCCGCAGCAGATCTCGCAGCAAGGCACCAACATCGCCGCCGCCCTCGACGAGGCCGGCAGGGCGTTCGGCCCGCGCCGCGACATCGGCCGCGCCGTGATCCTCATCACCGACGCCGAAGACCTCGACGACCAGCAGGCCGCCATCGCGGCAGTGAAGAACCTGGCCAAGAACAAGATACAGGTCGACGTGGTAGGCGTAGGCTCCTCGCAGCCCGTCACCATCCCCACCCCCGACGGCCCGTTCACCGACGACCAGGGACAAGTCGTGCAAACCGCCCTCAACGAGCAGCTCGCCGCCGAACTCGCCAAGGCCGGCGGAGGAGTGTACGTCAACGCCTCCGGCCCGGACGCGCTGCCCGACCTGCAGCGCCAGCTCGACACCCTGCAGAAACGCTCCATGGAAGGCTCCCGCCTCGCCCTCCACGAAGAGCTGTACCACATCTTCCTCTGGATAGCCCTCGGCCTGCTCATAGCCGACGCACTCATCCTCGACCGCTCCATCTCCTGGCTCGACCGCATCAACTTCTTCAGAAAGTAGGCCCGCAAATGAACCGCACACTCACGTACCTCATACCCCTGCTCCTCCTCTGCTCCTGCGCCCGGGAAGACGCCCCCGCGCCCCAGGCGCAGAGCAACCGCAAAGAGCGCCAGCACATAATGAAAGGCAACGCCGAGTTCGCCGAGGGCGACTACGCCGCCGCCGCCGAGTCCTACGGCAGGGCCCGCCAGGCCAACCCCTCGTCCCCCGAGGCCACCTTCAACCAGGCCGTCGCCACCATGACCCTGGCCGAAGCCAGGCTCGCAAAGCTCGCAAAGGACCAGCAGCCCGACTCCGCGACCCTGCAGCTCGAAGACGCCGCCACGCAGCTCTACCTCGCGGCCGCCCAGATGCGGACAAGAGACACCCCCCCCGTGGCCGCCTACGCCTGCTACAACCTCGCCAACCACCACTTCCTGCGCGACAAGCTCGACCAGGCCGAAGACATGTACAAGGAGGCCCTCCGCCTCCTCCCCGCCTTCGACGACGCCCGGCGCAACCTCCGCATCACACAGCTCAAGAAACAGCAGCAGGACAAGGACAAGGACAAGGACAAGCAGCAGGACCAGGACAAGCAACAGGACCAGAACAAGCAACAGGACCAGAACAAGGACCAGGACAAGGACCAGGATAAGGATCGGCAGCAGCAACAGCAGCCCCCGCAGATGAACTCCCAGGGCATCCTCAACGCCAACAACGCCAAAGAGCAGGCCACCCGCGCCCGCCTCGACCGCCAGCGCCAGAAGCGCTCCCAGTCCGCCCCCCGCGGCAAGAACTGGTAACCGCCCGACAAAAGCATGAAAACCGCACGCACCCACATACTCCTCATCCTGCTGGCACTCGCCGCCGTGTGCCACGCCGCCACCGTGCGCCTCGCCCTCGAAGGCCGCGGACAGGTCTACGAAGGACAGACCTTCAACATCAAGGTCCTGTGCAACGGCGTCCGCGGAGACTTCCCCGCCGACTACTCCATCCCCGGCGCCAAGCTCCTCTACGTAGCCGACTACTCCGGCACCTTCGGCGTCAACGGGCACGTCACCCGCGAGGCCGGATACATGCTCACCGTCAAGTGCTACAAGGCCGGCACCCTGTCCATCCCCCCCGTAAGCATCGGCGGCACACGCTCCAACGCACTGACTGTCAAAGTCCTCGACCAGAACGCCCGCGGCCGGCTTCCCGGCTACGCGCAGCCACAGTCCTCCAGCCAGCCCGACCCCGGCGGCGCCCCCTCCCGCCGGCAGGCAGGGCCGCGCTTCATCGGAAAGGGCAACGAGAACCTGTTCATGGTGGCGTCCCTGAACCGCACCACCGCCTACGAGCAGCAGGCGCTCGTATACACCGTCAAGCTATACTCCTCATTCGCCAACATACACTTCCTCGGTGCCACCGAGGCCCCCAAGTTCAACGGCTTCACCCTCGAGGAAGACAACCCCAAGGTAGAGAGCCTCCACTTCGAGTCATACAAAGGGCGCCAGTACGCCTGCGCCGTCATAGCCCGCTACATCATCTTCCCCCAGATGACAGGGCGCCTCACCATCCAGGGCAACCGCTACACCGTCACCGCCGAGGCCCGGCAGGAATACTGGGACCCCTTCTGGGGCAACATCTCCTACGGCAAGCCCGTGCAGCTCGCAGTCCAGCCCAACGACCTCACAGTCGACGTCCGCCCCCTGCCCCGGCCGCAGCCCGCAGGCTTCAGCGGCGGCGTCGGCAAGTTCTCCATCGCCGCCGCCATGCCCAACCAGCGCCTGGCCACCAACCAGGCCGCCAGCATCATATACACCGTCACCGGCACCGGCAACATCAAGTACGTCACCCTGCCCGACCTGGCCAAGACCCTCCCCGCCCAGTTCGACGCCTCCACCCCCACGCCCGAAGTCAAGGCCGGCCCCAACGGCTCCACCGTCGCCGGCACCGTACGCTTCGACTGCTCCATCATGCCCATGCAGGAAGGCACATACACCATCCCGCCGGCAGAGCTCATATACTTCAACCCCGAGACCGGGAAATACGAGACCGCCCGCTCGCGCTCCTTCAAAGTCACCGTGGCCAAAGGCAAGTCCGCAGGAGCCGGCGCCGGACACCTCCTCAAGCCCGACACCGGGCTGATGCCCTATCCCGAGTCTCCCGGCTCCCGCTTTGTCGGCTCCCCGTGGTACTGGCTCATGTACCCCGCCGCCCTGCTCGCGGCCCTGCTCGTGCTGTGGCTGAGCCTGCGCCACCGCCGCCGCCGGGCCGACACCCAGGGCCTGCTCGAGCGCCGCGCACGGCGCCTCAGCGACCGCCTGCTCCGCCACGCACGCCGCAGCCTCCGCGCCGGCGACCGCGACCGCTTCTTCACCCAGACCCTCGAGGCCCTGTGGGGATACGCCGCCCACAAGATGCGCATGCCCGGCTCCGAGATGCAGCGCGCCAACATCCAGGCGCAGTTCGCCGCGCACAACGTGCCCCAGGCCGTCATCGACCGCTTCATCGCCCTGCTCGACGCATGCGAGGAGGCCCGATACGCCGCCGCGGCCCTCGACATGCCCGCCGTGTACGAAGAAGCCTCACAGGTAATCCGCGCCATCGATTCCGACTACAAGAAATGAAGAACCTCGCCACCCTCATACTCGCCCTGCTGACCGCCCTCGCCGCCCCGGCAGCAGCCGCCCCCGGCAGCGGCCCGTCCGGCCAGACCCTCCGCGTCGCCGACTCCCTGTACGCCGCAAAAGACTACACCCAGGCCATCCTCCACTACCGGAAGGCCACGGAAGAGACCGCCCCCTGCGCAGCCCTGTACTTCAACCTCGGCAACGCCGCAATGCAGGCCAACCGCTACGGCGACGCCATGGTGGCCTACCAGCGCGCCGCGGCCCTCGACCCCGCCAACGCCCGCATACGCAACAACATAGCCTACCTGCAGCAGAAAGTCGACGACCGCAACACCGCGGCCCTCGGCAGCCGCCGGGGCGACCTCCGCCATGCAGAGCCGTCGGGCCTGGACGCCCTGTGGACCTCCATCACCGCCCACCACTCCGCCGCCCTGTGGGGATGGCTGGGCTTCTCCTGCTTCCTGCTCCTGCTCGCCGGCCTGCTCTGCTACATCCTCAGCCCGAGCGTGCTCGCGCGCAAGACAGGCTTCTTCGCATCCCTGGTCCTGCTGGCCGCCACAGTGCTTTTCGGCATCTTCACAGCAGGCGCCCGCAACCACTGGCAGCAGCGCCGGGAGTGCGTCGTCACCGCCTACTCCGCACAGCTCCTCCCCAAGCCCGACAAGGACGCGAAGGCCGAGGTGCCCCCCCTGGCAGCCGGAACACTCCTGACACTGCCCGAAAACGACACCCCGGCACCCGACGGCTGGGTCTACGTCCGCCTCAACCCCGCCACCGCAGGCTGGCTCCCCATTTCCGACCTCACCATGCTCTGACACGGCCGCAAAAAAACAACGTGAAAGGCCCTGCCACGCAACACGCTAAGACACAGCCACTTGCACTTTTTCATTTTTCACGCTGTCTTGCCGGGTCCCCGTGCCGCGGCCTTTACCATCTTGGCGGCAGTGCCCAGGCTGATGCCACAGGCCTGCGCTATCACCTCGTACTTCACCCCGTTTTCCCGGAGCGCGACCACGATTTTCTCCAGCGGGTTCCCCAGCGGACGCCGAGACGCAGCCTGCTGCTGTTCCCCCTTCAGGATCTCCCGCTCCACCCCGTTGCCTGTGGTGTGGAAGCCCAGGAAGCCCGTGTCGCCATCCTTGCGCAGCTCCATCAGCAGCACATTGTTCTCGTCGAATCGCACCTGCCCCAGCCTGCACTTGAGCTGCTTGAGGTAGCGCATGTCCTTGCTGCCTGGCACGAATCCCACCGCGAAAATCGAGTCGAAGAAGTTGAACAGGCGCTTCGAGCCGCCCAGGTCGTTCTGCGTCAGCGCCATCGCCATGTCGCGCTTGGGAGTGTGCGCCAGCAGCAGCACCGACACCCCCGACTTCTCCGCCAGGTCCTTGAGCCCGAACAGGAACAGGGTGGCGTCCAGGCCCGTCTCCGACTGCGGACACAGAGCCGTAAGGTTGTCGATGATCACCGCCCGCGCACCCGTCGCCGACACGTCCGCCTGGATGCGCTCGAACGCCCTCTGCGCCGAACGGGCACCCAGCAGCATGCCGTAGTCCGTGCGCGGGCGGAGCAGGTTCTCGTGGAACGCGTACGGCTCCCCGCCGTCGGACATGTAACGCTGCCCCACCATGTCGTCCTGCATCTCGAAGTCGTAGTAGAGCACCTTGCGCTCCAGCTCGGCCACCGCCTGGCCTATCTGCACGGCCAGTATCGACTTGCCCACGTTGGAGTCGGCGAACAGGCACGCCACCTCCCCCTCGTACCACAGGCTGCCGAACAGGCACACTGGCTTCTTCCCCCTGGCCACCGCTATCGACGCCGCGAACGTGTTCACCTCCGGCGAACCCGAGGCGCGCTCCGCGGCCTTGCGCGCCTCGCGCTCCTTCAGCTCCGCGGCCATGCGGTCCTTCTCCTCGCTCTGCTTCTCCAGCAGCTTCTTACGCATGTCCACCAGCCGCAGCGAGGGCGTGCGCTTCACCGGTGCCGGACGCACAGACCTGTCCGGCGTCCAGACTAATTTCCCATTTTCGTCTCTTTCAATCATAATTACTGTTGATTTAATATTGAGTTTCGATTTATCGCTGCAAAGTTAAGAATAAATTCCGATATATCCAAATCAAATTTAAGATTCACACAGGACACACAACCCTCCTTCCCAAATGAACGTGAAAATGAAAAGTGCTAAGTAGTTATTCTACAGCAAGTTACAGACGCTTGATTTTCACCCCTGCTTTCACTGAATATTATTTCAGTGAAAACTTGCATATGTCCGAAAATTGTCGTAACTTTGCAGTGTCAAACCGGCAACCCCGGAGCAACCCCTCCGCGAACTGTAGGGACGCTCCCTGGAGCGTCCGCCACGATCGGACAAACCGGCAACCCCGGCGACAAACGCCCCCTATACGGCAGTAACACGCGCAAGCGTATGCGGTAGCAGTATATATAAATATACTGTAGGGGAGTGGTATGCCCTTATCAGCGCATCACCGGCGAGTGTGTCGGCTTTTCATTCATTCACCTCCGGCATCCGCCTGCGGGTGAATGAATGAAAAGCCGACACGCGTCACGACGGCCCCGCAAATTTGCGCGGACGGAAAATTCTCACTAAATTTGCCGACGAGAAAGACTAACTAATGAAGTTGTTTCGACTTATTTCTTTGTCAAGATTTCAGCAGATATCCGAGGGGATTTTCATACACGAAGAGGGAGCGATGCGGGCATCGTGACCGATGAGTGGATGGAAATACACCGGATAGATGTTGAAAGATTGACAAAGAGAAGTTAATCATTAGAACAACTTCATAAATTTTCAGATTCGCAAATAAGTAGAAACAACTTCAATAATAACCTCAAGACAATGCAATCTTCACCAAGACGCCGCCTGGCCCTGTACGGCCTTGCGGCGGCCCTGCTGTTCCCGGCATGGGCACTGGCAGCATCGGAGGTGGCTTCTCCCCCGCCCGAGCTGCAGCTGAGCCTCACACAGGCCCCGGCGGCCATGCCCGCCGCCACCTCCTACCGACAGCCTAAAAGCACACTGAGCCTCGCCCCCGAGGGTGCCATCACCCCTCCGCGAACTGCAGCCGACGCTCCACGGAGCGCCACCCGCAAGTCGGCACGCACCGCCACCCCCGCCTCCCTGGCAGGCAAGAAAGTGATGACCGTCCGCACGCTGCGCTCCGACTCCTTCGGCGACGACGGCAACTCATGCACCGTCTCCGCCGTCGGCTCCGACTCCATCCTCATCCGCGGCTTCTGGAACAACGCCGTATCCCTGAAAGCCAAGGTGGAGGGCGACTCCATCTTCATCCCCAACCAGGTAGTAGGCCAGATGGTCGACAACGGCGACATCGACATCGCCTACTGCCTGAGCAACGGCAAGCCCGACCGCAAGCGCGTCATCAAGGGCGTCATCAATGCCGACGGCTCCATATACATCCCCGACTGGTGGGGCATATACGTAGTGGCAGGCACCAACAAGGACCGCTACCCGTACGCAGGCTACGACACGCGCATCCTGCCCGCCAACGCCACCATGTCGTTCAACTTCGCCGACGGCACGCACGTCGACCACAGCGTCCACGTCACCCAGCCCTACGACAACCGCGTCTACATCACCAACTTCGGCGACTACGGCATGACCGTCTACGTAGACCTCGACCCGCAGCGCGGCGGCGCCATACCCACACAGTGCGCACGCCAGTATCCCGCCAACAAGGCCAACTTCATGACCTGCGCCATCGGCTCCTACGCCGACGGACAGCCCCAGGACATCACACCGACCATCCACCTCAAGAACGCCCCCGCAGGCGTCGGCAACGTGCTCGAGTGGGGCAACTGGTCGGCCATCTCCCAGGGCACCCAGCTCATGTTCTTCGGCGCCATCACCGACGGCAAGATCACCTACGACGGCACATTCACCTATCCCGAGGCCGTGACGGGCCAGCTCCGTGGCACCGGCACCGAGGCAGACCCGTACCTCGTGTCCTCGCTCAAGGACATGCAGGTGCTCGCCCGGATGGTCAACTCAGTGCCAGAGAGCGAGTACAACGCCTTCCTCAACGGCGTCAGCTGCGCACGCGTCCTCGAGGGCAAGCACATCCGCCTGACCCAGGACATCGACATGGGCTCCACCCTCTTCACCCCCGTCGGCGCCGACGCCTACCACTACTTCGCAGGCACCTTCGACGGCCAGGGCCACACCATCAAGAACCTGAGCATCTACTCCAACACCGGCCTGGCCGGCCTCTTCGGCCTCGTCGACGCCAAAGGCGTAGTGAAGAACCTGCGCCTGGACAGCCCCAAGGTCACCAGCAACTTCCAGACCGCCGGCACCGTGGCCGGATGGAGCTTCGGCACCACCGACAACTGCCACGTCACCGGCGCCGACGTCACGAACTACGCACGCATCGCGGGCGGCCTCGTCGGCGTGGGCCACGTCGTGACCAGCTGCACCGTCAAGGATTCCCGGATCCTCGGCGCCAACGGCAACCCCGGCGGCATCGCCGGCAGCGTCGACAGCCTCATCACCGACTGCCACGTGGAGCGCACGCTCGTCACCGGCGCCACCGGCCAGGCCGGGCTCCCCGCAGGCGGCGTGGTCGGAGCCCTCACCGACGGACACGGCGCAGACCTCAGCTTCACCGGCACCGTCGACACACGCACCTACATGTGCACCATGTCCACCGGCGGCGTGGTGGGCGTCCTGAGCAACTCCACCCTCGAGCGCTCATTCGCCAACGGCGAGGTCATGGCAGGCCCCACCGACAACTACTCCCGCCCCTCCGCGGCAGGCGGCGTCGTCGGCAAGGCATACGGCTCAGTGATAGAGAACTGCTTCTTCACCGGCAAGGCATCCACCTACACCAACCGCATGGCGGGCGGCATCACCGGCTGGCTCGTCAACGACGTCCGGGGCACCGACACCATCGCCCCCGTCGTCCGCAACTCGTACACCGCATCCGTGATCTCCTCCGAGACATACCTCTACGACAAGGAGAACGAGGCCCGCGAGACCATCGGCTGGATCGACGCCGCATGCTCCCCCACGCTCACCAACCTCTACTACGACAACCAGCTCACCAACCTCAACTCCACCCGCTTCGGCACCACCACCGCCGCGCTCACGTCCGGCACCCCGCTGCAGGGCCTCGACGCCGCCGTGTGGCAGTACCAGGCAGGCCAGTACCCACGGCTGAAGGCCACGGCAACCACGCCCAACGCCCTCGCCGCAGCCTCCGCCATCATCCTCCCCGAGCGCTCGTCGCTCAAGAAAGTGTCCGCCGACGCACAGCTACATCCCCTCGGCGACGTAACCTACTCCCTGCTCGACGGCGGCAAGTTCTCCACCATCCAGGGAAATGTGCTGAAAATCTCCGATGACTTCGGCACCGACACCATCGTCGTCGCCAACGGCGCCGTCTCCTACGAGCTCGAGCTGCGCATCGCCCCCGTTCCCTTCGAGGGCGAAGGCACCGCCGAGAACCCCTTCCTGCTCCGCACCCGCGCCGACATCCTCACCCTGGCGCACGTCACCACCGAAGTGCTCCAGACATTCCCCGGCGACCACTTCCTGCTCGCCAACGACATCGACATGGAGAACGACTCCACCTTCATCGGCATCTGCGCTCAGCCCGGCACCGCCGGCACCTTCAACAAGTTCGCAGGCATCTTCGACGGCGGCGGCCACTCCATAAAGAACCTGCACATGCGCATGATCCCCTGGGCCACCGCCCCCTGGGAGTCCGCCGACGGCCAGGGCACCCCCGACTCCAAGAACGCCAACGGCGTCATGGGCTTCTTCGGCCGCCTCGCCCCCGAGGGCATCATCCGCAACCTCGTCATCGACCCCAGCTGCGACTTCCACTTCTGGTCCCGCTCGGGCGCCATCGTGGGCCAGAACGAGGGCCTCGTGGAGAACTGCCGCAACCACGCCGACGTATGGGCCGCCTCCGCAGTACCCGGCGGCATCGTCGGCGAGAACCGCAAGGGCACCGTGCGCCGCTGCTACAACTCCGGTACCGTCACCACCGGCTCCACCGGCGCAGGCGGCATCGTCGGCACCGGCAACGGCCGCGTCGAAGAGTGCGTGAACGTCGGCCCCGTCCGCGCCATGCTATGGACCAAGTTCGTCACCAACGCCAAGAGCGTGTACCGCGTCGGAGGCATCCAGGGCGAGAACCAGGGCACCGACTTCTACGACTGCGTCAACCTCGGACCCGTGAGCGGCTACAAGGAAGTCGGCGGCATCGCAGGCCAGCTCGCCAACGTCACCTCCACCACCGTGCTCGGCCACAACGAGCTGCACCGCGTCATCAGCCTCGGCGACATCAGCAGCCAGGAAGAGGCCACCGTCGGCGCCCTCGGCGGCACCAACGGCACCCACGGCGCCATCGAACACGCCCACTGGGACGCACAGATAATTCCCCACAAGGCCCACGGCGCGCTCACCCTCCAGGGAACCGAAGGCCTCACCACCGCACGGCTCACCTCCGGCACCCCCCTCCAGGGCTTCTCCGCCGACGTATGGGACTTCGCCAAGGGCCAGTACCCCGTGCCCGCCTGGTGCAAGGACGAGCCCCTGCTCCGCCACGCCCGCTCCCTGGTAGTGACCATGGACCCGGCCTACACCTCCGCCAACTTCCACGGCACCGCCACGCTCGCCGGACTGGCAGGCCACGCCTGGACCCTCGACGACGGCTCGCCGTACACCATCGCCGGCAACACCCTGTCGGCCCCAGCCACCGTCACCGAGCCCGTCGCAGGCACCCTGCGCGGCACCTCCGGCGGCTACGACCGCGTCATCAGCCTCGTCACCAACATACCCGTACCCCTCCAGGGCGCAGGCACCGAGGCCGACCCGTACCGCATCACCAACGCCGACGAGTGGCTCGCACTCGCCGCATACATCCCCGCAGCCAAGGACGGCTTCGCAGGCCGGTTCATCAAGCTCGCCAACGACATCGACTTCGCCGACAAGCAATTCAAGCCCCTCTTCATCGGCACAACGCTCCTCGAAGGCACACTCGACGGCGACGGCCACACCGTGAAGAACATCGCCTACACCGCCGTCAACAGCTACGAGGCAGCCGTAGGCGCCATCGACGGCACCGGCCTGCTCCGCAACTTCCGCGCACAGGGACAGATCAGCACCGCAGTCGCCAACACAGGAGCAATAACGTCCAAAGTCTACGGACGGCTCGAGAACTGCGAGAACCTCGTCGACCTCACCGCCACCAAGGGTGCCGGACACTCCGGCTTCGGATACTTCTACCACGGAGCCCGGGCCGACAAGGTAGTCAACCGCGCCACCATCACCGGCGCCAACGGCCAGCTCGCAGGCATCTCGCACAACGTCTCCGACATGGGCTGCACCTTCACCGACTGCGCCAACTACGGCACAATCAAGTCCACCTCCACCGCCACCTCGTGCAACAACTTCGGCGGCCTCGTGGCCACCTGCAACCCCGCAACCTTTGTCCGCTGCTTCAACGACGGCAAGTTCATCTTCGGCAAGCCCGACTGCTCCAACCAGGTAGGCGGCATCGTCGGCAACGCCACAGCCACCACCGCCACCTCCGTCCAGCCCATGGTCATGACCGGCTGCTACAACCTGTCGGACATCGTGGCCGGAAACATCCTCGGCGGCCTCGTGGCCAACCTCGCCAACGCATGCGCGCTCGAACTCACCGACTGCTACAACCGAGGCAAGATCTCGTCGGAGACCACCAAGTCCGGCACCAGCGGCCTGGCAGGCATCACCGCCTACTACTCCGCAGGCTCCACGCTCCGCAACTGCGTCAACTACGGCCTCGTGCACTCCGACAAGAACGTCTTCCCGGCAGGCATCACCGGCACCTACAAAGGCACCCCCACCGAGGCCAAGCCCGTGCTGCTGACCAACTGCCACAACTACGGCGACATCGAGGCACTAGGCAACCAGGGCGTAGGCATCATGGGATGCGCCGCCGCCTGGGTGACCATCGACTCCTGCTCCAACAGAGGCGACATCACCGGCGGCTGGGGCCTGGCCGGCATCTGCGGCAACTACTCCGCCGCCAACACCCGCATCACCCGCTGCTGGAACTCGGGCGACATCACCACCTCCTCCTACCGCGCAGGCGGCATCACAGCATGGGGCAACATGCAGGGCGAGATCTCCGACTGCTACAACCTCGGCGACATCGCCACCACCAGCACCATCAAGGGCACCGCGGCAACGTCAGGCTCCAGCATCGGCGGCATCTCCGGCTACACCGGCGCCATCATCACCCGCTGCTACAACCTCGGCACCATCACCGGCGCCTCCCGCGTGGGCGGAATCACCGGCGAGGTCTTCAAGGGCCGCACACAGCTCATCGGCTGCTACAACGCAGGCGAGATCGTGGCCGACCCCGACACCTGCGGCTCCCTCATCGGCCTCAACACCGCCTCCGGGGCCAGCTGGAACGCCGACAACCTCGTCAAGGACTGCCACTACATCGCCCAGGCAGTGCAGCCCGACCACGACGCCGCATTCCCCGGCCTGCTCACCCAGAGGCAGCTCTGCGCCATCGACCTCGGCCAGGGCTGGACAAAGGGCGACGACTTCACCTATCCCACCCTGGCGGCCAACGCCTCCGACGAGGCCCTGCTGGCCGCAGCCTGCATCATCTTCGACGGCAACGACACGCCCGCACACGTCACCTACAACTTCTCCGTAGGCTGCCCAGAGGGAGTGGCATGGTCCTCCGACCGCCCCGAAGTGCGCTTCGACGGCACCCGCGTACGCTTCAACAAGGCATACATCGGCCCGATGACGCTCACCGCACGCCTCGGCGACCTCACACGCACCTTCAGCCTCAACGTCGACAACCCCACCGGCGTCGACGAGGTGGACGGAGCCGAAATCCTCACCGAGCAGTACTACACCCTCGACGGAGTGCGCATCCCCGCACCCACCGCCGCAGGCATCTACGTCGTGACCCGCACCTACACCGACGGCACCCGCCGCACCTCCAAGGTCCAGGTCCGCTGACGCCGACACGCACTCACTGAAAAGCGGGGTCCCGGTCTTCCGAGGCCCCGCTTGCTTTGCGCCTTAAAGGCTCTAAAGCCCTTAGACCTTAGAGACCTCATGTCCCTCCCAATGAGCCTGCAAGACAAAGCTCGCGGCAGTGACGCCGCGGGCCGTATTTGACTCTGCAATCGACACCGGGCTTCAGCCCGGTGTCTCCCGCTTCCTCGGTTGCTTGTCGATTGCCACTTTCAGCTTGGCGATGAAGCCGGGGGTGGCATTGTACTCCGGCCGTATCTGCATCTCTATCGGCATATGGAACGTATACGGCTTCAGCGCCTCCGGGAAGAACGGGTTGTGGAGCATCCGCCCTGCATCCTTCTCGGTGGTCACTATCACCTTCCTCGCCCCCTTCAGATGCGCGTACTTGCGCTCCATCTTCACCAGGTCGGCGGTGGAGAAGTCGTGATGGTCGTCGAAGTGCATCACCTTGATGCGGGCCTTGCAGCGGCGGCACACCCGTATCAGCGGACGCGGGTTGGCAATGCCCGTCACCAGCAGGATAGTATCGGCCGACGTCAGGCTCTCAAGCTCCAGCGCATACGGCGCCTCATCCTCGAAGACGGGCCGCAGACCCAGGTAGCGCGTACTCGCGAAATACAGGCTCTGGTACTTCAGCAGGCGCAGAGAGTCGGAGACGATGCGCGTATCCACAGGCTTCAGAGTCTCCGGGCACTTGGTGACCACCACGAAGTCGGCCCGGTTCATGCCCGAGATGTGCTCCCGCAGGCGCCCCAGCGGCAGCAGCTTGTCCTCGTACACCGGCCGGTGATAGTCCATCAGCAGGATGGAGACCTTGGGCCTGACGTAGCGGTGCTGGAAAGCGTCATCGAGCACCACCAGGTCGATGTCCGGGAAGAGCTCCAGCAGGCGGTCAATGCCGCGGACCCGGCTCTCGCACACGGCCACACGCACACGCTTGCCGAACTTCTGGAACATCTGGTACGGCTCGTCGCCGATGGTGGCGGGAGTAGACTTGGAATTGGCCAGCAGGAAGCCTTTCGTCCTGCGCTTGTATCCCCGGCTCACCACACCGATGCGGTACTCGGTCTGCAGGTGGCGCAGCAGCAGCTCCACCATGGGAGTCTTGCCGGTGCCGCCCACCGAGAGATTGCCCACGCATACCACCGGCACTCCGTACACCTTCTGCCGCAGCACGCCGAGGTCGAAGAGCTTGTTGCGCACCTCGGTGCCGGCGCGGAAGAGCCACGACAGGGGAGTCAGCGTCAGCGTCAGTAGTTTGCCGGTAGTCGTTTTCATGCCAATAGTGATGGTTTACAGTCAGTATGCGTCGTTGTCATATTCTCACCCGGAAGCAGGCCGGGAGCAGGGCCTGCCGGTGGTTGCGCTTCAGCAGGTCCTGAAGGTAGGTGACCAGCAGGGGAGAAGCCTGCCGGCCCAGGGCCCTCTGCAGCGCGGTGGACAGCACGGATCCGTTGCCCGCCGTGGGGATGAAATCCCATATGGAGGGTTCCAGATCGGGATAGTAGCCTACCTGTATGTCGTCGGCCTTCATGTCGGCCAGCTTGCCGCAGTGCTGGATTGCCTTCTGCAGGGAGCCGAGCTCGTCCACCAGTCCCAGCTGCTTGGCGGTGGAGGCTATCCACACGCGGCCCTGGGCTATGCTGTCGACGTTGGCAACGGGGATGTCGCGCCCCTTCGACACCTTGGTGATGAACTGCCGGTAGCCGCGGTCGATGCTGCGCTGGAGCGCCGCCATCTGCACGGGCGTGAGAGGCACGACGGGTATGCCCAGGTTGGCATCCGGGTTGGTGGACACCTGCTGGGGCGTCACGCCGATGTTCCGCAGCAGCTTCTGACCGTTAGGAACCAGGCCGAAGATGCCGATGGAGCCGGTGATGGTGAGCGGGTCGGCAAAGATGTAGTCGGACTCGCAGCTTATCCAGTAGCCGCCGGAGGCCGCGTAGTCGCCCATGGAGACGACGACGGGCTTGCCCTTGGACTGGAAGTAGCTCAGGGCGTCGCTTATCTGCTGGCTGCCGAAGACGCTTCCGCCAGGGGAATTTACACGCAATACCAGGCCCTGCACGTCATCGTCGTCAGCCAGTTCGCAGATGACGGGAACCAACTTGTAGCAGTCGATGCCGGTGCGGGAGTTCTCCTGGATCTCGCCGGTGGCGTATAGCACGGCGATGTGGTCGCCCTTGACCGGGACCATGTTGCCGGCGGAGCCGAAAGCCTGAGCGTCGATGAAGTTGATGTCGTCCGGGTCGGCGTTGATGACGGCGCCGAGCTTGTCGTCCATCTGGCGCTCGTAGGCTGTGGCTGAGACGAGGCCTGTCTTGACGACCTCCTCGGCCGAGGAGGTTAGGATGAGCTGGTTGGTGAGCGAGTCGATGTACGCCTCCCTGACCTTGCGGCCGTCGGCGATGCCCTTGCGTATGGTCTTCCATATGCCCTGGTACAGCTCCATGAGCTGCCGGCGGGCAGGCTCGCTCATCTCGTTGGCGGTGTACGGCTCCACGGCGCTCTTGTAGGTGCCAACCTTGGCCATCTGCCACTCCACGCCGATCTTGTCGAAAAGGTCCTTGAAATAGAGTGAGGTGCCGCCTATGCCCTGGAGCTGTAGCGCGCCCTGCGGGTTAAGGAAGATGCTGTCGGCGCAGGAGGCGATGTAGAGGGTCGACTGGAGCATCACGTCGCCGTAGGCGATGACGGGGTTGCCCGTCTTCTTCTTGTATGCCGCCAGGGCCTCGTGCAGGGCGTGGACGGTGGCAGGGGGAGCGGAGAGCATTCCGCACTTTACGTACACGGCCTTTACACGCGAGTCCTCCGAGGCTTCGTCCAAGGCCGTCACCAGGCTCAGCAGAGTCTGGGGCTTCTCCACCTCTCCGCCCATGAGCATGGCGTAGTCGAGCTGCTTGGCGGATTCCGTCTCCTCGATCTCGCCGTCGAGGTCGAGCACCAGGATCGTGTCGTCCTTGACGCTGACATTGGGTCCGCCTTCGGACAGCGCGAACTTGCCCAGGCAGGCCATGACGATGAGCACGATGACAGCCCCGGACAGCACTATGGCAATCCAGGCGCCCAGGAACGAGGAGAGCAGGTTGAGGAAGAATTTCTTTATCATGGGTTGGGGTTAGTTGAGAGTTGAGAATTGCGGACATTCCGGACGCGCCCTGCTACGTGCCTACATTGCTGGTAGGGGCGGAGTGGCGCTTCAGTGGGGCAGCAGGGCTTTTACGCGCTTGGCCAGCTCGTTGGCGCGGTCGGCAGTCTCGGCCTCGGAGTAGATGCGGATGATGGGCTCCGTGTTGGAGCGGCGCAAGTGCACCCAGCCGTCGGGAAAGTCGATCTTGACGCCGTCGATGTCGGTGACACGCTCTCCGGCGAACGCCTCCTTGACACTCTGCAGCAGCGCGTCGACGTCCATGCCGGGGGTCAGCTGCACCTTGTCCTTGGTGATGACGTACTGCGGGTAGGTCTGCTTGAGTTCGCTCACCTTCTTGCCGGACTTGGCCAGCAGGGTGAGGAACAGTGCGGCTCCCACAAGCGCGTCGCGACCGTAGTGGAGCTCAGGATATATGACGCCGCCGTTGCCCTCGCCGCCGATGACGGCGTTGACGCGCTTCATCTCGGCCACCACGTTGACCTCGCCCACGGCTGCCGCCGAGTAGGAACAGTCTGCATGGCGATTGGTGACATCTCGGAGTGCGCGGCTGGAGCTGAGGTTGCTGACAGTGTTGCCGGGAGTATGGCCCAGCACGTAGTCGGCCACGGACACCAGCGTGTATTCCTCCACGAACATCTCGCCATTCTCCATGATGATGGCCAGGCGGTCCACGTCCGGGTCAACCACCAGTCCCACATCGGCCTTGGAATCGACGATTGTCCTGGCGGTTAGCCGCAGATTTTCGGGAATCGGCTCCGGGGTGTGGGCGAAACGGCCGGTAGCCTCGCAGTTGAGCTCGATGACCTCCGCCACCCCGAGGGCGCGGAGCAGGCGCGGCATGATGCGTCCACCTACCGAGTTCACGGCGTCTATGGCCACCCGTAGGTTGGCTCGGCGGATGGCCTCGACGTCTACCAGCGGCAATGCCATCACCGCCTCGATGTGCCGCCGGTCGTAAGTGTCGTTATGCTCTATGGCGCCCAGGTTGTCCCAGGTGGCGTATGTGATTTCGTCGCTGGCGGCGAGGCGGAGCACCTCCTTGCCCTCGGCATTACTGAGGAATTCACCGGCAGGCCCGAGGAGCTTGAGGGCGTTCCACTGCGCAGGGTTGTGGGAGGCGGTGATGATGATGCCGCCCGAGGCTCCCTCGCCGGTGACGGCCAGCTCGGTGGTAGGGGTGGAGGCAAGGCCTATGTCGACGACGTCGAAGCCCATGCCGCAAAGGGTGTTGCATACCAGGGCGGAGACCATGGGACCGCTCACGCGGGCGTCGCGGCCTACCACCACGAGGCGCTTGCCGTCGGGGTTGGTGTTGAGCAGGAACTGGGCGTAGGCGGCCGTGAAGCGCACCACGTCGAGACAGGTGAGGTTATCGCCCTCCTTGCCGCCGACGGTGCCACGGATGCCAGAGATGGATTTTATTAGCGACATCGGTGTGTTAGTATTCGGGTTTGAAGTATCTGACGTTCATGGCGTAGGGGAGGCACTGGGCTTGGTCGTTGGTGAAGCCGATGTAGCTGCGCAGCACCAGGTTCACCTCGCTGTTGTAGCCCAGGTAGCGCATCGGAATCTGGATGCCCTGGCCATACTTCTGCGAGTCCTGGTACTGGAAGGCGTTGAAGCGGAACGAGGCCGTGGCGAACGACATGTCGCCGGCGTTGCCGTTCCATTCCTCCACACCATTCTTGTAGAAGTTCTTGATATTGCAGCGCATGAAGCGGAAGATGACACGGTCGCCGGTTTTTACGCGCGTGGTGTCGCCGGGGTTCACCACCTGCATGTAGAGGTAGCCGTCGTCGTCCATCTTGTAGTACGGGGCGTCGGGACCTGTCTGGAAGACGGAGTCTTCGGGAATTTCGAGGCATATGTGGCGCTGTGCCAGGTACCAGTTCGTGGCCTTCTCCTCCTCCTTGAGCAGGTCGGAGTAGCTCTCGTCGTCGCTGCATGCGGAGAGAGGCAGCAGCATAAGCAGCGCCTGGGCTGCGAGCAGGGATGTCGTTATCTTCTTCACTGTTTCTTTTTTGCGTTAGAGTATTTGGCGGCGTAGCGTGGCAGCGCCTCGCGCAACAGCCTGGCGGCCCCCTCGAGGGAGCCGTGGAACTCGCCGCCGGCGGCCTGGAGGTGCCCGCCTCCGCCGAAGATGTCGGCGCAGATGTCCTTGACGACGAAGCCGCCCTTGCTGCGGGCGCTGACCTTGATGCACTTGTCGTCCTCGCGGAGCATGAAGCTGGCGCGTATGCCTCGGATGGCGAGGGGTTCGTTGACGACACCTTCCGTGTCGCCACGCACGTAGCTGTGGCTCTCCAGGTCCTGTGCCGACAGACAGATGATGGCCGTCTCGAACTTCTCGAGCAGCTCCATGCGCTGGCCGAGGGCGAAGAGTCGAAGACGGAAAGCATCGGCGGTGACCATGTCCAGGGCCTCATCGACGATACGCTTCTTGTCAACGCCACGACTCAGGAGTTCATAGAGGATGAGCAGCAGCTCGGGATTGTCGCAGTTGACGGAGAGGTTGCGGGTGTCGGTGATGATGCCGGTGGCCAGGCAGGTAGCCACGTCGAGATCAATGCGGTCGGCCAAGCCGAGGGCGCAGATAAGGCGGAAGGTGAGTTCCGAGGCACTTGACATGCGGGGAAAGGAGAAAGAGAGGTCGCAGAACTCCTCTGGAGACTCGTGATGGTCCACCAGCACCTTCTTCGCCGGGGATGCCAGGAGATGCTCCTCCAGTGAATCCACACGCCTGGGGGTGTTGTAGTCGCAGCAGAAGACCAGGTCGGCCTCACGCAGCAGCCGAGGAGCGAAGTCCGGGTACTTGGTGTATGGGACAGCGTCAGAGATGCCCGGCAGGAAGTTGAGGGAGCGCGGAGGCAAGTCCGGGGTTACCACGCGTGCCCTCTTTCCCATGGCCGTCAGGAGGCGTGCCAGGGCCAGGGTGCATCCCATGGCGTCACCGTCGGGACGGACATGGCATATCAGCACGATGCGTTCCGCATCGGCCACCATGCGCCTTAGCTCCTTGACATTGGCCGGGTCCAGCAAATCTTGTATCATATCAATGTGCAAAGGTACGAATTTTTCCGCACTGTCGCAACTTCAAACTAAGAGCCGAGGACACTTGGCTAACCATTGCCGTCGCTGCTGTGCTCTCAGCTCTCAGCTTTAAAATCTCTCAACTGCGTCACCAGATGATGACGCGCTCGGAGACGGGGCGGAACATGGGCTGGCCCTCGTTGATATGGAAGGCCTCGAAGAAGGGCGCTATGTTGCGCAGGGTGACGTTGACGCGGTTGTTGCCCAGCGAGTGGGGGTCGGTCTTGGTGCGCACCAGTATCTCCTCCGGACGTATGTTGTTGGCCCATACCTGGGCGTAGGAGAGGTAGAAGCGCTGCAGCGGGTCGAGGCCGTCGATTTCCTCCCAGGCCTTGCCGCGGGCGGCATTCTTGTAGGCGGTCAGGGCCACGCGGAGTCCGCCCTGGTCGGCTATGTTCTCGCCGAGGGTGAAGCGTCCGTTGGCATGCACGCCGGGTGCCACCTCGACGGCGTCAAACTGTGCCGCAAGGCCGTCGGCGAGCTTGGTGAATGCCTTGGCGTCGGCATCGGTCCACCAGTCGCGGAGGTTCCCGTCGGCGTCATACTGCCGGCCGGAATCGTCGAAGCCGTGGGTCATCTCATGGCCTATCACCACTCCGATGGCGCCATAGTTGAGGGCGTCGTCTGCCCTGGGGTCGAAGTATGGAGCCTGAAGGATACCGGCCGGAAAGCAAATCTCGTTGGTGGTGGGGTTGTAGTAGGCGTTGACCGTCTGCGGGGTCATGTGCCACTCCGTCTTGTCGACGGGCTTGTTGAGCTTGTTGTAGTTGTCCTGGACGTACCACTCGCTTGCCGCCAGGACGTTGTCGAAGTATGACTTGGAGGGGTCGATGGTGATGCCGGAATAGTCCTTCCACTTGTCGGGGTAGCCTATCTTGACGGTGAACCTCGCCAGCTTCTCGTGAGCGCGGCGCTTGGTCTCGTCGCTCATCCAGCTGAGGTCGTCGATGTGCTGGCCGAGGGCGGTGCGCAGGTTCTCCACCAGGCCCACCATGTACTCCTTGTTCTCGCGGGGGAAGTACTTGTTGACGTAGAGCTCACCCACAGCCTCGCCGAGCATGGAGTTTGGGATAGCCATGGCGCGTTTCCAGCGGGGTTCCTGCTCCTCGGTGCCGGACATGACGCGGTCGTAGAGTTCGAACGAGGCGTTGTAGAAGTCGTCGCTGAGCACCCCGGTGCCGTCGGTTACCATGTTGAAGACGAAGTAGTCCTCGAGCTGCTGGTCTGTGAGCTTGGGGAGCATCTCGTTAAGGGCGTCGAAGAAGGCGGGGGAGGAGACGTTTAGAGAGTCGGTGAGCAGCCCGAGGTCGCCAAGGTATGTCTGCCAGTCGAAGTTGGGCCAGCGCTGCTTAACCTGGTCGAGAGACATGGGATTGGAACGGAGCTTGGGGTTGCGGCGCTGCTCGCGGGCCATCTTGGCCTGGGCGAAAGCCTTCTCCATGCCGATGACGTTGTCCCAGACGCGCTGCTGTGCGGCGGCGTCGTATCCCACCAGTTCCATGAGGCGCTTGACGTAGGTCTGGTAGGCGGCCATTATGCGGGCGTTGGTCTCGTTGTCCTCCAGGTAGTAGTCGCGGTCGCCCAGGCCGAGACCGGTCTCTCCGAGGTGAAGGATGTTAATTTCGGAATTGAGGGGATTGGTGCCGACTCCGGCGCCGAAAAGGGTACCGTCGGCGATGCCACGGTGCAAGGTGGCAAGATTGTGGGCCAGGTCCTGACGCCTGAACGCCTTCACCTTAGAAATATAGGGAAGGATGGGAGCCGCACCTTCGCGGTTGAGGCGGGCGGAGTCCATGCCGAGCGCGTAGATGTCGCTAACCTTCTGTGCGATGGTGCCCGGCACCTTGCTCTGCGAGTCCTTGGATAGGGTGGTGATGAGCTCCTTGAGGCGGGTGCGGTTATTCTCGCGCATAAGGTCGAAAACGCCGAAGCGGGAGTATTCGCCAGTGAGGGGATTGGCTTTCATCCAGCCGCCGCAGGCATACTGGTAGAAGTCATCGCCGGGAGCGGCTGAAAAGTCCATGTTGGCTCGATCGATGCCGTGGCGTGCGGGTGCCTGTGCCTGGGTGGCGAAGGGAAGCAGCGCCAACGAGCCTATGAGAAGGTGCTTGATGCTCATATCTTGATGGGGTATTTGTTGCATGACGGTATTCAGTTTTCGGCGAAGCGCTGCTGGAGCTCTTCGAGTTCGGCGCCGGCGAGTTCCCAGAGGCTCATGGCGTTCTCGAGGGCCTTCCGGGTGTCGGCGTAGCTGGTGAGTAGCCCGGAGTCGGATTCGCCCTTGCTGAGACGCTCCTCGAGTTCATGCTGTGTGGCTTCGAGGGAGGCAATGCGGGCTTCGGCGTCGGCTACGGCTTTTTCAGCCTTGCGTAGGAGCTTGACGCGCTCCTTGCGGTCCTTGTAGCTGAGGGCTGAGGGCTGGGGGCTGAGAGATGGCCGAGGGGTGTCGGCGGTTTCGGACGCACCATGGTGCGTCCCTGCATTGCGAACGGTGGCAGCCTTAGGTGATGGTGATGATGGCTGGTACTCGCGGCGGAGCTTGTCGAGGAAGGCGTCTATGCCGCCCAGGCACTCGCGCACGGACCCGCCACCGAACTCGTAGACGCGATCAACCAGCCCGGAAAGGAAGGCGCGGTCGTGGCTGACGATGATGGCGGTGCCGGTGAAATTCCTAACCGCCTCCTTGAGCACCTGCTTGGATGCGATGTCAAGGTGGTTGGTGGGTTCGTCAAGGATTAGCAGGTTGGCCGGCTCGAGCAGCAGGCGGATCATGGCCAGGCGAGTCTTCTCGCCGCCACTGAGCACTTTTACTTTCTTATCTGACGCCTCTCCGCCGAACATGAAAGCGCCGAGCAGGTCGCGCACCTTGAGACGCATATCGCCGGTGGCCGCGGAGTCGATGGTATCGAAGACTGTGATGTCCTGATCGAGCAGCTGGGCCTGGTTCTGTGCGAAGTAGCCTATCTTGACGCCCTGTGCCAGGCGGATATCGCCCTCATAAGGAATCTGGTCGAGGATGCAGCGCACCATGGTTGTCTTGCCGTGTCCGTTGCGGCCCACGAAAGCCACTTTCTCGCCACGGCGGATGGTGATGTCGGCGTTGGAGAAGACGACGTGGTCGCCGAATGCCTTGGAGACCTGGTCTGCCACCACGGGGAAGTCGCCGGAGCGGGGCGCAGGCGGGAAACGGAGGCGCAGGCGCGAGTTGTCGACCTCGTCAATCTCTATGGGCACAATCTTCTCGAGCATCTTGACCCGGCTCTGTACCTGGTTGCTCTTGGTGGGCTTGTAGCGGAAGCGCTCTATGAAGTCCTTGATGTCGGCGATCTGCTTCTGCTGGTTCTCGTAGGCGCGGCGCTGCTGCTCCAGGCGTTCGGCACGGAGAGCGAGGTACTGCGTGTATGGCACCTTGTAGTCGTGAATGGTGCCGCAGGTGATCTCGATGGTGCGGGTAGTGACGTTGTCGAGGAACGCCCGGTCGTGGCTGACGAGCATGACGGCCGCTCCCTTGGACTTGAGCCAGTTCTCCAGCCAGGCGATGGACTCTATGTCGAGGTGGTTGGTTGGCTCGTCGAGCAGAAGCAGGTCGGGGTTGCAGAGCAGTATCTTGGCGAGTTCGATGCGCATGCGCCATCCGCCGGAAAACTCGGCGGTGGGTCGGTCGAGGTCCTTACGGTCGAATCCGAGGCCGATGAGTGTCTTCTCGATCTCACCTTCCATGCTGGCGCCGGATACCATCTGGAGGCGTTCGCGGAGGTGGTCTGCACGCTCCAGCAGGCGGGTAGTCTCCTCCCAGTCATCGGCGTCCATGGTCTCAAGCCTGCGTTCTATGCGTGAGAGTTCGTCACGGCGGGCGTTGATGTCGGCGAAGGCCTTGCGTGTCTCGTCGGCCACCGTGGTGGAGTCGGCGAGGTTCATCTGCTGAGGGAGGTAGCCGATGGTGATGCCGTCGGGGATGGCCACGGTGCCGTGTGTAGGCTGCTGCAGCCCTGAGATGATTTTTAGCAGTGTGGACTTGCCGGCTCCATTCTTGCCTGCCAGGCCGATGCGGTCCTGGCGGTTGACGACGAAGCTCACGCCCGTGAACAGCGGGCGTGCGGAAAACTCCACTCCGAGATTCTGTACTGAAATCATTGGAGTGCAAAGTTACTAAAAAAAACTGAGAGTTGAGAGCCGGAAGACCGTTTGCGACCCGCATGCCGCTACTCTCAGCTGCAAGACGCTCTCAGCCGTTATCTGCGGACATAGTGGGGGAGTGGCGGGTCAAGGACCATGGAAATCTCGACGAGGCCGAGAACGGTGCCGCCTGCCGCTTTCCAGGCTGTTTGGTAAATGAGCTTGTGCTGCCCCTGCTTCTCGATGGTGTAGGCGTTGGTGCGTCCGGTGGCGAGCAGGTCGGCGATGATGGCGCGGGCATGCTCCGGATGGCAGTCCATGAGGTTGCGGCCTATCAGGTCGCCGTGCTTGATATACGTCTGGCGGGCGCGTTCGTTCTGGTAGATGATGGTACAGTCGGCGTCGCAGACGGTGATGGCACAGGCCATGCCGTCTGCCCAGTCGGGCATGTCAACGGGAAAGGTTTTCATTGAGGTATATGATTCTTTGGTTGGAGGAGCCGCGGAAGAGAAGGTCGGAGTCGTATAGCTTCTGGACAAACGGTCCGTCGACGATTGCCTCGGCTCCTCGGACAGCCCTTGCCAGCAACGGGTCGGCAAGAATCTGCTCGTAGGTGAAGCCGGTGTATATCCACACCTTATGCCCCAGCTCGCCGCACATGCCGATGATGGCCTTCACAGCCTCGGGATGGTACAGAGGGTCACCGCCGGAGAGAGTGACGTCGAAGTCCTCCTCGGCAATTACAGCCTTCAGCTCCCCGAGAGTCATATCGGTGCCTGCGGAGAAATCCCAGGACTGCGGATTGTGGCAACCCGGACACCGATGCCTGCAGCCGGCGAGGTAGATGGAGGTGCGGAAGCCGGGGCCGTCGACGGTGGTGCCCCGGATTATGTCGAGCACACGGATGGTCATTTGTGGACAACGCGATCGTGGAGCTCGGCGAGCTTGCCGGAGTTCCAGCGGTCGGTGGTGCCGACCAGGTAGCCGGTGATGCGCTGGATGGTCTCGAAGCGGGCACCGCACTTGGGACAGTGCTCCTGGGTCTTGTCGGCATTCTCGTAGCCGCATTCGGGGCAGTGGTTTCGGTTGTGGTTGACCGATCCGTAGCCCATGTCGTACTTGTCCATGAGGTCCACGATCTGCATGATGGCCTCCGGGTTATGGGTGGCGTCGCCGTCGAGCTCGACATAGAAGATGTGTCCGCCGCGGGTCATCTCGTGGTAGGGAGCCTCCACCTTGGCCTTGTGGCGGGGCGAGCACTGGTAGTAGACAGGCACATGGTTGGAGTTGGTGTAGTAGTCCTTATCGGTGACGCCGGAGATGACACCGAACGACTTACGGTCGCGCTTGGTGAAGCGGCCGCTCAGTCCCTCGGCCGGCGTGGCGAGGATGGAGTAGTTATGCCCGTATTGCTCGCAGAACTCGTTGGCGCGGGAACGCATGTGGCGCACGATCTTCAGCCCGAGCTTCTGGGCGTCGCAGTCTTCGCCGTGGTGCTTGCCGACCAGGGCTATGAGGCATTCCGCCAGACCGATAAAGCCGATGCCGAGTGTGCCCTGGTTGATGACGGACTCTATGGTGTCGTCGCCACAAAGGCGATCGGATCCGTTCCACAGGCGGCTCATGACCAGCGGGAACTGCTTGGCCAAAGCGGAGGACTGGAACTGGTAGCGATCGTGGAGCTGACGCGCAGTGACGTCAAGGACGTGGTCGAGGCGGGCAAAGAAGGCATCGATGCGCTCCTGCCGGTCCTGGATGTTCATCACCTCGATGGCCAGTCGCACTATGTTGATGGTGGTGAAGGAGAGGTTGCCGCGGCCTATGGAGGTCTTGTCGCCATAGCGGTTCTCGAATACGCGGGTGCGGCATCCCATCGTGGCCACCTCGTACTTATACCTCTCGGGATCGTCGGCGCTCCACAGCTCATGCTGGTTGAATGAGGCATCGAGGTTGAGGAAATTGGGGAAGAAACGACGTGCGGTGACCTTGCATGCGAGTTCGTACAGGTCGCGGTTGGGATCGCCGGGCAAGTAACTGACGCCGCGTTTCTTTTTCCATATCTGTATTGGGAAAATGGCTGTGGCGCCGTTTCCCACACCCTCGTAGGTGGAATGGAGCAGCTCGCGGATGATGCAGCGGCCCTCGGCGGAAGTGTCCGTGCCGTAATTGATGGAGGAGAAGACCACCTGGTTGCCCCCGCGGCTGTGGATGGTGTTCATGTTGTGGATGAAGGCCTCCATAGCCTGGTGCACGCGGCCCACTGTCTGGTTCATGGCATGCCGAAGGGCTCTCTCCTCCCCCTGAAGGCCGTCCAGCGGACGCTGCTCGTAGTCCTTCAGCGCCTCGTCATAATGGGAAGAAAGGTCCAGACCCATCACATCCTCGACTTTCTTCAGTTCCTCGATGTATGTCTTGCGCACAAAGGGGGCGAGATAGAAGTCGAATGCGGGTATGGCCTGGCCGCCGTGCATCTCGTTCTGTGCCGTCTCCAGGGATATGCAGGCGATGACGGAGGCCGTCTCGATACGCTTGGCGGGACGCGACTCGCCATGCCCCGCCACGAAGCCGTGACACAGGATGCGGTCCAGGGGATGCTGCACACAAGTCAGCGACTTGGTAGGGTAGTAGTCCTTGTCGTGGATGTGGATGTAATTACTGTTGACCGCCTGCCGGGCCTCGTCGCTGAGCAGGTAGTCGTCGACGAACGGCTTAGTGGACTCTGAGGCGAACTTCATCATCATGCCGGCGGGAGAGTCGGCGTTCATGTTCGCATTCTCGCGGGTGACGTCGTTGTTCTTGGCGGCAATGATCTCCATGAAGAGGTCGCGGGTCTTGGCACGGCGGGCTATGGAACGCTTGTCGCGATAAGCGATGTAGCGCTTGGCGACGTCCTTGCGGCTGGATTTCATGAGCTCCAGCTCGACACGGTCCTGGATGTCCTCGACGCTCATGCGCTGCGGAGAGGTCATGGCGATGCGGTCGGCAATCTTCTGGATGAGGCCCTCGTCCTCGCCCTGTTCGGTGGCGAGCATGGCCTTGCGGATGGCGCCCTTGATTTTTTCCTCGTTGAAGCCGACTACGCGGCCGTCACGCTTTACTACTACTTCTATCATGGAATCAGATGAGTGTCCGGGGGGTGATTGAAAGCTTCTACCTTTGGAAAGGCGGTACAAAGGTAGGCAATTCTTTTCAAACCACAAACCTTTCAGCGAAAAGATTCATCATAAAATTTTCTTTTTGGAAAATTTTCAAAGCTTATACAGAGACAAAAAGCATTATATTATAGGACGTTACAAAAAATTTCGGAAAACTTTACGCCTCAGGACTCACGATGTGCCGCACCAAATCAGACACCAGGCCAAGACTTAGGACTTGTTGCCACAATGAGCCTGAAGACCAAGTCAGTGGGGAGGACAACCGCATAGGGGCATAATGCGTTCTAAAGAGAAAAAGCATAGATGAGAAGCACTGACAGAGAAAAAGCGCTGAGATACCACGAGGATATCCGCCCGGGCAAGATAGAGGTCATGCCCACCAAGCCGTATGCCGACCAGCGCGACCTGTCGCTGGCCTATTCTCCCGGCGTGGCGTGGCCCTGCCTGGAAATCAAGGAGCACCCGCAGGATGCCTACCGCTATACCGACAAAGGAAACCTCGTGGCCGTCATCAGCAACGGCACAGCCGTACTCGGCCTCGGCAACATCGGCGCCGTGGCCGCCAAACCCGTAATGGAGGGAAAGGCGCTGCTGTTCAAGATATTCGCCGGCGTCGACGCGTTCGACATCGAAGTCAACGAAACCGACATCGACAAATTTGTGGAGACCGTCAAGGCGATTGCCCCCACCTTCGGCGGAATAAACCTCGAGGACATCCGTTCGCCCGAATGCTTCTACATAGAGAAAAAACTCAAAGAGGCGGTAGACATACCCGTGATGCACGACGACCAGCACGGCACGGCCATAATCTCCGGAGCGGCATTGCTCAACGCCATCGACCTGCAAGGGAAGCGGATCGAGGATGCGCGGCTGGTGGTGAACGGCGCGGGTGCAGCCGCCATATCCTGCACCCGCCTCTACATGGAGCTCGGCATACGCAAGAGCAATATAATAATGTGCGACAGCCACGGCCCCATAACCCTACGACGCGAACAGAATGGCGACCGCCTCAACGACTTCAAACGGGAGTTCATGACCGATCGCGACGTCAGCAGCCTGGCCGAGGCGCTTATAGACGCTGACATCTTCCTGGGCCTCAGCGTCAAGGACGTGCTGACAACGGAGATGATACGCACCATGGCCCCCAAACCCATAGTCTTCGCGCTGGCCAACCCGGACCCGGAGATACCATACCACAAAGCCATCGCGGCTGCCGACGACATCATCTTCGCCACCGGACGCAGCGACCTGCCCAACCAGGTCAACAACGTGCTCGGCTTCCCCTACATCTTCCGCGGAGCCCTCGACTGCCGCGCCACCTGCATCAACGAAGAAATGAAGCTGGCGGCCTGCCGCGCCATCGCCGACATCGCCCGCCTGCCGGTGCCCCAATCAGTGAGCCGAGCCTACGGAGGCAAGGACTTTCGCTTCGGCCGCCAGTACATACTGCCCAAGCCCATGGACCCGCGCCTGCTGCCCGAAGTGGCCTCGGCCGTGGCACAGACGGCCGCCATGACCGACGCGGCCAGACTGCCCATCGCCGACCTCGACGCCTACCGCCAGCACCTGCGCCGACTTCTCGGCCACGACCCCTCCGTGCCCACATCCCAATACGCCCCACAGGCTGCCAACAGAACGATAACGTCGAAAGGGGTTAAACAAGCCATCTGAACAAGATGAGGCGGCACTCAATCGGGTGTCGCCCCTATTGTGGGTATCAATAATTTTTAGTAATCGTGCGACACAATAGAGCCTAAGAGCCACCATCCTTAACGGGACAGGTGGCTTTTTCTCTTTAACTCGATTTTCAAACCACGCCGAGAGCCTTAGACCCGATGCCGTTTTTGCGGTCTCGGCTTTAATTGTTTAAGGCGATGACTATTTACTTACCCTCGTTAAGCCACTTTTCAATATCCTCTTTAGACGAAAAGAGGGAAATCCCTTTACGCTCTTTCGCAATGCACTCGCGTTCCGCTTTGCCCTCAGGGTCATATTTATCAGCGATACGTTTGATGTTATCACACGCACCCCACAGCTTGAAGAAAAGGATGATGTTGAGGACAGCCCAGACGAGGGCGATTATGCCTAATAGAATCTCCATAGCGAGCAAAATTTAGTTTCCGATACGCAAAGTTAGCAATAAAATCTGAATAATAGGGCGGACAACTTGATATTTTCCGTAAAGTTTGACTTAGAAAAAGGAGTAAAGGATGCGATTAAAGATTGGAACGACAAGTATGCTAAGAAGTTGGAGGACTACTTATCCCACATAAAAGAAACCACCTTATATCCATCTTCGGGGTGCTTGATAAATCCTAATAAGTTTAGAGTTATTAAACTCTCCACCCTCGTTCTTATATAAATCAAGATACGCCCTATACATCACACCCTCATATTTGCCATCTTCCCCACCTTCTCCAATGGTCAGGTCTTTAATGGAATATAAATCAATCTTTTCTTCGGAAATGTCAATGAACTCCCATTGTGTGAATATCTCTCCGATTTGGAAATATCTCTCTACGAGATTGTCGGGTATCTCCACACTATCCAACATTGCTTTAACCATTCCATTGAATACTAAGGCGTTATCCAAGCCTTTGATTGACTTATCATCACCCCGACTTATAGCTTCCATTGCTTGCTCTGCGAATATTTCGGGGCTGTCTGATGAATTGCATGATGCAATGCTTATTAGCAATGCAATCATGATGACGAGTTTGATTTTCATATTGATGCTTTTAGGAGTGCAAAGGTACACATTTTCTAAAAATCGTAAACGCAGGTGGAGGCAGTATCAACGAGATAAACGCCCGAATGGGAGAGCTTGTAAAGCAATGGAACGCTTTATCGGAGGCTCAACGCATCGGGAACTTTACTCCCGAAGCCAAAAAGATAACCCCTGACACCTCGCAGACAAGAGCCTCAGCGGCGATTACGCCGCCATGGAACATTCCTAACCCACCTGTTAGAAACTCATGCCAGCCTCATATCCGCTGATGCGCTTAACGACGTACCATACTGTGCACAACCGTACTCTATTTAACATAATTCACATTATATTAATAATCAATCTTGCTTGCTGGCAAACCGGCAATATTATACACGGGACAACCATCGTCAGCTTTTGAGCTGTTCAGCAATAGCGGTTAGCCTGTCAGTGCTGAAGTTCAATCTCTCCATCATGGCCATTGGCTACAATTCAGAAAAAAATACTATCTTTGCCACATGGATTTCAGATTCTGTCCCGACTGCGGTTCGCCGCTCAGTTTCCGCGAACTCGGCGACGAGGGCATGGTGCCATGGTGCGAAACGTGTGACAAGCCATGGTTTCCCATGTTCCCCGTGGCAATGATCGCCTTGGTCTATAACGAAAAAGGCGAAGTACTGCTACTCCACCAAGACTACATCTCACACTCCCGATGCAACCTCGTTTCGGGGTACCTCAAACCCGGCGAGGACGCAGAGACCACCGCCATACGCGAAATTGCCGAAGAAACAGGCCAGCAAGTCGAGAAACTGGATTTGGTGTGCACACGCTGGTTCGAGCGCAAACAGATGCTTATGATAGGCTTCCTGGCCGGCGTCACGGAACAGCCGCTGCGCATCAGCACGGAAGTCGACTACGCTCTTTGGGCTTCCCCAAACACGCTCCTCGACCAGGTCGTAAACCGGCCTGGCTCAGTCGCACGTTATCTATGTGACATCTACTTAAAAGAACTGGACACAGACAATCATTGAACGTGTCCATTAGAATATGTTGCCACCTGTGCGGGGAGCACATTGGCGTTGGCACTGCTCTGCTGTAGAGCTTCAGCTCGGAAAATTCTCACATGCTCTCGGGATATGCCGCATACTTTGCATACACGGCACGGTCCACGCTACGTCCCCCGTCCGTATTCAGTGCGGCCTTGAAGCCCTTTACGAACCGCACGTACGTGGCAGTGTCATTGCCACAGGCACGCCGAAACGCCGCAATTTCGCCATCTACCTGCTGCAACGTCATCTTCTTCTCGCGCAGAGCCTTAAAATACTCGATGCCCAGACGCAGGCCCAGGCCCAGAGAATCCTCCTGACCGGCAGCCTTCATCAGCCTCATACGCTCATCAAGCGGAAGTTCGCCCGACAGCTGCTCGAATTCCAAGATGAACTTCTCCTGCCTGTCACCCATATTCTGGTAATGCTGATACGCATAATTATATGCCGAGCTCAAAGAGCCTATGCGCACCTCGGGGTCGCTGGACAGTGACGAATACACAATAAAGCGTGCCACCGAATCCGGCTCCACCGCCTCCATCATGTACGCCACCTTCTGCTCGTCGGAGCGTCCCTGGAAATCCTTAGGCAAATCTCTGTTGCCATCTTTGCCCGTACCCGAGCATGCACTTGACAAAAGCGCCAATACCAGGCCCGAAAGCCCTAAGCAGAACTTCTTCATCATGAGTCAAAACAAAATTTCACCGCGAAATTACAAAAAAAATCCCAAATCCTTTGCCATCTCAAAAAAAACACCTAACTTTGCACCGTCAAAGAGAGAGACCCCCTGCAGTTCACTCTTGAACGGCACTGACACGCCTCTCCCCCACCACTTTGACACGACATATTGGAGCGATGCTCGAGTGGCTTAAGAGGCACGCCTGGAAAGCGTGTATACGCCAAAAGCGTATCGCGGGTTCGAATCCCGCTTGCTCCGCAAGATAAGCGCCGAATTTTCAAGCAGTTACGAAAATTCGGCGCTTATCGTCCTAAGGGAAATCGAGGCCGCGGGACTTAAAAAAAAGTCCTTTATGCGACATTTCAAGCCAAAACGGGGCATAAAAAAAGCAAGAAAAAAGCAAAAAAAAGCAACTCCGCCGGCCATGCGTCATGGTCGGTCGGGGGCGCCGGGTACTTTGCGCGGCGGTGGCCACCCCAAATCGGCGCCGCGTCCGGCGCCCGGCCAGCGTCGCGGGATTTGCTTTTTTCTTGCTTTTTTAGTCCGGCTCGGATGGAGCGTGAAGGCGCCTCAAGCAATGATCACTCTGAAATTCTATCTCGATGCCCGCGCAGTGAAGGCGGGCGAAGCTGCACCCGTGCGTCTGTCGGTGCACCAGTGCTCCAAACGTGCGTTCATCAATACCGGCGTCCGTGTGAAGCCGGACCAGTGGGACAAAGGGCTGCAACGTGTGCGGCGACGACCGGACGCGGGGGCTCTCAATGCCCGGCTCAAGGAGTTGATGGAGCGTGTGGAGGCCCTCGTGTGGGACCTGCACGGCCAGGGGCGTTTCCGCGCCCTGTCGGTGACGGAGGTCAAGAATGTGCTGGTCGCCGCCATGGACCCGGAGGGGCAGGCGCCGGCGGACCCAGAGCCCGAGCCTCGGGCGTTTACCCTCGCGGCGATGATGGCGGCGTCGGTCCGGGCGCATCACGGCCGCACCAGGGAGCTCTACGAATGCACGGTCGACAGGCTGCGGGCGTGGCTGGGCAATGAGTATGAGCAGGCGAGGCCGGAAGAGGTGACGCGCTCGTGGCTGGAGCGTTTCGATGCCTTCCTGGCCCGGACTTCGCCAAGCCGCAACGCCCGCAACATCCATTTCCGCAATATCCGGGCGGCGTTCAACCGGGCCATCGACGACGAGCTTACGGCGCATTACCCGTTCCGGCGCTTCAAGTTGCGCTACGACGCGACGGAGAAGCGCGCCCTGACTCTTGAGCAGCTCCGCAAGATCATAACTGCGGAGCTGCCGGAGTCGCTGGCGGTGTCCCGCGACATATGGGTGCTGATCTTCTGCCTGCGCGGCATCAACTTCGTGGACCTCTGCCGGCTGAGACGCCTGGACGCGGACGGGTATGTGCGCTACGAGAGGGCGAAGACGCATCGGCGGTATGCGGTGAAGGTCGAGCCGGAGGCCCGTAGGCTCATAGAGCGTTACCGGGGCAGGCGCCAGCTGCTCATGATGCTCGACAAGCATCCGGAATACCGCGTCTACTACGAACATCTGCGCCGGGGGCTGGTCAAGGTGACGGAGGCGCTGAACCGCATCGACGACGGGGTGCGCATAGACAAGCTGACCACCTACCATGCGCGGCACTCGTGGGCGACGGCGGCGGCGTGGCTCGACATCCCGAAGGAGACGATCGCGGCGGGCCTGGGCCACGGCGGCAACACGGTCACGGACGTGTACATCGATTTCGACATGCGCAAGGTGGACGTGGCCAACCGCCGCGTCCTCGACTATGTCTTCTACGGCCGCTGAAAGTCGTGGCGAAAAGTCGTGGCGATTTTCGCCGTGTGTGAAAGGTAAAGGAGCGGCGGGGTTTCATGCCCCTCTCCCGACTTTCCGACTCCCCTACCCCTTGGCATCATGAAAAGCGCGGCTCCCCGAACCAACAGGGGAGCCGCGCGGCCCGGCGCGGTCAGTTATCGAACCCGCGCGGGGCTTTTAGTCTATGCTCTCGGCCGCTCTCTGTATGCGCCCGGCGAGGTCGAGCAGGCTATGCTTCAGCTTTTCTTTTTCTTCTGCTGTGAACTGGCTTGGTTTTCCGTTACCATTGACATCCGTGCCGGATAACTTATGATAGAGCCACGCGCGGGTATGTCCAAAGTACAGGCGCGAGATGCTGGCCCAATTGATAAACGGGCGGATTTCATTGAGATTGTCTTTTATTGTTTTCATGCTTGGTGGCGTTGGTGGCACCCCGGCGAACCGGGGCGCCGTTGTTAGTCAGTCTGTTTCTTTTAATTCATTGTAGAGAGTGTCGAGGTACTCTTCGATTTCCCATGAGGGATTGTGTTTTGCGTTCCTGAAGGCTCTCAAGCCTTGTATCAGTTCCGCTTCTCTTGGTGATAACTGGTTTGTTTTCATGTCCTTGTTGTTGGTTCTGTTTTACACTGCAAAGTTAATAATCTTTTGGATAATGCACAAATATTTCGACACTTATTTTTAACGCGGGTTCGGGATGAGCGCTGCAAACGGCAAAAAAATTAGCAAAATATCTTGAAAAATATTTGCGCAATTCAAGATATTTTGCTAACTTTGTAGTGTCAAACAAGAGAGTTTGGCGGGGTTAAGCTCCTTCACCGAAAGTAAGGAGCAAAACCAAAAACCGGCAATACAATGAAGCGTAGCCTAGAAATTACATTCAACGTATTGGTTTTCAAGATTACGATTAAGTTCGAGTTCTGAGAACCGCCCCGGCGCCCGAAAGGGCGGCCGGGGTCCGCCGGCTTTGGTTTTGCGGTGCAAAGTTATAAATTAATTATGGAAGAACAAAACGAGAAGAAAGGATGGGGAGGCGCCCGCAAGGGTGCGGGCCGCAAGAGGATTCCCGACAGGGACTGCAGGGTGGCTTTCGGGCTGTCGGTCGAGGCCAAGCGGCGGCTGGTCAGCTGGGCCGATGCCCGGGGACTGTCGCTGCAGGAAGCGGCCAATCGCATCTTCAGCCGGCTGGAAGTCGGGGAACAGTGAATCGAGACGCCTGGAAAAGGCGGCCACCGTATCGGGGCGGTGGCCGCCTTGCGTCATTCTTTCGCGGCAGGCGGGGAGTACTTGAGGCCTTTTAGCTTATCCCGGGGAGGGCGCGGGCCGCGCGGGTCGCGGCAGTCGGTGCGCTCGCAGCGCCACACGCGGTGATAGTCGGCCTGGCGGCGGGCGTCGCCGAGGGCGGCGGCGAGGCGGGCTATCTCTTCCTTGTCGGCGTTGCGGCCATGCTCGGAGTCTATGACCTGGGCGGTGAGGTGCCGGATCTGCGCGGTCTTGTCGGCGATGTCCTTGTCCTGCTCGGCTATGCGTTCGGCGCTTTCCTTGGCCAGTCGGATGTACACCTCGAGGCTCTCCTGCTGGTGGGAGATCTGGAGGTGGAGCCGCTCGACCTCGGCCTTGTCGGCGTCGTCCTCGGCCAGGTCGGCGCCGGCGTCGTCTTTGCGCCGGCGGGCGGGTATGAGCCAGTGGAGCACGACGTCGCCGACGAAGCCGAGGCCGAGCAGGGCGATGATGAGGTTTTGCCAGTCCATGATGCCGAGTCATTTGCGCCGCCGCACGAGCCATATCACCGCCACGCTCAGACAGGCGCCGACCAGCAGCGCCATCGAGCAGGGGCCGGCCAGCGCCTCGAGGCGCTCCCGGCGGCTCAGGGGCCTCTCCACGGGCACGGGGACGGAGACGCGGACGGTGTCGACGGCAGTCTCGCGCACAGTGTCGCGGAGCAATTTCGTGCGGTCGCGGTAATGGTATTCCGCCACGCGCACCGTGTCGCCGAGGCTGATGACTGCCACCGAGTCGCGGATATAGACAGAGTCGATGCGCAGCTGCGAGCGGTAGAGCGTGTCGGTGTGGTAGACGGTACCCTGCACCGGCACGTACACCTTGCGGGAGCAGGCGCACAGAAGAAGCAGGGCGCACAGTGCGGCCACAGGGGTTATTCCACGGTTATCCATATCTGTTCGTTGCGTTTCATCTGCGCCTCCCACAGCATCGGGTAGAGGCGTTTGCACGTGGCCATGGAGTCGGTGACGCCGCCCACCACCGTGTTGCGGCCCAGTATGATGCAGCCGGCCGAGGAGCGGGCGCTGCTGCCTGCGTGGATGAGTATGCCCTCGAAGTGGGGAACGTCGAGCAGGCGGGGGAGCATGCCGCACAGGCCGTTGGGCTTCCACCAGTCGTACTCGCGGCGCTGCGAGAACTTGGGCGACTGCACGGCCATGGTGACACGGTAGCGCCCGTTGGGGATGGCCGTCTGCGCGTATATCTTGGCCTCGCCGTTGTCGAAACGCCCGTTGTGGTTGAGGTCGCGGTCGGTGTCCTCCACGGTGTCACAGAAATACTCCCCGTCGATGTAGAGGCGCCCGATTGTGTAAGTCGGTCGGCGGGCTATGCGTCTGAGCAGTATTTCCATGGCGCTACTCGGTGAAATAGTTTGCGAAGTAGGCCACGGGGGTGGCGGCCAGGGCGCCTATGAAGTCGGCGACCAGGTCCCACACGCAGAAGTGCCCGCCCGGCTTGCGGCTGTCGCGGATCTCCTTGCCGATGCCCACGGCCAGCGTCAGCAGCAGCACACAGAGCGCAGCCAGCCACGGCGAGAACGGCACGAAGCTGAACACGCCGGCCAGCACGGAGCCCAGGCCGAAGCTCAGAGCCATGTGAAACACCTTGTCGTAACCTTTGCGGTCGTTGCAGATTTTCTTTGTCATGATGTTTTGATATTTATGTAAGGGGTTTGTACGCTTCGTGCTGCCGCTGTTTCAGCTCGTCGGCCTCGGCTGTGGTTATTTCCTTCCAGTTGGCGGGATCGTCGGTGGCGGCCAGGGTTATCTCCGAGCCGAAGGTGCGGTCGGTGATGGGGGTGTTGTCGTCGGCCTGCGTCAGGACGTGGCCCTCGGCGGCTGTGATGCGCCGCAGCGTTACCGTGTATGTGCTTGTTTCCATTGTGCTATGAGAATTGGATGAACGTTATCGATTTCTCCGAGGCCTGCGCCTTCATCTCGTCCGTGAGGCGGGCGTAGGCGTAGGCGTGAAGCGTCACCTGGCGGGTGCCCGAGGTCGTGGCCTGCGCGTTGGTGATCATCCATTGCAGCGAGTCGACGTTGAGGTCCGGCAGGTTGCGCAGGTCGTATGCTTGAACAGCGGTACCCCACCATCCGAAGTGCATCTCCTCGACCGGGCATGTCATATAGGGTGCAGGGTTGCCCCCGCCGGTCATTGTTCCGATGACTTTCTTGAGCTTCGGGACGGCGTAGAACATATTGTTGCAGGTATTTGCGGCTCCTATGTTTGCGACTTCCATATTCGTGCAGCCGATGAAAGCCTGCTGGAATTTCACACTGTTGGTCGCATCGAATCGCGGCGGCAGGTTGGTGCGTATGATGTGCTGTCCGCCGTAGAACATCGCCGCGTCGTAGTTTCGCGGCGTCCCGGCGTACCAGGTGGCTATCGCCTCGGCATAGCTAAGTCTAAGTCTGTTCAGGAGCCACTCGTCGGTGTCCGGGTCGTAGTGGCCGTGCACGGTGCGCGTGGACGGGTTTCCTCCCCACCCCTGGTTGCAGCAGGCCTCGTTCCACAGGTCCGCTAACAGGGCCTTCTTGGCGTCCATGGGCGGCGCGGCGATGCAGCGCAGGCCGGTGCCGGAGGCGGGGCGGTCGTACTGGCGCCCCGTGGCGGCGCAGAGGTACGTGCGGAAGAGCAGGGGGGAGCCGTTGCTGTTGCAGACCTCGGAACGCCCCTCCCAGTCGGCGTGGTAGGTGACGGTGGAGCCGACATCGCCGCCGCCCTCGCTCTCGGCCTGCCCCACGCCCGGGCCGGGATCCACGGGGATGCTCGACACCCGCGCCACGAAGCGGCCCGCCAGCGGCGTCTCCTCGGCGCTCGGCGCCTTCCACGCGTAAGAGGTCGCCGCCGAGCTGTCGAGCCACACCACCGTGAACGTGCCTGCGGGCTGGCCGCTGTCTATGGTGGCGCCGGGCTGGCGCACCACCTCGGCGAAGCGTATGGTGGCGTCCTGCGTGGGCAGATAGGCGGCTGGCACCTTGCCGTCGGCGCCGAGAGGCGCAAGTCCTCCGGCCACGCCCTTGATGGCGTCGATGTCGTCGCCGCCCGCCCGTTCGAGCTTCTGCCCGCCGTCGGCCACGGTCATTATCGCCATGTCGGACTTGCGGATGTATAGCTTGCCGGGGCGCGGCTTGCCGTTGGTGCCGCACATTCTCTCGCTGCCCGGCCACCTGGCATGGAGCGGCTGGCCGACGGCGGCGGGCACCGCCTCGGCGGCGAAGCGGCCCGTGCCGTCGGCGTTGACCAGCCACACCACGCGGTAGTTGGCCGTTATCTCGCTGTCCGACACCGTGACGCCCGCAGCGTCCATGTCGCTGTCGTAGCCCTGCACGGCATAGACGTCCTGCGGCATCTGCGCGGCTGGCACCTTGCCGTCCGCGCCCAGGGTGGCGATGCCGGAGGCGGCGCCGAGCTTCGCATGGTCGGCTGCGGCGTCGGTCAGGATGCTGTCCACCTGGGCGCCGGTGTGTGATAATTCGTATTGTGTTGCCATTTGCGTTATGTGATTTTACGTTAATATCGGCGACCACGTGCCGCCTCCGTCGTTGCTTGCCTCGATGCCCGCCTCCGTGACGCGCAGGGCGTAATTGCCCGCCTTGATGGTCGTCCCCTCCACCACCACTTTGACGTAGCTGTCTCCGGCCCTCAGCGCCGCGCCGTCGGCGGCTATCTCGGTGGCGGTGCTGACGCCTGCGAGCGGCAGGACGGCGGGCGGCGCGTTCAGCGCCCACGTGCCGGACACGTCTAACGCGGTGTTTAGGCTCACTTCCACGCTCAGGGAGTGCGTGCCCGGCTGCATCACCACCCTGCCGAAGTCGGCGAAGGCGGCCGAGAACGCGCCCGTGCCGCTTACAGATACAGTCCTGGCGGCTATCAGGGTGCTGTCGGCGCCGCAGTCGTCGTAGAGCGCCAGGCGCACGGTGCCGTAGTACGGCCCGTCGCCGAAGTCGGGCGGCGTGTCCGGGCCCTCCGCGAGGTTGGCCGCCACCAGGAGGCTCAGGGCCGAGAGGTCGAGCTGGGAGATGGCCGCCACCTGCACGTCGCTCGCCAGCGTTTCTGTGGCCGTGCGCTCGGTGGCCTGCATGGTCGCGGCGAGCTGCGGCACGAGGACGCCCCCCTCGTCGGCGTTGTCGGGGCTGAGGGCGCCGCTATGCACCAGCAGGCGCACGTCTCCGTCGTCGCCGTAGTAGACCTGCCGGCCGCCCTCTATGACCGTGCGGGCCTTGGAAGTGTCGGAGGCGTGGCGCGTCTCCACGCGGTCGGCGGTCACTTCGCCCGCCTCCACGTACTCGGCCTTGATGCGTCCGTCGCGGAACAGGGCGGCGGTGGAGCCGTCGTTGGTGATAATCTCCGTGTCGCCCTTGAGGGTGATTTTGCCGCTCTGTATGTCGATGCCCGTCTCTGTCAGCTCCCGCTCCAGGGGGATGCGCGTCACCGACAGGCCGGAGACGCGGAACATGGTGCCGGGATGCTGGCCGCCGGGATAGCCGTCAATCTCCAGCAGCGAGCCGTTGCCGACGGGTTCCGCCAATACTACTTCAAACTCGTAGTGGCGCGTCTGCTCCGTCCAGCCGCCTGTGTTGCCCTCTATGCCCGTGATGGAAATGCTGTCGCCGCCGTCAACGTAGACCTCGAACCCGTCCCAGTCTTCCTGGTTGAAGTCGATGTCGAAGGCTATTCTGAGCCGTGTACCCGCCTTGAGGCTGCTGATTTCGGGGCGCAGGGAGAGCACGGCGATTTTGTCAACGCTCTCCACCGTGCCGGACTCGGCGCTATAGTCGGCCTGAGTGCCGCGGACGCTGAGACTTATGCGGTCGGCCAGGAACCGGGCCAGGGGGACCTCCGATCCGTCGGCCACAACCACGAAGTCCCCTGTGAACTTGGACCCGTAGGGGCTGATGAGGGTCTTGTCGCAGCCCGCCGTGCTGTAAGTCTTTATGCCCTGGTAGAGGGTTATGGAGGGAGCGCCCGGGCCGTATGCCGCCATTGATATGGCGTGTTGGCGCTCAGGGTTGAAGGCGTTGCCGAGCGTGGCGGCGGCGTCCCCGGCCATCGGGGCGTCGGAGCCTGCGGCGCAGTCGGTCATGCTCAGGTCGATGTAGTCGGCGCCCACGCCCACGCAGCGCCGCCACCAGTACCGCTGGCCCGTGGCGAGGTTGAACGTGCGGCACTGCACCAGGTCGCCCACGGCGAAGTCGTTGCTCACGGCCTGCTTCCCGTCGTCGGTGCGCAGGCGGCAGCGCCACACGGTGGCCAGCGACGCCGGGTCAACGACCGTCAGCGTGGCGCCGTCGGAGCCGAGCAGCTCCTTGCCGTCCGCGTCTCGAAGCGCCAGGCTGCCCAGGTACGTCTGCGCCTGCTCGACGCTGATTATCGTGCCGCCGGCGGGCGAGAGTATGCTGACCCCGCCCACCTGGCTGAGGCGACGTATCTCCAGCGTGTCGAAGATGGCCTTGTAGCGCACATACAGCCTGTCGATCACCAGCCGCGACAGCCCGTCCGCATCCAGCCCGAGCCACCACCCGTTCCCCAGCGCGTCGGCATTGTAGCCTTTGCTCATCAGGGCCTTGAGGAATTGCCATATCTCCCGTATTTCGTCGTCGCGGTCCTTGTAGGCGAACTGGTCGCGGACGGGGGAGTCTTCGGTCAGGTCTTCGGCCTCGGCCGCCAGGGCCGCCTCTTCGGCATAATCGGCGGCGAGGGCGCGGTCAGCCAGCGCGGCGCGGTCGGCCGTCAGGGCGTGAGAGGATGAGCCGCCGGCGGCCACTCCGCCGGAACCGCCGGCCGAGGTGGCTTTGGCGCCCGGACCGAGTGTGCCCGATATCTTGATGATTTTCGGCATATCTTAAAATTTTTCCACCACCTTGACGGTGGCTGCGTCTGCGCGCCAGTCGCGGTTGATCGTCGTCGGCACCATCTTGCAGCCGGGCAGCAGTGCGTCTGTGTACAGGTCGGCAAAGCCCGCGTCGGCGCCGTGGCGCGTCAGCGTGAAGGCGCGTGCGGGGCGCGAGTACTGGTTTACCAGCTTGAACACCAGGTGCTCCTCGGCGCAAAGGCCGTCGGCGGCCGTGGCGTACTCCTCGTTGTCGATCGTCCACGCAAGCTCCTTGGTCTTGAGGGCCTTGTTTATCCAGCGTCCGAGGAAGCGGGTGCCGGCGGCGGTGCGCACCGCCACGTTGGAGTATGCGAGCTTCTTGGCGTCGTAGGAGGTGATGCGGAGCTTCACCTCCGGCAGCTCAACCGCGTTGGCCTCGTCGATGGTGTTTGTGAATTTCGTCTCGGCGTCGATGTCCCGGTCCAGCGAGCCGCCCACCGTCACCGCCAGCGACAGGTCCTTGACGAAGACGCGGTCGAACGTGTAGAAATGCGGGCCCTCGTCCTGGCGGTACCACATCTCCGGGTCGTGCGGCTTGCAGAGGCCGAACTGCGGCGTCCGCTCCAGGATGCCCCACTCGGCGGGGAGCGGGATGGCGGTGCCGGAGAGGCCCCCGCCTATCCCCATGGTGTAGTCGATGGTGTTGCGGATGGGGATGTCGGTGGAGATGCACTGCGGCACCGTCCGCTTCTCGTTGGCGTCGTCAACCTGGAAGTACCACAGCTTGAAGAAGACGTCGCCCTGCGGGTCGTCCACCCATGCCGTGCCGTCCCATGAGCGCCCGGCGTGACGCAGGAAAGCGTATGTCCAGCACTCGTTCGAGGGGATGTACATGTAATTGCGGTCGAGCTTCTTCTTGCGCCCGATTGGCGAGATCTGCCCCGAAGGCACGGGGTAAGGGTTCTGGCCGGTCTCGGTGTCGGCCTGGTCGTACTGCCACACCAGGTTGCCGGAGATGACCAGGTAGGCGTCGGCGCCGCCGGCGAAGCCTCCGCGCACCTTGTGCTCCTTGACGGTGAAGTAAGGGATCTTGTCGTAGTCCCCCGACGGGTCTATGTGCCGGCGGTCCGGGTTGAACAGGCATATCACCGGCTTTGCGCTCAGCGACCGGACGGCCAGCCGGGCCGCGAGGTCATCGTGCGCCGCCGCGATGTTGGACGCCTTGCCCGTCAGGTCGGCGCGGGTCACCCACGTACCCTCCCTCCAGTCGCGCGTCCAGGCGCCGTCCCACGAGAACTTGTCCGCCTTGTAATTGTCGTCAGGTCGCTTCATTTGCATTATCATCACCCGGAACTCGTCGTCCGGGCACTTGTGCGGATGAGCGATGAAGTCTTTGGAGTGGTCCCGATTGACCGTGTTCACGAATTTGTAGGTCAGGGGATGCACGGCGTAATAAGCGAGCGCCCCGCCGGTAAACTCCTTGGCGGAGCTCCAGCCGAGGGCCTCGGGGTATGCGGCCGGAGAGGGCGTCCCGTCCTCCGAGACGACGTAGGCATCGAGCGTCACGTTGTCGGACGTGTGGAAACGCATCACCACCAGGTTAGGGTCGTTCCACTCGTCCTCCTTGACCTTGTAGACGCTGTCGAACAGGCGCTGCGCCGCCTGCGGCGTCTCGTCGGCGACGGCCAGGCGCACGTTGCACACCTCCAGCAGCGCCCCTTTTTTGGGGTCCATCTCGGCGGGGCTGTCGCCGACGATGCCGCACGGATCGGACGCCGCAGTGATGTTGTGCAGGGCCTCCGGGGCAAACGGGTCGATGGTCACCTCGTCCATCTTGTTGAAAGAGTCCGTCACCGTCACCTTGTTGTAGACCTTCTCCAGGCTCAGGGTCGCCCCGGTGGCCGCGTAGGTGTCCCCGGTCACCGCCACGTCCGCGGCGAGCCCCAGGGCCTTCAGGGTCGAGGACCCCGTGCAGGTGCCGTCCTCCACGCTGTACGACCACACCTCGGTGTCCCCGGCCAGCAGGGCGTCGTAGTCGAGCAGCAGCACCTTGTCGCCGACGGCCACGGCCGTAACGCCGAAGTAGCGGCAGATCTCCTCCAGCACCTCGCCGCACGTCCAGGCCAGCTCGTCGTCGGTCTGCTTCGGGTCCCGCCGCTGCGCAAAGAAGTTCTCCTCGGAGATTACGATGCTGCCGAAGGGGTCTGCCGCGGCCTCCGGCACGTGGATGTTCTTCGGCACGTAGAACGCCGTGTAGGCATTGCACCGGGCGAGCGTCCGGGCCATCAGGGCCGCCATGGTGACGGCCGCCCCTTTGTCATTTGTGCGGTGCTTGAGGTATTGCAGCGATGCCAGGGCGCATGAGCAGTCCACCGCCACGGTCTCCCGCGCACGGGCAAAGCCCTGCCGGTAGATTGTGGGGTCGACGTAGCCCGTCCAGAGCACCGACCCGTCGGCGTCGAGCAGCTCGGCGCGGGTACCCTGCGCCTTGCCGCTGTACAGGTCGAACAGGTAGTCGCCCACTACGATGCTGGCCGTGGCCGCCTCGTAGCGCGCCGGCTCGTAGAGCGTCTTCCCCTCCGACATGGCGGTAGTGAATGGAGAGGCGCCGAGCGTGAGCGCCACGTCCGGGCCCTCCGTGGCCGTGGTGAAGCGAAGCGTGAGCAAGCGGTCGGCGTTGTAGCCGCAGTAGAATTGTCCGATGTATTTCATGCAAGGCCCATTTTCGCTTTGTATGTGTCGACACAGCCGACTAACTTGTCTCCCTCCAGGACGAAGCGCACCTGCACGGGAGCGGCCGCGCGGGAGCCGCCTGAGTCGAGCAGGCGGAAGAGGTTGGACTGCTGGGTGCGGTTGAGGATCATCTCCCCGGCGTTGACGCGGGCCACGATGGCGTCGCCGTGGAAGGTGTTGCCGTCGATGATGCCGCCGCCCGCAAAGCCCTTGATTGTACCGATGACAGAGGCAACGGTGGCAAGCCCCGAGATTAAAAAGCCCAGCCACACTATGGGTCCGCCTTTGGCCGCTGCCGCGCTGGCGGTGGCGAAACCCAAGATCAACTGGCCGATTGACGCGGCTATGGCGCCCACCTTGGCGGCGGCGGAATTGGCGCCGAAGGCTTTCAGCGAATCGCCCGCCACCACCAGTGCGGCGCCCGCCTTCTCGGCGCCTGTGGCCATCTCGTTGTTGAAGATTTCGGCCAGCCCGGCCCAGCGGTCGACGGAGGCGCTTACGTCGCCGCCCATGCCGTCGAGCACGTTGCGCAGCGCCGTGAGCTTCTCTATCGCCGCATCGTAACCGTCCAGCGGGATCTCCGGGAGCCGGTCCGGTATCTCCGGGAGCACGTCCGCGGCGTTGACGGGAGCCAGAGATGTACGGTCAGCCGTATGGTCGATGATCGCCGGATGCTCGTTATCCCACTTCGCCGCATTGAGCTTCGAGGCCAGCGCCGCCTCCTTCTCCAGGGATGCGGTTATCTCATTTGCGGTCAGCGTGTGAGTTTCCCTGTACTTCTTCTCGGCCTCGATCAGCTGCTCGTAATACTTCACCGAGCCTTCTTCCGGCTTCTCCTGCTGTCGCCGTGCGCCGCCGGAGCTGCCGCCGCTTCGGGCCCCGACACTGCGGGCGCCGCCGGAGCCGCTCCCGCCATAGAGGCTGATACCCATCTTAGAGAGCTCGGCGGCGGCGTCCTGTATGTTCTTGGAACCTGCGTCGAGGGCCTTATTCAGCGCAGCCAGGGCCTGGGCGGAGCCACTCTCGTAACGGGCATTGGCGGCGGCCGCCGCCGTGGCATTAAGCTGCTCTGTCAGCTTGCTGACACCCGACTTAAGTAGCGTGTAATAGGTGCTGCCATCCGTCTCCCGCATAAAGCGATAGTCGACGCCAGGGATCAAGCCTTTTTTACGCCAATCGGTATCGTCGGAGTAGGACATCGGGCCCTGGTACGTCTTTGGCTGGTAATACTTGCCGCCGGCGATGCTGTCGAGGGCCTGCATCCGCTCCATGTACTTCTTGTAGGCCTCCATTATCATCTGCTGGGCGGCCATGGCCTTTGCGCGGAGCATGATGGCATTGACCACATTGGCGGTGTTCCCGTTGAAGACCTTCTCGGCGGCGACGAGGTTGTCGGTCTCGACGCCGACGCTGCGCAGAAAGTCGGCATTCTTTTTGAGCCACGCGGTCTTCTCGCCCTCCGTGCGCAGGGTCTTCCACTCGGCACGCAGCTGGGCGAACTTGCCCATCAGCTCGCCGGCATTGCTGGCAAGCGACTCCTTGTATGACTGAAATGTCGACTTCTGCTTCTGCGTGGTCTCGTTCTGCTTCTCCTGCTCCTTGGTGGCGTCGGCGGTGGCTGCGGCGAAGACCCCGACACCCACGGCGGCCAGCAGCACCAGGCCGGACATGTCGCCGAACAGTGCCTTGCCGACGGCCACGGCCACATTCCACGCCGTGTGCGCCGCCGTAGAGGCCGTGACCGCCGCCGTCTCCACGCCCGTTGCCGTGGCGCTGGCGGCGGTCGACACGGCGGCGGCACGCTGCGCGGCGGCCGTGGCCAGCAGGCGGATCTGCTTTATCTTCTGCATCAGCGCAGAATCCTTGTTGAGCGCGTTGGCAATGGCCTGGGCGCCGTTCACTAAAGCAATCGACCCCTGCACCTTGCGCAGCACGCTGTCGAGGCTCTCCTGGTTCACGCCGAGCATCGACGCGGCGCCGGACGCTATGGAGATGGCGCCGGAGAGACCTGCAAAGGCCTCCGACATCGCGCTTATGGAGAAATTGTCGTCCGCAAAGGCATTCGTGGCGGCGGTGGCGTCCGAAATGGCGTCCCGATAGGCGCCCGCCTGCCTTGCAAGCTCCGTAAACGTGTCGTTGCCGGCCAGGCCGTTGAGGTTCATGTCGGCCATGACCTGCTGGAGTTCCCGCAACTGGCGGCGCAGCGGCTTGCCGGACGTCGAAATCTCGTCCATCCGCTTCCGCACCGCGCCGAGCTTGACGCTCAGCTCATCCTTGCCGCTGAGGATAACGCTTAAGACTTTATCTGCCATTTAAGTTTTGTTCCACTTGTTTTGTCATCGCAGCCAGCGCGACGCGCTCGTCTTCCGTCATCTCTGTGTCGACAGCCCCGCCGGCGTCATCGTCCCATGGTAGGGGCAAAACGTCCGCGGGGCTTAAAGTCTTGGTCGAATTAGCCTGCGCCGTTATGTAGGCGAGCAGGCGGGTGCGCTCCCAGTCATCCCGGTGCACCAGGTCGCGGTTGCTCAGCAGGGCCGCCGCCTCGAAAGGCTCCATCCGGTGGAGCACATAGTCGGGAGCTATGCCATACTCGCCGACCAGCAGGGCGAAAACCTGCGAGGCGGTCAGTTTTTTTTTGAGCCGTCGCCGGCCTCCTGCCCCGTCACCGCCTGCGCAGCCTGGGAGCGCCGGTGCAGGTCGTCCAGCAGGGCCGCGAAGCCGTCGGCGGCGTCGGGGGAGGCGTCGAGGGCGTCGAGGAAAGCGCGGAAGTCGAGCATCGGCCTGTCCGGGTTGGCGGCAATCACCATGCACCAGCAGTAGAGCATCTGGTCGGTGAGGGTGTCGAGGTCGAATCCCTTGCCGGTCACCTGCTCGTAGTACACGGCCGCGGCGGTCGACGCCCGCACGGCGTACCTCTCGCCGTTTAGCGTAATCTGCGCGGTAATCACGATGCGGGCGTGTATTTGGTCAGCGGCCCGGTGCCGGTGAAGGTGACGGTGAAGGAAGCCTTGTCGTTGTTGGGCATGTTCAGCTCGAGCGAGGTGATGATGGCCTCGCCGGTCCGGCAGCCGGTGCCGGGCGTCCAGCCCATGGAGGGCACGTTGTCGACGGGCGTAGCGCCCTGGTGCTGCGAAGCCATGCCGAGGACCATGGTGACGGGCGTCTGCGCAAGCTGGAGGTCGAGCAGGTCGTCGTATGTCAGCCCCGGGTTATCGTCTCCCTGGAGTGCATAGGCATTTTCCGAAGTCGCCTCCCAGCTGGTGATGCCGGCCTCCACCTCCTGGAATTTGCCGCCCGAATCCTTGGAGGTCGTCTCCTTGGTGTCGGTGCTGACCTTCAGCGTGTGCGACTTCGCCATAGCGATAGCCTTGACGGCATCGGCGACCTTGACGAAGGCCATCAGGTATGCGCCTTTTATTGCTTTCATTCGATAGTGATTTGAAATGTTAATATTTGCAGGTAGACGGCGTCCGGGCCGTCAGGCTCGACGCCCTCCGTGGCGCCGGCCAGGCGCACGCGGGCGATGTCCCGGCGCCCCATGCGGACGCCTGTCAGGCGAGCCATGGCCAGGCGCGCCTCGCAGGCGATGTCGAGGCTCCGGGCGTAGTCGGAGGCGGCCACGGTCAGCTCCACGGCCAGCTCCTCGGCGGCGGTGCCGTCCTTGTCGTACATCTCCGCCAGCGCCGTGCGCCGGTAGGTGATGAGGGGGAAGGTGGCGTCCACTGCCGGGATCAGCGGATAGACATCGGAGATGCCGTGCAGGGTGCCGTGTATCAGCTGTCCGAAGTCGAGGGAGTTCTCAACCATGCTTCCAGGCTTTATCCACGGCCGACAGCGCGGCACGCTCCATTATGCGCAGGGCCTCGTTGTGGCGGCCCATGGCGTCGGTGAAGAACCGGCGCGGGGTCACGCTTCCGCGGTAAGCCCCGTCCTGCTTCTTGCGGCGGCTGCGGCCGGTATGGCGCTGCGCCGTGCCGGAGTTGAGCCAGTGCGAGCGCATATCGGTGCGGATGGAGAGGAAAACGGAAACCATCAGGTCGCGCGCGGTGTTGTGCACACGCACGGCATCCGCCAGGCGCTGGCCGCGGAACGTGCCGACGGTCGTCGCGGCGTCCGCGCCACGGACACGCCGCATCATCAGCGCACGCGCCTGCGAAGCCAAGTAACCGGCGCCGGCGCGAAGCCCGGTCATCACGGCCTGCGGGCAACGCCTGGCCAGGTCGCGGACAGAGGCCTTGAGCCCGGCGTCCTGCATGGTTATTATCTCCTCTGTCATTCTACTTGTTTACCGGGGTTATTTCGATTGTCTGGCATTGCATCCGCCTGTCGGGCAGCGGCGGCGAGACCTGCTGCCACTCGCGGCCGTACAGCCGCACCCGCCAATCCGGCGAGACGGCATGGTAAATGCGCACGGTCAGGGTCAGGCGCTGCTCATAGAAGGGCTCGTCGGCGCGGGCCGTCAGGGCGCCGCGCTGCTGCTGCACCCGCGCACGGGTGGTCAGCGCCTCCTCCCAGGTAACGGACCCCTTGCCGTACGGGGAGGCTGCATCCACGCGGCGCAGGAAGGTGACAGGGGTGTCGAGCAGTCCGGCTCTCATCGCTTCGAGGCTTTTGACACCGTCAGGAACTCGACGCCCGCATTGTCGGGCCGCGGCTCTGTGCCGAACCGGCGGTAAGGCGCCACGAGGTACTCCAGCGTCAGGGGCACGGCGGCCACGGTCGCGCCGTACACCACCGGCTCCCGGCTCGCGTAGAAGTGGGCCGTGAGCATCAGGATGGCCAGGCGCACCTGCTGCGGCAGCTCGCCGTGCCGCTCCTCCAGCTCGCAGAGGCCCGCGAGGTCGAGGTCGGCGGCTATGGCGCCCTCGGCCGCCGACGCCTGCGCCAGTATAAGCGCGTCGTCGGCGGTGAATGAAGCGTCGATGTTGAGGTGGCGCTTCAACTCTTCGAGGGTGACATATGCCGGGGCGGTAGCCATCAGGTGGTTTTCAGCTTGGCCTTGGCGAAGGCGGAACGACGGGGCTTGGCGTCCCAGTAGCTGTTGATGACTATGCGGGTCATGGCCTTGGTGGCCATCGTCAGGGTGTCGACAATCAGCTCGACGCCGCCCCACTGGCAGATCACGAAGTCGGCGAAGTTGCCGAGGATGATGCCCTTGGCGTTGTTGGTCACCAGGGCGGGAATGCCGTTCACGTCGCTGCCCTCCATGATGAAGCGGCCGCTGCCGGTGTCGCGGGAGGCGGCGCGGAGGGCTGCCTTGATGGCCGGGGACATGATGTAGCGGAGCTCGCCGGTTACGTTCAGCTCCTCCACCTCTCTCTCCAGGTCGATCATCTCCCTATAGGTGGGGGTGACCTGGGCGGTGACGCCGTTGAACAGGCCCGCGGGCTGAGTGGCGGAGCCGGCTGCGTCCCCAAGGATGGTGGACTCGAGCTTCTGCCGCAGGGCCATTGCGAGGTCGGAGCGCAGCAGCGCCTCGGCGTTGACGCTGTCCTGGATCAGGAACTGGTTCGAAATGTCGATGTGGGCGGTCAGGCGCTTGGGCGAGAATGTAATCTCGGAGAATGAGCCCTTGCCGTCGGTGGCATCGCCGTTCTCGGCCGCCCAGGTGGCGGAGGAACCGGAGTAGGAAGGGAGCTTGATATTGCCCACCAGCCCGCTCATCGTCGTGCAACCGGCCTGTGCCAGCACCAGGTTGTCGTACAGCGGGCCGAGAATATTGAGGGTGCCGGTGGCCACGGCCTCGGCGCCGTAGTTGGTGGTGCCGGCGGTTATGGCCGTAGGCGTGGCCGGCGTGTCGCCTTCGGCGCGGCCCTCGACGGGGAGCACGATGCCGCCGCCAAAGTCGAGGTTGGCGCGGCTCATCATCTCGGCGCCGCGGCGGCAATACTCCTGGTCGGCCTCGGTCATGGAGCCGCCGCCGTTGTGCATCTGGCTGCGGATTATGCGCATCAGGGACACGCCGCCCTCGGCGTGGCGGCGCTGCGGGCGGGGCACAAATGCGTTGGGCGCAGGCGCCCCGGCGGGATTGGCGGAGCGGCCTTCCGACTGCTCCCGGGCCTCCTGCTGCTCCTCGGCAGCGGTGCCTTTGTCTTTGTCTTTTGCCATATTGTCATCGGATTTTTGCTCTTTGTCGTCATCGGCCTCGGTGCTCTCCGGCTCCTCCGCCGAGCGGGCGGAAACGGAGGTGTCCTTGTAGGCGGGGAAAGCTACTACGCTGACGTCGTAAATGCGGGAGATGTTTGTGATGGTGCGCTGCTCTATGTCGTCGTCGCACATCTCCCAGCGTTGGTCGCCAACCACGAAATAGAAGCTCATTTGGCGGTAGTCGCCGCGCCGGATGCCCTCCAGCACCGTATCGCCAAAGGGAGACTCCGGCAGGTCGCAACTGATGTAGACGCCGTCGTCGCGGCGCTCCAGCTGCAAGGTGCCTTCGCCCTTGCAGCTGCGGCCGAGCACTCCGGCGGCAGGGTTGTGCTCCAGGGTCAGCACCACGTCGGAGTTGGCAAGCAGCTCGTCGCTTATGGCTTCCGGCAGTATCATTTCCCGGAAGCAGCCGCCTATCACCGTAGGCGAGTTGAACACGATGGCCCGCCCCGATATGCGGCGGCTGTCGGCGCCCTCCGCGCGAAATTCGGCGCAGCGGAGCTCCGCAGTGCCGTGCCTGGGTCTTTTAGTTGTCATCTGAGGCTTGATTTTTATTTGATACAGTCCCGCTGCTATCATTTTGCAGGCGGTTGTCGGCGGGCATGTTCCGCCCGGCGTTCTGCAGCTCCATCAGGTTCACCTGCACGAAGTGGCTGTCGCCTCCGTCGATGTGCGGCAAGTCCAGGTCGCGCCGGATCTCGTTGACCGACAGCACTCCGCAGTTGAACATCTTGGAGTAGTAATTGGCCTGGCCGTTTTTGTCCGCCCGCATCAGGCTGGCGGTGTTGAATCCGCACTGGTACCCCCGTGCCAGCTCGGCCGGCGAGAAGAGCTTCCGGGAAAATTCCTGCTCGAACTTGACGATCAGCGGCAGCAGGGTGTCGTTCAGGAATGCCAGCTCGGTGGCCTCTACGGTCGAGTAGGATGAATGGGTGTAGTCGAACACCTTCTGCGGCGAGACGTGGAAGAAGCGGCAGATGTCCTCGACGCTGTACTTGCGGCTTTCCAGCAGCTGCGCGTCGAGGGGAGTGACGCTGATGGGGGTGTACTTCGCCCCGCGAGCGAGCACGGCCACGCCCCCCTTGTCGCCGAGCCTCGCCCACTCCTGCTGCATCTCCCTGCGCTGCTGGGCCGTCACCGCCACGTCCGAGGATATAACACCGGCCAGCGCGCCGCCCGACTTGTAGAAATTCCGGCTGCTCTCGTTGGCGTACCCCGCCAATTCTATTGAGCGGGCGGCGTGCTGCAATGTGCTGATGCCGTTCACCCCGTCGTCGGTGTAGTTGAGCACGTGAATCATGTCGGACGCTGGCACCGGGTCGCGCAGGCCCGCCACCGTGTATGTCGGCGGCTCGTCGATGTATGCGGAGGCGGCCACGGTCACGTCGCCGGGCGGCAGGAAGTGGATGGCCACCGGGGAGCCCGCGCTGTCGCGCTCGATGTATGCGTAGGCGTTGCCGCGCAGCAGCATCGACTGCACCATAAGCTCTATCAGAGTGTAGCGGCTGACCACGCCGTTGGGCGCGAGGGCCAGCAGACGGTAAAGCGGGTGTTCCGGCGCCACGGAGCTGTGGCCGCACCGGTCGCGGCGGTAAGGCTCCAAGGGCATCATCGCCATGGCCTTTGCCAGCACGCCGACGCAGGCGTAAACCACCGACAGCTGCATGGGAGCGCCGGGGGTGAGCCCTAATTGGCTGCCGAGACGCAGCACACGTGCGCCTTTGCGGGAAAACCTGTCTCTTATTGCAGAAAATATGCTCATGCGTTATACGAGATTTGTCATGCCGATGAAGTGGTCGGCCTGGCTCACGCCCAGGGCGGTGAGCATCGCGATCACTCCGTCTATTTTTTGCGCGGCCGAGGCCTTGACCGGCTTTCGGTTCTCGTTCCAGTCCTCCTTGATATTCACGTTCCGGAAGCAAAAACGGGTAATGGGGCTGTACTCCACCGCCGCGTTGCCGGACAGCATCAGCCGCTCGAGCTCCTTTGTGGGCCGGGAGAAATTGCCGATGGTCTGGCCGAACTCCTCCAGGGGATAGCCAGCCTCCGTCATCTTGATGGCCCACTGCGTGGCGTTCCACTTGTCGTAGCCGATACACAGGATTTCGTACAGCGCTGCATTGCGCTGCATGTCGGCACAGATGGCATCGTAGTCGGTAACGTTGCCGTCGGTGAGTTTCAGGAAACCCATGCGCCACCATTGGCGGTACAGCTCCTTGTTGAACTTGTCGGACAGCGCCGACTGCGGGAGGTAGTAGTCGGTGAAAAAATGCATCAGGCCGTCGGCACGCGGGAAGAGGTAGCTGACGGCGGTGAGGTCGCTGACCGCCGAGAGGTCGACGCCCACGAAGCAGATCCGCCCCGCGAGGGCCGCCCGGTCCGTCTTCGCCATCGCCCGGCTCACGTATGCGTCCGGCACCCAGACCATGGCGGCGTCGCACCACTCGTTGAGGTTCTTGGTGCGCACGCTCACCTCCTCGGCGGGATTGTTGACGGCGGACGCGACCTGCTCCCGCAGGTACTCCTCGGAGACGGTCACGCCGAGATTGGGATTCGCCCGGCGCCACGCCGCCGGGTCCTTCCAGTCATCATCCGCATCCATGGCGAAGATGACAGCGAAGGAGGCGTCATCCTCCTTCACGCCGTGGAGTATGTCCACGCACGTCTCCCGAAGCCGGTAGCAGGGGCATTCTTTGTTGAATCCGGCAGTGGTGATGACAAACAGCAGGGGGTTCCGCCGCATGCCCATGCCGGACACGATCACGTCGCGCATCTGGGAGTTGGGCGCCGCGTGGTACTCGTCAATAATGCCGACCGAGGGGTTATACCCGTCGTTGGTCTTCGTGTCGGCGCTGATCACCTTGAGGCGTCCTGTGATCGAGGGCACTTTTATCTCGTCGCGGAATATTTCCAGCTGCCTGCCCCGCGGGTCGAGCTGCCGGGCGAATTGGGACAGCATCTCGAAGTCGACCGCCTTGGCCTGCTCCCGGCTGTTGGCGCCCACAATCACCTCCGGCGACGCCTCGCCGTCGAAGAGCAGGAAATAGATCGCCAGGGCGTTGACCAGGAAGCTCTTGCCGTTCTTACGGCTTATCTCGATATATGCGCGGCGGTAGCGGCGGCGCAAAGCAGTAAAAATTATGACCCCGC
>UQLL01000003.1 GCA_900541835.1 uncultured Porphyromonadaceae bacterium
AATGAGGTTCTGTCTCGATGCGCCAGTCTGAAAAATCAAATAATAGAACCTCCCTTCATTTACTTATGGCAAACCACTATCTTAGTGTGATAGCCCTGGCATTGGCCGGCACGCCATGCCTGGCTGCGGGCCCGAACCCGCTGGCGACACTACCCGTGTCGCCCCCGGCCAAGGCGTTCGCCGCCGACAGCGTCCAGGCGCCTGCTGCAAGGCAGGGGACCCGGGCTGTCCACGAAGCCCTCGAGAGGGAGACCTCCGAGATTCTCGCCGCCAAGGAGGCCCAGCTCGCCGGGCGCTTCCTGACACAGTTCGCCGATGCCCCCGAGGGCACCCGGCCCGACCGTATGGCTCCAGCAGCCAGCCTCGGCAGCCTCGCCGCAGGCAAGACTTCCCGCACGGCCGCGCCCTTGCAGCGCAAGGCCTTCCACATCCCCGGCGACTCCCTGCAGATGATCGCCAAGGACCACAGCTTCAACGGCTCGCTGTACATCGCCCAGGTCACCGCCAGGCAGGACGGCGACTCCATCGCCCTGGAGAACCTGTACAACTGGGGCTCCCAGGAGGGCTTCCGCGCCCCCCGTGCCTTCGTGGCCGACAACGGGGCCGTAACCATCCCGGCCCAAAAGGTCATGGACCACAAGACCTACGGCGAAATCTGGATCGCTCCCATGAGGCAGCAGAACGGGACCATCATATACTCCTTCGACCCCATCACGGGCCAGATGGACGCCTCCGGCAACATCACCGTGGGCGGCTGGGGCCTGTTCGTCCCCGCCGGCGACCGCAAGAACACGCTGTTCAACGCTTTCTCCGGCTCCGAGATCAAGCCGTGCAACGCCACCTACGCCTCCCGCCGTGCCAATAACGATGACACGGTGACGGGCTATGCCCTCATCGAGCAGACCTCGGCAGGAGAGCTGGCCCTCTACAACGTGGCCGGTGGCGGCTACGGCGAGGTGCTCTACGCCCGCATGACTCCGCAGAAGACCGCCCTCATCTCCCCCCAGAAGGTCTTCACCAATCCCATGCTCGGCGAGTTCTACTGCTACCCGGCGCAGTACACCTCCGACGGCAAGGCCCAGGTCGACACCAAGGGCAATATCACCCTGTCGGTCGCCGACGGCGGCTTCACCCTTTCACCGTGGGCCATCACCGCACGCGGCGCCACCAACTACGCCGCAGCCTTCTACCTCAACACCGTCATCACCAGCTCGTTCAAGCCCGCCTGGCCAGAGAGCCATGCCGTCACTTTCGCCGGCAAGGGTACTCAGGCCGAGCCTTACAAGCTCGCCTCGGCCAATGACTTTGCCGTGCTGGCCGAGAAGGTCAACGCGGGCGACCAAGGCTATGCATCCGCATACTACGAGTTGGGTGGCGACATCGACTGGTCGGCCCTCAGCTATGCATTCGTGCCCGTCGGCACCGAGGCTAATCCCTGGGCCGGACATCTCGACGGCAAGAACCACACCATCAGGAACTTTACGGTCAACGGACGCGGCTTCATGCAGGCCGCCCTGTTCGGTTATACCGGCCCCGGCTCCACCATCAGCAACCTGAACATGACCGACGTCAAGGTCGAGACCACCGGGCGCTATGCCGCCTGCGTGGCTGCCCAGTCTTGGTCGACCATGACCAATGTAAAGGCCGAGGGCACCGTCACCAGCCGCGGCGAGTGCGCGGGCGGCCTGACAGCCTGGTCTTCGGCACCCGTCAGCGAGGGTTCCTTCTCCGGCACCATCACCTCCGGAGGCACCGTCGGCGGCATTGCCGGCGAGGCTTACGCCTCCATCAGCCACAGCCGCGTCAACGCCAACCTGGCCGCCGTCGGCTACATGAGCACCATGTATAAATATGTGGGCGGCATTGCCGGCACCGTCATGTACAGCGCCAACGTCATGCTCCCTGTCTCCGTCACCGACTGCTATGTGCAGGGTCAGGTCAGCGACAACCTCGGCTATGCCAACGTGGGCGGCATCACCGCTCTGCTGGCAAACGGCGCCACCATAGCCCGCTGCTTCAACACCGCCTCCATCAGCGCCAAGCGCGTTGCCGGAAGCGAGTCCGACAACCCCGCCGCAGGCATCGTGGCCTGGTCGCGCGAAGGCTCCGTGACCGATTGCTATAACGCCGGCACCGTAGTCAAGTCCGGTAACTCTGAAATGGTCGGCGGCATCGTCGGCTATCTCAGCGTCGGTTATCAGTACTCCACCGGTTCCGGCACCTCCATGCTCTATCAGACCGAGGTGCGCAACTGCTACAACTCCGCTCAGGTCATCTCCTCCGAGGCAGTGGCCGACAAAGGCGTGTTCGGCTCCACCTACTACCGCGAGGGCTTCGACCCCATCGGCGCCTGCATCTTCAACTGCTACACCGACTATCAGGTGCTCGGCCTGCGCGGCAGCAAGTATGGCCTCTCCACCGCCTCACTTACCTCCGGACAGCTCCCCAAGGATTTCAGCGCCGACGTGTGGCAGGCAGCCAAGGGGCATTATCCCACCCTGCGCACCATAGCCGACGACGTGGCCGTGCGCCTCTCCGGCGTAGCCATGACCATCGCCGAGGGTGAGACCTCCGCCAAGTTCAAGAGCCCGGCCGCACTGACCCAGGCCGAGGGCATTGAGTGGAAAATCGTCGATACCGAGACCAACGCATACGTCGACGCCACCGAAGCCCTTCAGATTTCCGGCTCCACCCTTTCGGTGCGCGACCATTACGCCAACGCTCTTGTCGTGGCCAAGACCCGCGAGGGTGGCAACGTGCGCATCTACCGCCTGGCCGTAGTGCCCAAGCTCTTTGACGGCGAGGGCACAGAGCAAAACCCCTACCTGGTCAAGAGCGTGGCCGACTTCCGCCTCCTCCACGAGGCTGTGGCCACCTATCAGCAGCCTCACGAGGGTGACTACTTCCGCATGACCGGCGACATCGACTTCGCCGTAGCCACCGGCTTCCGCGGCGTGGGTGCAGGCTATAACCCCGCCATCGGCTTCGGCGGCATCTTCGACGGTCAGAACCACACCATACGCAACCTGAAGATTCAGGCCGTGGCCTTCGACGGCGACGGCAAGGCCACAACCGACGGATCATACACCTACTCCGGCCTGTTCAACAATATCCTGGCCACCGGCGTGGTGCGCAACCTCAACATCGGTTCCGACTGCAGCTTCTCGCACTGGGGCTCCGGCGGCTCCGTTTCGGGCTACAACATGGGCCTTATCGAGAATTGCCGCAGCTATGCTCCGCAGTCGGCCATCACCGACTATGTGGGCGGCATCACAGGCTTCAACACCGGCACCCTGCGCGGCTGCTATAACGCGGGTGCCCTGACCCTGGGCCGCGTCTATGCAGGCGGCATCGCCGGCGCCAACACCGGCCGTATCGAGCTGTGCCAGAATGACGCCGACGTCACCGGCTCGGCCTTCAATGCCTTCATCACCTCCAAGACCCAGAATGCCATCGGCGGCATCGCAGGCGGCACCAACACCGATGCCAGTGTCATCATCTCCTGCCTCAACCAGGGAACCGTCACTGGTGCCCGTCAGGTGGGTGGCATCATCGGCGTCTGCAACCAGTCCGTCCTGCGCGGCAACATCAACACCGGTATGGTCAACTGCTGGCTCACCGACCCGACACAGGGTGCCATGGCCGGCAACCTCACCCGTCTGGAGGGTGAGAACAACTTCTTCGACGGGTCCGTAGTGGTGGCCGGCGCAGCCCTCTCTTCCGGCCGTCCCGGCTTCACCTCCCTCAGCACCGCCGAGCTCACCTCCGGCAAGGCTCCCGCCTCTCTGCCCGACGCCGACAAGTGGACCTTCGCAGCCAACGCCTATCCCGTGCTCAAGGCATTCGCCGACGAGCCTCTGGCCAAGTCCCTGCGCACCATGTACGTGGCCTTCGCCTCGGGCGAGACACGCGCCAATGTGCAGCGCAACACTCCGCTCTCGCCCGCTCAGGGCCTCACCTTCGCCCTGAAGGCCGACCAGAGCCTCTTCAGCGTCAGCGGCGGCAGCCTCAACGTCACTCCGGCCCAGGGGAACACCATCGGCCGCGACACCCTGAGCATCACCGCAGCCAATGCCGCGCGTCTGCTCCCGGTTCAGACCGTGCCCGTGCTCTTCGCAGGCGCAGGCACCGAGCAGAATCCCTATCAGATCAAGACTGTCGACGACATCAACCGTCTGTCGCAATTCATCTACGCCACCGGATTCGATTATGCCAATACCCACTTCAAGGTGATGAACGACATCACCTTCGCCGCCACCGATACCCTCAGCCCCATCGCCAAGGGGCAGGCGCATCAGTTCAACGGCGTCTTCGACGGCAACGGCAAGCGTATCTCTGGCTACAAGTATGAGAATACCGTCATCACCAACACCGCCTCCAAGCCGCACCCCATGGGCTATCCCGGCCGTTATATGGGCTTCTTCGGCAAAATCGGTTCCTCGGGCCGCGTCAGCAACCTGACCCTCGACGGCTCCATGAGCCTCTATGCATACGCAGGCGGCGTGGTCGGCGACCTGTACGGCACCGTCGAGAACTGTACCGTTTCTGGCAGCATCGCCTCCGTCAGCCAGGGCTATGCCGGCGGTATCGCCTCACGCGTATATGCCGGCGGCGTGGTGCGCGGCTGTACCTTCAAGGGTGCCATCACGGCCAAGACGGGCAATAACGGCGGCATCGTCTCCTACGCATACGCCGACGCCCTGATTGAGAACTGCACCATGGAAGGCTCCATCAGCGGCACCACCACCAACGGCGGTATCGTGGCCAGCCTCTACACCACCGTACGCGGATGTAAGACTACCAAGGATGCCAAGTTTACCGTAACCTCCACCTTGGGCGGCATCGCAGGGCAGGCCTACACCACCGCCCGCATCGAGGATTGCCACAACTATGCCGACCTGAAGGCTGCCACAACCTCTGTCAGCGACTTCTCCGGCATCCTGAGCAAGACCACAACCAAGGGTGTGGGTGTCTACATCCGCGGCTGCTCCAACCACGGCGACATCACCTCCAAAAGCTACACCTCCGGCATCGTGGGCCGACTGCTGCCTGGCAACTCCGTTGAGGATTGCGTCAACTACGGCAACATCACCTCCACCGGCGCCAGCCAGACAGGCGGCATCGTGGCCGGTTCCTCCAGCGCACAGACCGACTTCCCCGTAAGCATCAGCCGCTGCGTCAACTACGGTGAGATTCACGGCTTCGCCTCCTACATCGGCGGCGTGGCAGGTGAGGTCAACACCAGCTGTACCATCGACTCCTGCATCAACTACGGCAATGTCTTCTCCACCGCCACTTCGTCGCACATGGCAGTCGGCGGTGTTGCAGGCGTCACCCGTGGCCATGCCACCCGTTGCCTCAACGCAGGCACCGTTTCCACCGTAGGCCACGGCACCGGCGGTGTCACCGGTCTACAGAGCGGCTCCATCGACCGTTGCGCCAACCTCGGCGATGTAGCCTCCACAGGCCAGTTTCCCACCTCGGGTAACAAGAACGGCATGGTCGGCGGCCTGATAGGCTACACCGTCACATCAGCCGCAGTGTACAACAGCTACTCCATGGGCGAGCTCAGCGGCCCCTTCAACATGGGCGGTCTGATTGGCCGTGCCGCCGCCAGCACCGGCACTCCCGACATACCCCTGGAGAACTGCTTCACCTTCGGCCGCCTCACCGTCACCGGCGAGGGCGACGACCTGGTAAGCGCCAACCTCTACGTGCGCAACTCCGGCGTCAATGTCGTCTGGAAGAACATCTACTACAACTCCGACGTCAACACCACCGTCTACCGCTATGACCCGTCCGGCCGCGGCCGCTCGGAGCAGCAGCTGCAGACCGTGGAACTCGGCGACGAGTACACCCTCGGCCGCGCCATGCTCCCTCGTCTCAACTGGCTCGTGGGCAACGACGCCGCAGACTTGGCGGCCATCTCCATGGCCTTCACCAAGGCCGAGGACAAGGCTTCCAACGTCAACGACGTCTTCTACGTCGGCTATCCCAAGGATGGCCTGCAGTGGGAGCTGAGCGATGGTCTCCGCATGTCCGTAAGCGACCCCGGCAAGGTATACCCCGTCAAGCTCGGCCCGGCCACCATCAGCGTCAAGAGCGCCGACGGCAAGTTCTCCCGCCTGTTTAACCTGACCGTCAACCGCACCAGTGGAGTCGACGAGTTCGGCATCGATGCCCCCGAGGCCGTCAGCACCGAGTACTTCGACCTGCAGGGCGCCCGTATCGTCAGCCCGGCACCTGGAGCCATTGTCATCGTCCGCACCGTCTACTCCGACGGCACCGCCACCACCGCCAAGCGCGTGGTACGCTAATCCATTATCCGGGGATTCCATATCCCTGGCGCCCGCCGCTGCATCTCACCGCTGCGGCTCCGACAAAAATCCCGGAAGCGAAAACGCTTCCGGGATTTTTATGCTTATCCGCATTTCTCCGTAGAGGTTTGACGTTCCCGGTCAGGCGGTGCATTTCCCCGGTTACAGGAAGCGGTGGAGGTACGTACCCAGGGGCTCGGAGGGGTTCAGCTTCTTGGTGAGGCGGTATTTCGTGGCCTCGACGGTGCGTGTCGAGCGGTTGGTCATGGACGCGATGTCCTTGGTGGACAGGTTCATGGCGATGAAGGCGCACATCCTCAGCTCACCGGTGGTCAGAGACGGGTGTGCTTGGCACAGGGTCGCCACGTATCTCGGATGCATCCGGGCGAAATATCGGTCGAACGTCTCCCAGACGTCCTGCTGCAGCCGAACGCCCAGGATGTCGCGGCGCAGTGTCTCCATCTTCTCGTCAGTGTCGGCGCTGTCGTCGCAGAAATGGTCGCGGATAGTGCGCAGCGCCTCGGTGGTCCGGGCCAGCTGGAGCGCCGTAGAAGTCAGCTCGCGGTTCAGTTCCGGCAGGCAGGCGTCCCCGTCGTCCGCGCTGTTCCCCGTCGCCGCCTCTGCGCGTTTCCGTCGTCGGCGACGCCACACGAGCACACCCGCCACGCTCAGGAGCGCCACGAGAGAGGACGCCGCCACGGTCCATATAACATAGGCCATTATATCCTCAAAGTTAGTAAATCCGTCGCTAACGCCAAAATCCACGGGAGACTTTATCCGGCAGCTGATTCAATTTTTTCAGGGCGTTTCTTATCCCGGACTCGCGTTCTTATTTATTTTGTGATTTGATTTATTGGACAATCGTCTAAAGTATAACTTAACGCTATAGGTAGTGATTTAACCATACTTGATAAAAGTGCATTAAAGAGGAGAAAAACGAGAGGCAAGGATTTTAAATAGTTTTAGGAAATGGGAGAGTTAAGGTCACCTTCCTATTGCTGCATGAAAGTGCGGAGATACTCGGCCATGGAGAGGTCGTCGCTGAGAGATAGTTTCTTGTTTAGGCGGTAGCGGGCGGACTCTACGGTGCGCTGCGAGCGGCACAGCAAAGAGGCTATCTCATTGGTGGAGATGTTCATTATTATAAACGCCGCCATCTTAAGGTCGCCCTGCGTCAGATGCGGATGCCTTTGGCTGAGGTTGGTGAAGAAGTGTGGATGTACTTTCTCGAAATGGGTACGGAATACTTCCCAGTTACGGTCGGAAATCGGAATCGCCTGCAAAAGGGTTCGAATCTTGTTTAACTTCTCGCGGGGTGAAGAGGCTGTCTCGGCCGTAATCTCGCGCACCGATGCGAGCATCCCGTCAGCCTCCGCTTTCTTCATGCTCAGCGACACAATGCGGCGGTTTGCCTCGTCAAGTTCCTTGCCTGTCTTAGATTCCTGGCGGCAATGCCTGAGCTCGGCATCGCTGAAGCGTTGCAGCATGACTCCACGATGCTTGTGCTTGCGTTCGTTGCGCCGCCAAATCATTATGCCGCTATATACTCCGGCACCGAGAATCACCGCGAGGAAAGCCGCTATCACCCACCAATAGACTACCCTGCTGCCCGATGACTGACGCGACTGTTCCAGCTCCGCCATGCGAATCTCGAAGTCGGCGGTGACATCGGAAAGATCCGTGCTGCGTTCGTTGCGCACTGAGTCGAGCGTGGACATGGAGAGAAAGAGAGCGTCGAAAGCCTCCTTATGCTTTCCCTGACCGTCGAGCGCGCGCCCCAACACCTCATACAGCAGTCCGCGGGTATTCTTCTGGCCGGTGATGAAAGTGTTCGGAATCTGTCGGCGGCATATCGCTTCCGAATCCTTGTATCGTTTCTGTTTCAACAACAGCAGGGCATAGTTGAACATTGCGCTTTCATAATTGATATTATAGATTATATCCTCGTTTTTCTCTTGCATGAATTGATTGTACAGCTCCTCCGCTTTTGCCGGTTCGCCCATATATTCCAGCAGATAAGCGAAGTTCATGTCGGCCATCTGTCTGTCGAGGGGAGTCACAGCCATTTGCTGTGTCTTCCTGCATTGCGCCAAAGCCTCGGGATACCTTCCCCGGCACAGGTAGAGAGCCGCTTTGTATAGTTCCACCGTAAGATGCAGATCTCCCCATTTCTTAGACTTTGGAGATCGGGACTTAAGCACACTGTCGGCCTTGACGAGATAGCGTTCGGCCATATTGTGCTGCCTCAGCAAATCGTAAGTTCTGTACACAAGCAGATAGGAATATGCATCGTGGTACCACAGAGAGTCAGGTTTCTCGGACGCAAAGATATTGAGTACGGTGTTCAACGCCTTGGAATATTGCGCGGTGGCATTGTAGCACCATGCCTGCCAGTACAACGCTTTCAGACGTTCGTCGAGAGAGAGATTCTTTTGCTTCGCCAATTTCTCGAAGCAGCGCAGGGCATCGTTGAAGCGTGTGGCCTTCATATAGAGATGACCTTTCTTGTTCAGGTGACGCGAGGCGAAGGAAGGGTCGAGCCGCTCAAGGGAATCTATGTATGGCACCCTGCGCATTACCGGCAGTTTCTCGTTTTGCATCTTGTTGAGGAAATACTGGCACTTGAGGTCTGTCGAGACGCTTCTGTCGGCTCTCAGGGGATAGGGACATGCGCAGACAAGGAGTAAACACAAAAAGACAGCGAGAGCGCGGCAGGTCTTTGCCACCACTTCTGCCGCCATATGCCGCATCTTAAACGAGAGAGGTAACATAGTGCATATCAGTGTGTTAGGGCTCGTTGCAGTAGTTTATAAGTACACTTCATTTTGCAAAGATAGTAAAATTGCAGGATATGAATAGTGGTAGGAAGGAAAAAATATAGGATAAATTTGCGAGCAAAGTGAAACAACAACATAACACAATAATATATGCAGAAAAGCAAGTACCTCATTGCAGCGCTGATGACGCTGGGCGGACTGACTCTTTCGGCGCAGACCTTCCAGAGCGAGGGTCTGAGCTACAAGGTCCTGTCGGCCATAGAGCACACCGTACAGCTCACCGCCTCCGACGCCGCCAACCCTACTGAAGTGAACCTTCCCGACACCGTAGTATACGAAGGGATTAAGTATGCCCTGACCTCCATCGGAGAGAACGCATTCAGCAACAACAACAAGCTTGTCACGGTGACGTTGCCGGCCACCTTGCGCGATATACAGTACGGGGCCTTCTTTAAGACTCTGAAACTGCGCACCATCAACGCCCACAGCCCAAAGGCCCCGGACATCGAGGCTTCGCCTTTCGCCACTACCGTTTTGGCTGGCGCCACGCTCAACGTGCCCGCCGGGACATGGTTCGACTACCAGTACAACTGGCGTCGTTTCCAGCGTGTATATGAATACGGCACCAAGCAGGGTGTGGTTGCTGACGGGCTGAAATACAACATCCTCTCGGAACAGGACCGTCTTGTCGGCCTTACCGGCAATTCCTATACCGGCGCCGTCAACATTCCGGCCACAGCCACAATAGATGGCAAGGAGTACAAGGTTGTGGAGATAGGCTGTTATGCCTTCGACGGCGCCACGGGCATAACTTCGGTGACAATCCCCGCCTCCGTGCTGGTGATAAACAACTACGCCTTCCGCAAGTCTTCCCTCCCGGCAGTGACCCTTCCGCAGGGACTCCGCATGCTCAAGGAAGGATGCTTCGAGTACACACCCCTCACCACCGTGACTATCCCCCCGCGAATCCAGCGTGTGGAGAACCTCGCCTTCGCCTATTGCGACAAGATGACGGAGGCGACTCTTGGCGACAGCGTCAACTACCTCGGCAATTCCGCGTTCGGTTCCAGCCCTAAGCTGCAGAAAGTCAACGGCGGCGACAAGGTGACTCTCATCATGGAGTCCGTGTTCCTCAACGATACCAGCCTCACCACCGCGGCCTTCCCCAACGTAGTAACCATAAAAGGTGCCGCCTTCCGCAACACCGCCGTCAAGTTCACCTTCCCCAAGAGCCTGAAAAGCATTGACCTCCAGGGCTTCATGGAGTGCCGCGGACTTACCGAAGTAGTACTCCCCGACACCATGGATCTCGTTGGCTCTACGGCTTTCGCCTCTTGCCCGAACATGACTAAGATTACGTTCCCCAAAGTAGCGAAGTGCAAGCTCGCCAGTTCCGGCATCCTGCAGAACAACCCGAAGCTCACCGAAGTGGCACTTCCGCAGAACATCACCGTGATTCCCATGTCTTTACTGGCAGGCTGCACGGCGCTGACAACCTTCACCGTTCCCTCATACATAAAAGAGCTGAAAGGTTCCACTTTCATGCGCTGCACGGCGCTCAAGAGCGTCAAGCTGCCTGAGGGCCTCACCACCATCGGTGGCAGCACTTTCTCAGGCTGCTCAGCCCTTACCGAAGTGAACCTGCCCGAAAGCCTCACCTCGCTCGGTGGCACCATCTTCCTGAACTGCACAGCGCTCCGCTATGTCAAGCTGCCGTCCAAGCTCACAACCTTAGGTGCCGGCACCTTCAACAACTGCACGGCGCTCGACTCCGTAACCTTCGGCCCGAACATCGCCACCATGGGACAGTCCACCTTCTTCGGATGCTCAAACATCAAGAGGGTGATTCTGCCCGAAAAGCTGACCATGCTGCCCAACTTCACCTTCAAGAACTGCACCTCGCTGGATTCCGTATACATTCCCCGTGCCGTAGCATCGCTCGGCAACCAGGTCTTCAACGGCTGCTCAAAGCTGCCTTCCGTAACCCTGCGTTCCAACGTCTCCAAAATCGGAACGCTCTGTTTCGTAAGCTGCACCAACCTCAAGACCCTGCGCGTTAACGCCATCACTCCGCCCACCGTAGACTCCACCACTTTCGATGCCGACGTCCTCGCCAAGACCACTCTGGTAGTACGCCATGAGGCTGCCTCGGCTTACCGCACAGCCGACGTATGGAAACAGTTCAATTCCATCACCCTTGGCGTGAATGCAATCAGCGCCGAAGACGCCGAAATGCCCATTACCATGATGCCGGGCGCAATGGAAGTTCCGGATGGTGCCGAGGTCTACAACCTCTACGGCATGCGCATGAACCCTGCTTCCTTGGCAAAAGGAATATACATTGTCCGCTACGGCCGTCTCACCCGCAAGGTGATGGTGCCGTAAAATCCGACAAGACATACCATGAATCAACGCCACCGCGTTCCTTTCCGGAGCGCGGTGTTTTTCGTGGAAGCCGTCATTTTAAGAGCTTGCTTAATAACGCGAGTTCGGGATAAGGACCGCCCTGAAAAAGTTGTGTCCATTGCGCGGAAGCGTCCACAACGTTTTTCCGTGCAATGTGCATTGTGCTTTGTGCATTTTTTAGTAATTTTGCGGCAATGATTGAGATTATCAACTTCGAGGACCGTCCGAGCCTCGTCAACGTCTATATGGCGGAGCTGCGCGACGTGCGCATCCAGGCCGACCCGCTGCGCTTCCGCACCAACCTGGAACGCATCGGCCAGATCATGGCCTACGAGATCAGCCACCGCCTGGAATACGTGGAGAGCGACGTCGAGACGCCCCTCGGCACCGCCCGCTGCCGTCGTCCCGCCCAGGAACCCGTGCTCGCCACAATCATGCGCGCCGGAATACCATTCCACCAGGGCTTCCTGAGCTACTTCGACTACGCTGAGAACGCTTTTGTGAGCGCCTACCGCCGCTACAAGGAGAAGGGCTACACCTTCGACGTCCTCATCGAATACCTCGCATCCCCCGACATCGAGGGCAAGACGCTGGTAATCGCCGACCCCATGCTTGCCACCGGCGCCAGCATGGAGCTCGCCTACCGCGCGCTGCTCGGCAAGGGAGAGCCGGCCCACATCCACGTCGCCTCCGTCATCGCCTCCCGCCAGGCCGTCGACTACGTCGCCGGCGTCTTCCCGCAGGAGAAGACCACCATATGGTGCGGCGCCATCGACCCCGAAATCAACGCCCACTCATACATCGTCCCAGGTCTGGGCGACGCCGGCGACCTCGCCTACGGCAAGAAACTCTGACCTGTCATGGTACTGCGCGGCGCCGAGATTCTCAACTTCAAGAACATCGCCGAGGCGAGGCTCGACTTCTCGCCCAAGGTGAACTGCGTCCTGGGCCGCAACGCCATGGGCAAGAGCAACCTGCTCGAGGCCGTCCACTTCATGAGTTTCATGCGCGGATTTCGGGTCCTCCCGGACAGCGAGTTCATGCGCCACGGCCAGGAGACGACCCTGCTCAAGGGCGACTACCTGGCCGACAGCGGCACCACCCTCAGCCTGTCGGTGGGCATGACGCGCGGCCGCCGCAAGTCCGTGCGCGCCGATGGCAAGGAGTATCCCCGCATCGCCGCCCACATCGGCCGCCTGCCCCTGGTGCTCGTCGCCCCGCAGGACACCGCCATAGTGCTCGGCGCCGGACAGGAGCGCCGCCGCTTCATGGACATGGTGATCTCGCAGGCCGACGGCGCCTACCTCCAGCACCTCATGCACTACACTCGGTCGCTGGAGAGCCGCAACCGCATGCTCCGCTCCGGCATCCGCGACGCCCTGCTCTACGAGAGCGTGGAGCAGCCCCTGTGCCAGGCCGCCGCCGCCATACACTCCGTCCGCCGGCAGTGGGCCGAGGCGCTCGCGCCCATCTTCAGCCGTTACCACCGGGCGCTCTCGGCCGGCGCCGACGACGTCGCCATCCGCTACAGGTCCGCCCTCAACGACGCCGCCATGCCTGAAATCCTCGAGAGTCACCGCCAGCGTGACGCCATCCTCGGCTACACCTCCCAGGGTGTGCACCGCGACGACCTCGAGGCCATGCTCGGCGACCATCTGCTGCGCGGAATAGGCAGCCAGGGGCAGCTCAAGACCTTTACGGTGGCCCTGAAGCTGGCCGTGTTCGACTACCTGCGCCAGGCTCGCGGCGAGACTCCCATCCTGCTGCTCGACGACATCTTCGACAAGCTCGACGCCTCCCGTGTGGAGCACATCCTCTCCGTCGTCGGACCCGACTCCGGCTTCGGCCAGATCTTCATCACCGACACCAACCGCGAGCACCTCGACCGCATACTGTCAGGCATCGACGGCCATCTCCTCTTTCAGGCCGAAAACGGCGCCTTCGCACGAATCTGACACGGACATGAAACGTACTCATCCCGTAACGCTCGCCTCCGTGCTCGACGGCATCATGGACAGCCGCCGCCTCCGTTCGCGCCTGACGCAGCGCCAGGCCGTCGCCCTCTGGCCACAGATCGCCGGTGAGGCTGTAGCCCGGCAGGCGCAGGCCCTCGACATAGACCGCGGCACTCTCCACATACATTGCGACATCCCCGTGCTCCGGCAGGAGATTCTCATAAACTCCGGCACCCTCATCGCCCGCATCAACGAGCAGTGCGGTGCCGAAGTCATCAAACACATACGCTTCGTATGACACAGAAACCCGATTTCCAGTTCGACCCATCGCTCTACCACGCACGTGCCGAGGTGCAGATTCGTTTCAATGACATCGACATCCTCGGCCATCTCAACAATGTGCAGTACTTCTCGCTGTTCGACACCGCCAAGGCCCAGTACCTGCAGCAGGTCATGCGCGGCGACATCGACTGGCGGAGGGTGGAGACCGTCATCGCCAACATCGACTGCGACTTCATAGCCTCCGCCTACTACGGCGAGCCGATAGAGATCTACACCCGCTGCATCAAGCTGGGCAAGCGTGCCTTCACCCTGGAGCAGGTCATGGTCAACGCCTCCAACCTGCAGGTCAAGGCCGTGTGTCGCACCGTCATGGTCAGCTACGACCCCGACCTGGGCGTCACCGTCGAAATCTCCGACCGCGCCCGCGACGGTATCAACGCCTTAGAGCGCAACCAGTGCCGCATCTGAAAGCTGTAGGGTCGCACGGATCGTGCGGCCGAAACATTTACTCTGCAATTGCCGTCGAGCTTCGGCTCGGCGATACCCCTCAAAATATGAACACCACCCACAACATAGACACCGCGGCCCTCTTCAGCCGCATCATCGCCGCCGAGAGCGCGGCCGTGGCTTCCATTCCCGCCTCGCAGGGCTATGAGCAGGCCCTGCGACTGATACTGGAGCACGTGCACCGCCGCCACGGCAAGCTCGTGGTCAGTGGCATGGGCAAGTGTGGCCAGATCGCCATGAACATCGCCACCACGTTCTGCTCCACCGGCACCCCGGCCGTCTTCCTCCACCCCGCCGAGGCACAGCACGGCGACCTCGGAATACTCCAGGCCGACGACCTGCTGCTCCTCCTCTCCAACTCCGGCAAGACCCGCGAGATAGTGGAGCTTGTGGACCTGGCACGCCGACTGAACCCTGACGTGCCCTTGATTGTTATAACGGGAAACGACCGCAGTCCGCTGGCGCAGGAAGCCGACGTGTGCCTGCACACCGGGGGCGCCCCCGAGGTCTGCCCCCTGGGTCTGACACCCACCGTCTCCACCACTCAGATGACGGTGATGGGCGACGTGCTGGTGGTGGCCACCATGACCGCCATCGGCCTGACCGCCCACGACTATGCCCTGCGCCACCACGGCGGATACCTCGGCTCCGCCGCCAAGAAAGCCGCGAACTGCTGACAACGGTAGAGGGATGTAGGGATGCACCCTGGTGCATCCGTCCACCTCTTGCGGATGCACCAGGGTGCATCCCTACAATTCAACTAAAGAAAAGAAAGATATATGCTTCTCAACGATCTTATACTGACCATGGGCGAGAAACGCGACAGCGAAGCCCATCGCGTTCTCAAAGAAGTGGAAGGAATACGCCGCGTCACTGCCCAGCTGGTGGCCGAGCAGCGCTACCGCGACGCTCTGGAGCGCGTAGTCGAAGGTCTCCGCGAGCTCCGCGCGCATCCCGACTACGAGTCCGACTCTTTCCGCCAGGCTCTCGTCGCCCTCCTCTTCGACCTTGCCGAAATACACTATACCCTCAAGGACTACCGACAGAGCGAGAAGGAGCTCGACATCCTCTTCAAGGTCCTCGGCGTACTGGTCAAGAAGGACTCCGAGAAATTCGGCGCCATGCACATCCTGGCCATGGACCTGAGCACCCGCATCCTCCGCTCCCGCCGCAAGGCCATGGACATGCTCGCCCGCCAGGAGCTCCAGACGGCCTCCCTGTACGAGAAAGTGAACTCCGGCATGGCCGCCGCCACCGAGAAGCTCGTCGAGTCGCTGCGCAAGGTCGCCGAGCTGCTTGCCGCCTCCGGCGACTACCGCGCCGCCCTCAAGTTCTACACCGAGGCCATCAAGTACTCCAAGCGCCGCTCGGGCCGCATCACCCGCAAGGAAGTCAAGATGAGCCTGGACATGGCCGAGATCATGATGCGCGTCCGCGCCATGCGTCCCCGCGCCAAGCGCCTGCTCGAGGCCCTGCTGCCTCACGCCATCGCCCTGGGCACCATCGAGCTCGAGGAGGACATCCTCGCCCTAATCGAGGTCATCGACGCCGACATCGAGCGCGAGCCTATCTGGAAGGCATTCCTCCACCGCCTCGGCCTCAAGGGCCGCAAGCCCGCCAAGGCCAAGGAACCAGAACCCAACAACGAGGTAATCGTAAGCAAGGACGAGACGATTCTCCCCATCGCCGACAAAAACAAATAGCTGGGAGCCGAGAGTGGGACAATGCCACCAGCGTATCGGCAGTCTCTCAGCTCTCGGCTAAAAAAATCATGTCAACTATTCTCAACACAGCCGGGCAGACGCTCGCCATGCCGTCGCCCAAGCCCGGATTCCGCTGTGCCGTAGTAGTGGCACGCTGGAACGACAACATCACCGATGCGCTCCTCGACGGCGCCATGACATCTTTCCGTTCCGTCGGCCTCGGACCCAACAGCATCGAAGTGGTGCGCGTGCCGGGTACCGTGGAGCTCGTCTACGCCGCCGCCCGCGCACAGTCCAACGGCAAGTACAACGCCGTCATCGTCATCGGCTGCGTCATCCGTGGCGACACTCCCCACTTCGACTACGTATGCCAGATCGCCGCCACCGGTGTGGCGCGCCTCAACGCCGCCGGCACTGTTCCCGTCATCTTCGGCGTCCTGACGGTCGACAACCTCCAGCAGGCCCTCGACCGCGCCGGCGGCTCCCTTGGCAACAAAGGCTCCGAAGCCGCCGCCGCCGCCATCGAGATGGCCAACCTCACCCTTTGAACCTACCGTCTGTTAACCGCAATGGGGGTGTGTCAAAATTCAAAATTTCGGTCAAATTGTAGGGCTGCACCAGGGTGCAGCCCTACGATTCGCCGGATTTTGCAACACTCTCATCTCACTCCTTATCCCGAACTCGCGTTACTACAAAATTCACTGTGGCATGGTTGCCTTCCATTCAAGGTTGAACCATTGGCGTTGGGAAAGCCAATACTTTGCCGCTTCCTTCGCGTGTTCGGTAAAGAGGGCAAGGTCGAAGCCGCTTTTGTATATACGGTCTTCGGCGACTATCTCCGACAGCACGTACATGCCATGCCATCCGTTTTCGGGAAATTCCTGTGTGCCTCCGTTTACCATGCCTACGAATTTAGGCATACGTAGGAACTCTCCGTCCAAGGCGATACATGCGCTCCAGAAAAACGACTGCATGGCGTGCATTGACGGTTCGCGGTCTCTCGTGACACGGTCTCTGATGGATGTCTTGCTCTGAATGCACCCGAAGACATATTGCTTGTCCTCTTTTTCCACTATGGCGTAAAGGTCAAAGATGGATGCCCTGATTTGTTTTTCTATCCACGCTATGTCTCGCGGCTCATTGGCGATTTCACCGGCCTTTATCAGAAGATTCAAATCCTTCTGAAGAAGAATCGCGACATTCGTTCCCTGCAGTGACAGATTTGCCAGCTCTTTTATCAGTTCTTCGAATGCGTGGCCACTGGATTTGCGCCAGCTTTGTTCTGCACTGATGACTTTGGCCACAGTCTGTTCGTCTACGTTAATGCCTGATTTGCGGAAAATATGCACCTTATATACGCCTCTCCATATATTTGCAACATCGTCATCGGGAAACCGTGAGACGCCTTCCTTCAAAGAAGCCCTGATTGACAGCTTTTGAGCGAACTGTTCCGCGGCCTGTCGTGTCTTGTCAGATGCTGTTTTGCCCTTTAGGAAGTCTGCATATGCCTTTCGGTATGTGGAAGTATAGACACGTTTGCAGTATTGGAAGATTTTATCTGTCATAGTTGTCAAAAATTTGTGATATTGTGACACCCCATGCGTAGGCAAGCAGAGGCGGGACGGCATCCCCTATCTGTTCGTACTTGTCCTGGACGGTACGGTCTATGTGAGGAACCAGGAACGGTCCCTCGAAAATGTATGAGTCGGGGAAAGACTGTAATCTTGCGCATTCTCTTACTGTCAGAGCTCGGTCATAGAGAGGGTGCACAAACTCTTCAAGGCAATGGCTGGTCACCGTACTCGAAGGTTCGTCAAGCTTGAGTCTGACATTTCGTTTTATGAACAGTTTTTTCGGGAGAATCCTTTGGCGCTGAAGTTCGGATCTCTCTTCGCCTGTGTATCGTTCAAACAGGTCTTTCAGTCCTTCTCCCTGTTTCAGTAGCGAGAATCGCTTTATGGTGCAGGCTCTATGTTTCATTGACGTCTGCAAGGACAGGCCATCGTCAAATCCCTCCCTTCTCCAGAAAGTGCGATTTCGCATCAGTCGGGAAAAGTGTGACGTCTCGCTGGTATATTCTTTTGCGTCTGTGCCGGAATTTGGCTCTACATTCGGTAAATCGCATAGTGCTTCTTTTACAGTTACGGCCTTGTCGCAATTAGGATTGGGAGCAAACAGTGCCCAGTCTTTCCTTGTCGCCAGAATGAAAAACCTGTTTCTTTTTTGAGGAACCCCGAATTTAGTCGCATCAAGTATCACTTCGATAAACTTGGTGTATCCAGCTTCTGTAAGTTCCTTTTTCAGCACGTCTACAATTCGAGTCTTTTCGCCTTTGGCAACTGTTTTGGATGTGATGCCGGGCACATTCTCGAACAATATCATTTTTGCGTTAGAGATTTTTGCGATTCTGATACCCTCGCGAAAAAGGAATTGCCGGTCATCGTAGAATGAGCGCGAAGTGTTGCCTGCGGTGGAGAATGTTTCACACGGCATGCCTGACGTAACCAAATCCACTCCGTCCTGGGGAATATATGGGAGAATGTCATCTGCGGCTACCTCTCTGATATCTGAGTGAATCACTTTCACGCCGGGATGGTTGGCCGAATATGTATCGCAACAACTCTTTATGTACTCTATGGCAACTTTTGTGTCAAAACCGGCCGCTGCAAGTCCCGTGCATATGCCTCCGGGTCCTGCAAAGCAGTCTATGTGGGTGAGCTGTCGTTTCATTCGAGCCATTAATTATTTACAAAGATAAGGTTTTATTTCCGAATGGCAAAAACCGTGGGCAGGTGATAGTGGAGCGACAAGGTGTGCCCCGATATAAGGCACACCTTGTCGTTGTGGGTATGGTATGGCGGGTGGGTTCCTACTGGCCGCGGCCGTGGCAGTTCTTGTACTTCTTGCCGGAGCCGCAGGGACAGGGGTCGTTGCGGCCCACCTTGGGCTGGGCGTTCTTGATGGGTGTGCGCGAGGGCTGCTGGTGCTGCGCCGAGTAGCTGCTTTGCATGGCTTTGCGCTGGTTGGTCTCGTAGTCGTCGCGTGTGGTGGAGTATCCGGCGTAGGGGTTGGAGGCGGGGGCAGCGGAGTACTCGCGTCGGAGTGCCTGGCGGGGCCGTGCGGCCTCGGCCTGGGCGCGGGCCTCCTCTTCGGCGGCGCGGGCGGCTTCGGCCTGGGCCTTGGCCTCCTCGTAGTCGGGCACGGCGAGCTTGCCGCGGAGCAGCGTCGACACGGACTTGGTGTTCATGTCCCAAAGCATCTTCTTCCACAGCTCGTAGGCTTCGAGCTTGTAGATTACCAGGGGGTCCTTCTGCTCGTAGCTGGCATTCTGCACGGACTTGCGCAGCTCGTCCATCTCGCGGAGCTGTTCCTGCCAGGCGCGGTCGATGGAGCTAAGCAGCACGGCCTTCTCCCACGACTTGCTCAGCGACGAGCAGTTGTTGTTGTACGCCTCGGTGATGTCGAAGCGGATGTTGTAGACTCGCTTGCCGTCGGTGACGGGCACTCCGACGAGGCCCGTTGCGCCCTGGAGCTCGACGAAGTCCTTGATGTATGGCATGGCGCCCTGGGCCATCTTCTCTTTCTTGCGGTTGAAGTCGGCCATGGCGGCCTCGGCGATGCGGGCGGTGATGTCGGAGGGGTCGAGGTGGGGGTACTCTTCGGCGGTGATGGGGACGTCGAGGGAGAGCACCTTGCGGGTTTCTTCCTGCAGGGTGTCGAAGTCCGAGGCGCGGCCGGTGATTTCCTCGGCGGTCTCGTAAATCATGTTGGCGATGTCGGAGCCTACGCGCTCGCCCTTGAGGGCGTTCTGGCGGCGGCCGTAGACGCCCTTGCGCTGGGCGTTCATCACGTCGTCGTATTCCACCAGGCGCTTGCGGATGCCGAAGTTGTTCTCCTCGACGCGCTTCTGGGCGTTCTCGATGGACTTGGTGACCATCTTGGAATCAATCATGTCACCCTCCTTGAAGCCGAGGCGGTCGAGGGTCTTGACGATGCGCTCGTTGGCGAAGAGTCGCATGACGGTATCCTCGAAGGATACGAAGAAGACAGAGCTGCCGGGGTCTCCCTGTCGGCCGGCGCGGCCTCGGAGCTGGCGGTCGACGCGGCGGGACTCGTGGCGCTCGGTGCCGATGATGGCCAGGCCGCCGGCCTCCTTGACCTCGGGGGCGAGCTTGATGTCGGTGCCGCGGCCTGCCATGTTGGTGGCGATGGTGACCATGCCCTTCTCGCCGGCGTGGGCCACGATCTCGGCCTCTTTCTGGTGGAGTTTGGCGTTGAGCACCTGGTGCGGTATCTTGCGCAGCTGGAGCATGCGGCTCAGCAGCTCGGAGATCTCGACGGAGGTGGTGCCCACGAGCACCGGGCGCCCGATCTCGATCATGGCCTGTATCTCGTCGATGACGGCGTTGTACTTCTCTTTCTTGGTGCGGTACACGCGGTCGTTCTGGTCGTTGCGGATGACGGGGCGGTTGGTAGGAATCTCCACGACCTCGAGCTTGTAGATGTCGTAGAACTCGCCGGCCTCGGTCATGGCGGTGCCGGTCATGCCCGCGAGCTTGCGGTACATGCGGAAGTAGTTCTGGAGGGTGATGGTGGCGTAGGTCTGCGTGGCGGCCTCGACCTTGACGCCCTCCTTGGCCTCGATGGCCTGGTGCAGGCCGTCGGAGTAGCGGCGCCCCTCCATGATGCGGCCCGTCTGCTCGTCCACGATCTTGATCTTGCCGTCGTCGATGACGTACTCCACATTGATGTCGAACAGGGTGTATGCCTTGAGGAGCTGGTTGACGGTGTGCACGCGCTCGGACTTGATGGAGTAGTTCTGCAGCAGCTCGTCCTTGCGTTCCTGCTTCTGCTCGTCGGAGAGGTCTTCGTTCTCGACGGCGGAGAGCTGGGCGGCGATGTCGGGCAGGATGAAGAATTCGGGGTCCTGGTTGGTGCCGGAGAGGATGTCGATGCCCTTGTCGGTGAGCTCGATGGAATGGTTCTTCTCGTCGATGACGAAGAAGAGGGGCTCCACGGCCTTGGGCATCTCCTTGTTGTTGTCGGCCATGTACTTGGCCTCGACCTTGAGCAGGATCTGCTTGATGCCCTCCTCGCTGAGGTAGCGGATGAGGGGCTGGTACTTGGGCAGGCCCTTGTAGACGCGGAAGAGCGCGAGGCCGCCGTCTTCGAGAAGGTCGTTGGCCTTGAGAGGGCCCTTTGCCTTCTCTTCGGGCGAACGTTCGTCATACTTGGCAATCTGGTCGGGGTCGCCGCTGAGGGCGGCGGTTATCTTGTTCCTGGATTCGACGAGCAGGTTCTGGGCGAGCTTGCGCTGGGCGTTGTAGAGCTTCTCGACGTTGGGCTTGAACTCTGCGAACATCTGGTCGTCGCCCTTGGGGACGGGTCCGGAGATGATGAGGGGGGTACGGGCGTCGTCTATGAGCACGGAGTCGACTTCGTCGACGATGGCGTAGTAGTGCTCGTGGCGCTGCACGAGGTCCTCGGTCATGAGCGCCATGTTGTCGCGCAGGTAGTCGAAGCCGAACTCGTTGTTGGTGCCGAAGGTGATGTCGCAGTTGTAGGCGGCGCGGCGCTCCTTGCTGTTGGGCTTGGTCTTGTCGATGCAGGCGACAGTGAGGCCGTGGAACTGGTAGAGCGGGCCCATCCACTCGGAGTCGCGCTTGGCCAGGTAGTCGTTGACGGTGACGACGTGGACGCCTTCGCCTGTGAGGGCGTTGAGGAAGACGGGGAGGGTGGCCACGAGTGTCTTGCCCTCGCCGGTAGCCATCTCGGCGATGTTGTTGGAGACCTTGTCGCCCTGGAGGATGCCGTGGAGCACCTGGCCGCCGATGAGCTGGACGTCGTAGTGAACCATGTCCCACTTGGTGAGGTTGCCGCCGGCCACCCATTCGTTTTTGTAGACGGCCATGTCGCCGTCGATGGTGATGAAGTCCTTGCCGTCGGCGGCGAGCTGTCGGTCGGCGTCGGTGGCGGTGACCTCGATGGTGTCGTTCTCCTTGAAGCGGCGGGCGGTCTCCTTGACGATGGCGAAGACTTCGGGGAGGGCCTGGTCGAGCTTGCGGGCGTACATGTCGAACTTCTCTTCGCGCAGGGAGTCGATTTCCTTCCACAGTGGGTCGCGCTTGTCGTAGTCGAGCGTCTCGATTTCGGCGCGGATCTCGGCAATGCGGTCTGTGTACTGCTGTGCCTCGCCGCGGATGTCGTCGCGCACGGCGTCGACGCGGGCGCGCAGTTCGTCGTTAGAGAGGTTAACCAGCTCGGCGCTGATGGGGTTGATTTCCTCGTTGACGCGTTTCCACAGAGGGCGAACGGCGCGTTCGCTCTGGTCGCCGAGGATTTTCTTGAGTATTGTGCCTATTCCCATTTGTCGGTTTAGTGTGTCGGGGCCTTCCGGACCTGCCGGTGGACCGGCTTTGGCTTCGGGCCAAAATTGTCTGCAAAGATAGTAATTTTAGCGTGAGTGCGCAAATTCTGCGTACTTCCACCCATAAAACAGCAAAAACCGCACCAGGTTCACACTGCAGCATTTGGATATTATCGAAAAGAAGAGGAATGTTTTGCCATAAGGATATTTTTCACTAATTTTGTGGCTGCAAGGATTTCGAGAGAGTCCGTAATCAAAGATACTCATGATAGCATCGGCAGAACTGAAGAATTTTGGACCTATTTCCGAACTGAAGGTGGATGCTTTCAGCAATATTAATCTGCTTATAGGACCTAACCGTTCGGGCAAGACTTTTTTGCTCAAGTCTCTTTATGCAGTTCAGCGCACAGTCGAGCTGACAGGACGCGGTAAGAATAATTTGTCTGCCAGTGAAATGCTTGCCCGGAAATTGCGCTGGCTTTTCGAGGTGGAGCGCCTAGGGGTACTCGTGCGTAAACCTGTACACGGCCCGCTCTCTTTTGCCATGGCGGATAAGGGTGGCGGAAAGTTTAGTTTCTCGTTCGGTGCCGATACGGTGACTAAAATCAACAATGTCGTAGATAGCTGCCCCGCCAGGTCCAGCAATTCCGTTTTCATTCCGGCAAAGGAGGTGCTGTCGCTGCTGGATGTGATAAAGTTCAATCGCGAGCAGCGGATGGAGTTCGGCTTCGACGACACTTACTACGATTTGGCGGCTGCCCTTACTCCACCCATCAAGGGCAAGTTGGCTCAGGGGTTCGCAAGGGCACGTGAGAGCCTTGGGAATGTCCTTGGCGGCCGCATCCGATTCAACAAGGATAAGAAGCTTTGGGAGTACGAGCAGGGCAAGATGGTCTTCGATATCAGCGTCACTTCCGAGGGGACAAAGAAACTGGCCATTTTCGACACTCTTATCGGCAATCACTACCTCAGCAGAGAATCGCTTGTCTTTATCGACGAACCGGAAGCCGGTCTGCACCCTCGCCTCCTTATTGGCCTGCTGGACATTGTAGCCGCTTTGGCCGAGGCGGGCGTACAATTCTTCATCGCCAGCCATTCGTATTTCGTGATAAAGAAGCTGTATCTGCTTGCGCACCAGAAAAGAATGTCTGTTCCCGTCGTCTCCTTTGACTGCGGCAACGACGGCATGGCCTCAATATTCGATTTGCGGGAAGGAATGCCGGAAAACCCGATTATCGACGAATCCATACGCCTCTACGAGGAGGAAATCGGGCTATGATAACCTTCGAGGAGTCGGGCATGACGTTCAGTTTCGACGACGGGCGCTGTTTCCGTATCGAACAAGACCCTCTTATGAAGTCACCTTGCAAGGGGAGCACTAATAACAACATGTCGTGCGAGTGCGTGGCCGTCTGCCAGGATACGGTCTGCTTTATCGAGGCCAAGAAATCCGCGCCGTTGAGCGTGCGAGGAGAGTTGAAGTGCAGACCCGAAGGCTGGCGAGTCTACGACAATTTGCAGGTGTACTGGCGTGACATCACAAAGAAATTCGTTGATTCATTCAGCGCATTGAAGGCATTGCTTGAAGGACATCACGGAATTTCTGGGAAGAGCCAGGTTGGCCTACCGGTGAAGGCGTTGGATTTCGATAAGTTGCAGTTTGTGCTGATTCTCAACCTGCCTGGTGGAATTGACAAGGCCAGATTCCCCGGTCATCAGGATAAGCTAAAGCAGGAGATGCGACCTTTTCTGAACACGTGGAACATCCCCGATACGTCGGTGAAGGTCGTCTCTCCGTCACTTGCCCGTAAGATGGGTGTCGACGTTGAGATCAGCGGTTGACCACGGTTGATTTTCCGCGTTAGGTATCAGGTGTGCCAATGCAAGTGGCGCACTTTTTTATTGTCGCCTGGGGAGTGGGAGTGAGCGGGCGGCGGCGCCGTCGGGAGCCGGGAGGCGGAGCAGGCGCGATAGGGTGGGTGCCAGGCGCAGGGCGGAGACGGGGTCGGTGATGGTGGTCGGCGTTAGGGTTGGCGAGAGGATGACGGCGGGGGTGGCGGGGGAGGAGCGGCGCATTGCAGTGCGCGTCACGGGCGTGGCGTAGTCGTCGACAAGGGTCCAGCCGGGCTGTACGTTGATGATGAGGTCGCCGGCCGTGCGCGGGTCGAGGGCGCGGCTGGCCTCCTCCAGGGCGTCGGTGGTGCCGGAGAGGATGTCGCTGACGGTCTGCACGGCCGCGATGCCGTCCATGCGGCAGAGGAAGTCGCGGGCCTCCTGTAGCGGGGTCGAGCTGAGAGCTGAGGGCTGAGAGCTGAGAGATTGGCGGGAGGTGATGGCCGACAGGGCTTTTTCGTTGAGATAGACGTGTGTGCCGGCGATGCCGGCGACGTAGTCGGCCGAGCCGTAGCGGGCGCCGAGGAAGGAGTTAAGCAGGGCGGCGGCGCGCTTGGTGCTGAACTCGCCGCCGGGGATGCGGTAGGTGTCCGACGGGCGGGCGTCGTTGTCGAAGTGGCCGGTGGAGACGAGGAATACGACCGTCTTGTCGAGTCCCACCTCGCGGTCAACGGTGTTGAGCAGGCGTTCCAGGTCGCGGTCCAGGCGCAGGTAGGCGTCCATGAGTTCGAGGCGGTAGTCACCGTCCTTGGTCTGTGTGTAGGGGGCCAGGGAGTAGCCGACGTTGAGCATGTCGATGGTCCCCTTTCCGTGGCCCGGCTTGAGTTCGGTGATGTACTGTAGGGCGGCGTCGGTGACTTCGCGGTTGCCCATGGGTGTGAGGGCGAAGCGGCTGAAGACGTCGCGGTCAGTTGAGCGGAAGCCGTGGCTGAAGGCGTAGTATTTCTTCTGGGGTGGGAGGCCGGGGTATCGGCTGACGTCGAGCAGGGGCTTCCAGAGCATGGTGTCGAGGCGGGCGCGGAGAGGTCGGCGGAGGTTGCGCATGGCCAGGGGCGCGGGTAGGGCGCCTGTGTAGTAGGGGGCGGTGGCCCACTGGCCGGTGTTGGGGTCGATCCAGGCGGCGGAGGCGGGCTCGTGGCCTCCCATGAGCACGGCCACCTGTGGGTCGGCGGCCAGTGAGTAGACCTTGCCGAAGCGCTGGCCGTCGATCACGAGCTCGTCGGTGATGGTCGACAGGCGCAGCTGGGCCGGGGTGTAGGTGTTGCCGTCGAGCAGGGCGGGCACGAGGCGGCGGGTGCGGCGGTCGAACTGGTGCCGCCCCGTCACGCCCGTCTGTGAGGGCCACGCGCCGGTGTAGATCTCGGCGACCGCCGAGGCGGCGTCGGTGGAGGGGACGCCGAAGTCGAGGTCGGTAATCACCATCCCCTGCTTGAAAAGGCGGTTGAAGCCGCCCTGGCCCATGAGCGGCAGCAAGTCTTGCAGGTAGTCGGTCTGGAGCTGGTCGGCCACGATGCCGATCACCAGCTGGGGGCGTTCGGCAAAAGCTGAGAGCTGAGAGCCGAGAGCCGAGAGTATGGTGAGCAGTAACGGGAATATATGGCGGAGTGTGCTTTTCATCGGTTGCGTTTTTGGAGGTATAGGCCGGCGTAGGCGATGCTGAGGGTGAGCTCTGTCAGGGCCACGGGGAGCATGGCGGGGTTGCCGCATTGGGTCTGGAAGGGCCAGAGAATGGCCACGAACGCCAGCGCTATGGCCTGCGCTATCATGTAGGCGACGGCCACGGGGCGTGTGCGGCGGTTCCAGATGAGTGCCGGCACGAGCAGTGCCAGGGGATTGATCCAGGTCAGCAGCAGGTTCGGCGAGGCGGCTCGATGAACGGATACGAACACCAGGAAGGCAATCACGCACCCGGCCACGCCTACGAGGCCGAAGAAGATGGCTTCCAGCCAGTTGAGCAGTCGGCGCGAACGCCAGCAGTAGGCCACGTATGCGAGGGCGCAGGCCAGCAGCAGCCATCCGGCGAAGATGGGCCCGGCATACCAGGGTGTGGGAGAGAGGGTGGCGTCGGGAACTCCGTTGTTGAGCACCTGTGTGGAAGCCACGGCGGGGCGTCCGTCGGCGAGCTTTGCCCCGGCGAGCTTGTCGTGGAGCACGAGCGGCAGGAATAGCTGGTCGGCGTTGTTGATGGCTGTGTCGATGGGGTAGGCCAGGGCCAGGTCGATTCCCAGCGAGTACCAGGGGTAGTGGCTGTGGAAGGCCCGCATGGCCTGGCGGTAGGTCGGATATGGCTGTCCGGCAGGGATTTCGATGCCCCCGGCGGCGGAGTCGAGCTTGTCCCACACGCGTGTGGAGCAGTTGTCCTTGACGTAGTCATATAGGTAGACGCGGTTCTGCGGCAGGCAGTTGACCTGTAGGGCGTGGCGCAGGGCCTCGGCCTGCGGCTGGGTAAGGTCGAGTGTCTGCTCCTCGACGCGCCGCCCGGCGCCGACGTATTCGGGCATGAACCAGGCGAAGGGGTAGCCGGCCACCTGGTACATCATCTCGCCCATCACGAAGCGGCCCACGAAGTTGGGCTCGGAGTAGTTGAAGACGCCGTAGTTCCAGACGGAGTCGAAGGGAGCGCCGAGGTTGTCGGTGCCCTGGATGCGGAGGGCGGTGTGGCCGTAGAGCTCGTAGACCTCCTGGCCGGGCCAGCAGGTGATGACGCTGACCTTGAGCTCGGCGTGTGCCGCCAGGCAGCACAGCACCGCCAGCAGCGCGGTCACAAAACGCAACCTTATTTCTTTCATGTCGCAAAATTAGCGAAAAAAGTTGAGATAAAAGCACCGCCTGGCACGGGCTGTGTGCCTCGGTGCCAGGCGGTGTTATTTCTGGAGCTGCCGCCGAGCGGAAGCTCGGCGGTGAGGGCGGCTTAGTATTCGCAGTTGCCGGGGTAGCGGGGGAAGGGAATGACGTCGCGGATGTTCTGCATTCCGGTGACGAACAGGACGAGGCGCTCGAAGCCCAGTCCGAAGCCGGAGTGTGGCACGGAGCCGTAGCGGCGCGTATCGAGGTACCAGTCCATGCCCTTGAGGCCGAGTTCGTCCATGCGGGCCTTCAGCTTGTCGTAGTCCTCCTCGCGCTGGCTGCCGCCGATGATCTCGCCGATACCGGGGAAGAGCACGTCCATGGCGCGCACGGTCTTTCCGTCGTCGTTGAGCTTCATGTAGAAGGCTTTTATCTCCTTCGGATAGTCCGTCAGGATGACGGGCTTCTTGAAATGCTCTTCCACCAGGAAGCGCTCGTGTTCCGAGGCCAGGTCGACGCCCCAGTAGACGGGGAACTCGAACTTGCGGCCGCTGGCTTCGAGAATCTTGATGCCCTCGGTGTAGGGCAGGCGCACGAAGTCGTTGTGGAGCACGAACTTAAGGCGCTCTATCAGCCCCTTGTCGAACATGTCGTTGAGGAACTGTATGTCGTCGGCGCAATGTTCGAGGGCGTAGCCGATGCAGTACTTGATGAACTCCTCGGCCAGGTCCATGTTGTCCTCGATTTCGTAGAATGCCATCTCCGGCTCGATCATCCAGAACTCGCTGAGGTGGCGGGGCGTGTTGGAGTTCTCGGCGCGGAAGGTGGGGCCGAAGGTGTAGATGCAGCCCAGGGCGGTGGCTCCGAGCTCGCCTTCGAGCTGGCCGGAGACGGTCAGCGACGCCATCTTGCCGAAGAAGTCCTTGCTGTAGTCCACCTGTCCGTCCTCGGTGCGGGGAAGCTCGTCGAGCGGCAGGGTGGTGACCTGGAACTGTGCGCCGGCGCCCTCGCAGTCGGAAGCGGTGATGAGCGGGGTGTGGAAGTAGTTGAAGCCCTTGGAGTTGAAGAAGTCGTGCACGGCGAAGGCCAGTGCGTGGCGGATGCGGAGCACGGCGCCGAAGGTGTTGGTGCGGGGGCGCAGGTGAGCCTTTTCGCGCAGGAACTCCATGGTGTGGCCCTTCTTCTGGAGGGGGTAGGTGGAATCGGCGGTGCCGTAGACCTGGAGGTCGTCGGCCTGCAGCTCCACGGTCTGGCCCTTGCCCTGACTCTCCACCAGCGGGCCCTGGGCGTGGATGGCCGACCCGGTGGTGACGAGCTTGAGCAGCTCATCGTCGGTGAAGCGGTCCAGGGCCACGACAATCTGCAGGTTCTTTATGGTGGAGCCGTCGTTGAGGGCTATGAACTGTACGTTCTTGTTGCCGCGGCGGGTGCGCACCCAGCCCTTGACGTCGACTTCCTTGCCGACGTACTCCGAGGGGTTGGCGAGCAGTTCCCTGACCGTGGTTCTCTTTATCTCTTTCATTTCAGTCTTTTGTCGGGGCTGCGCCAATGTTATCTTGACACAGCCCCGGGTATTTATTCGGCGGAGGTAACGCCCTCGAAGTTATTCGAAGGAGCCCTGACGCAAGTGATTAACCTCATCCTGCGAGAGGTAGCGCCACTTGCCGCGGGGCAGGTTCTTCTTGGTGAGGCCGGCGAAGTACACGCGGTCGAGCTTGACGACGCGGTAGCCGAGCGACTCGAAGATTCGGCGTACGATGCGGTTGCGGCCGCTGTGGATCTCGATGCCGGCCTGCTTGCGGTCCGTCTCGGAGACGTAGCTGACCTCGTCGGCGTGGATTTCGCCGTCGTCGAGCTCTATGCCGTCGGCGATGCGCTGCATGTCCTCCTCGGCGATGGGCTTGTCGGTCCACACGTGGTAGATCTTTTTCTTGACGAACTTGGGATGGGTGAGCTTGGATGCCAGGTCGCCGTCGTTGGTGAGCAGCAGCACACCGGTGGTGTTGCGGTCCAGGCGCCCTACGGGGTAGATGCGCTCGGCGCAGGCGTTCTTGACGATGTCAAGCACGGTGGTGCGGCCTCCCGGGTCGTCGCTGGTGGTGACGCAGTCCTTGGGCTTGTTGAGCAGCACGTAGCACTTGCGCTCGGGCACCACCACCTTGCCTTCGTACTCCACCACGTCGGCGGGCCTGATCTTGGTGCCGAGCTCGGTGACAACCTTGCCGTTGACGGTCACGGCTCCGGCCTGGATTTTCTCGTCGGCCTCGCGGCGCGAGCAGATTCCGGCGTTGCTCATGTACTTGTTCAGGCGCATTTCGCTGTCGGGATCCGGGATGTCGATGGTGTATTCGATTTGCTTGGGACGGGGTGTGAAGCGCTGTGCGCGCTGCTGGGGGAAGCCGTTGCGTGGACCCTGCTGGCGCGGGTATCCGCCCTGGCGGGGCCGCTGCTGGTAACCGCCCTGCTGGCGGGGAGCGTAACCGCCCTGCTGACGGGGAGCATAACCGCCCTGCTGACGGGGAGCGTAACCGCCCTGCTGGCGGGGAGCGTAACCGCCCTGCTGGCGGGGAGCGTAACCGCCCTGCTGACGGGGAGCGTAACCGCCCTGCTGACGAGGAGCGTAACCGCCCTGCTGACGGGGCTGGTAGCCGCCTTGTCCGCCACGCTGCTGGTATCCGCCCTGCTGGGGACGCTGCTGGTAGTAGCCGCCCTGCTGCTGGCGGGGCTGGTAGCCGCCGGGCTGACGGTCGTAGTGCGGACGATAGTTGGAGTAGGGCTGCGGCTGTGCGTCGGCGCCGGCCTGCTGGCTTTCGGGAGCGCCCTCGCCCTGCGGCTTGTAGGTCTGCTGGGGGGCGTAGCTGGTGCGGGGATGCGGCTGGTAGGTCTGCTGCGGATAGCCGCTGCGCTGCTGGTAGCTGCGGGGCTGGTATCCGACGGGGGAGGTGGACGGCTGGCGGTCGCCTTCGGCGTCGCCGTGGTTGACCTTCTCGTAGTGAGGGGCGTCCATCGGGCTGCTCATGGGAGCGGCCCCGATACGCGGACGTTTAGGTTTCTTCTCTGTATCCATGGGTCGTAGTCTTCGCCTCGATGCGTCATCGCTGATGCTCTTCGGGCTTCGGTTGGCAAATGGTATTGAGGTTCGTTATGGTTGTGTTTTTATTAGTGAAGCTGCCTGGTCAGGTAAACATTCCCGCAAAGGTAGTAATAAATCCTGACATACGCGCAAAAAATCGAGAAAAAATTTTTCGCTCCCGGGATGATGGTGAAAAAGCGTCGGAGGGAGGTACCCTCAGAGGGTCTGCGGGAGAGCTTCGAGGCTCTTGCGCAGCTGCTCGTCGCAGGTGGTGAGCTTGGCGCGGCACTGCTTGAGGAGCTCGATGGCGCGGGCGGCGTAGCGCGCCAGGTTGTCGATGTCGCAGTCGGGCGACTGCATCTTGGCCAGGATGCCTTCCAGTTCGGCGATGGCCTGGGCGTATGTGGGTGTCTGCGGTTCCATGTTCTGATCTTAGGTTTTATTGATAGTGGACGCACCAGGGTGCGTACCTACTTTGCAATTGCCGTCGAGCTGAAGCTCGACGTTAGGTCTGTGTATATTATTTGTGTATATTATTGATGTGTGTCGGTTACTGTGGAGTCGAACGAGCCGCTGGCCAGGCGGGTGGTGACGGTCTGGCCTGGGCGCAGGTCGGCGGTGTCGCGCAGGGCGTGGCCGTCGACGAGCGTCAGGGAATATCCTCGGGCCAGGGTCGCCTGGGGGCTGAGGGCATTGGCCAGGGCCTCGAGCTGGTCGAGGCGCTCGGTGGCCTGGCGAAGCTGGCGGCCCGAGGCGTCGCGCAGGATGGTGGCCAGGTATGCGAGTTTCTGGGCCTGTACGCGCAGGGTGGCGCTGCCGGCGGTGGGGAGCTGGGCCTGTAGGGCGTCGAGACGCTGGGCCGCCTGGCCGAGGCGGTGGCGGCTGAGCTGGGGGATGAGGGCTGCCACGGAGGCGAGCTGCTGGCCTGCCTGCCGCAGGCGCTGCTGGGCGATGGCGTGTACGTGCGTCTCGAGCTGCGAGAGCTGCTGGCGCGACCCGGCCACTATAGCCTGCGCCGTCTGGGCGATGGTGCGCACCAGGCTGTCGAGGCGCCCCAGCGTGTCGGCGCCCTGGGCCACGAGCCATTCGGCGGCGGCGGTGGGCGTCTTTACTCGCGTGTGGGCGATTTCGTCGAGCACGGTGCGGTCGCGCTCGTGGCCGATGCCGACGATGACGGGCAGCACGCAGCGGGCCACGGCGCGCGCCAGGTCGAGGTTGTCGAAGCCGTTGAGGTCGGTGGTGGCGCCGCCCCCTCGGATGATCACCACGCAGTCGAAGGCGTCGGGCACGGTCTCTATCTTCTCCAGCGCGGCCATGACGGTGGGCGCGGTGCGTTCACCCTGCACGATGGCCTCGAAGAGCACGGGGTAGAAGACCAGGCCGTAGGGGTTGTTGGCGAGCTGGTTGAGGAAGTCCTGGTACCCGGCTGCCCCGGCGGCGGAGATGACGGCGATGCGCTGTGGCGCCATGGGCATGGGGCGCGTGGCGTTGAGGCGCAGGATGCCCTCGGCATGCAGGCGCATCAGGATTTCGCGCCGTATCTGCTCCATGTCGCCCAGGGTGTAGCGCGGGTCGATGTCGGTGACGTTGAAGGCCAGGCCGAACTGCTCGTGGAAGTTGGCGGTGCCGCGCACCATGACCTTGATTCCGGAGCGGAGCGTGGCGCCGGTGGCGGCCTGGAACTTGTAGGCGATGGCGTGGAAGCGGTTGGCCCAGATGGTGGCGCGCATCTTGGCGACGGTGCGTCCCTGGGCATCCTTCTCCAGCAGCTCCAGGTAGCAGTGGGTCGCGCCGCGCACGTCGCTGAGCTCGGCGGTGACCCACCGCTCGTAGAGGCTGCGGTCGCAGGCCACGGCGTTCTTTACCAGGGCCGCATACTGGCTGAGGGTGAGGGCGGGTACTTCCATTCTCTCAGCTGTATTATTTCATTTCTCCGAGGGAGCGGAGCGCTCCGGTGGCTGGGTTGAATATGGCGGCGGCGGGTGCCTTCTTGTTGGTGAACAGGGTCGGGTCGAGTGCGAATGGGATGCCATACTGGGCCATCTCGGTGGTGGAGGAGAAGAGTTCGCGGCCCTGCCACTGAAGGGATACCTGTGCCGTGCCGGGGAGCATGTACATCACGCCGTCGCGGGGGAGTCTGGCCTCCTGTCCTTTCTCGTCCTTGGGGATTTCGGGGGCCTCAAGCTGCTTGATGTCGAGGTAGATGGGGGTGCCGGAGAGGTCGTCGCGGTTCACGAATCCGGTGTAGGGGTTGAGGCGGGCGAGCACGTAGCGGCCCTCCTCGGTGGGCACGAGTGTGAAGCGGGCGGAGCGCGTCTCGGTCATCTCGCGGCCGCGGAAGGCGTTGAGCAGCAGCTCCTCCTGGTGCGTCAGCGACTTGAGCATGAGGTCGAGCTGTGCGCCGTCGGTGGGCATGTTGTCGGCGGTGCCGCGTGTGAGGTCGAGGCGGGCCTGGCGCACCTCGTTGAGGCCGGCGGCGAGCAGGGCGGCGCGGCGGGCGTCGCTCTGGGCCGACGAGAACTCTTCGCCGACGTATTGCAGATACTCGGTGGCGGAGGGCATGAGCAGCGGCTCGGGGTTGTCGAGGGGTTCCCATCCGGCATCCGGCTCCACTTCGGCGTTGACGCCGAGGAGCATGCCGTCGTCGGCCACGCAGAGCGTCAGGGGCTGCCCGGCCTTGAGCTGCATACGGTAGATGGCCGAGTCGTTGGCCACGCCGTAGGTGCGCAGGCGCACGCCGGTGATTTCCCACGTCTCGGCGTCGGCGGTGATTACATTGTCGGTGCCCACGTACTTGGGTGCGAACTGGCGGAATGGGCCGGCCTGGCGCACGGTGTGGCGGGCCGTGACCTCGACCTCGAAGGCCGTGTTGGGAAGTGCGTAGACGAGACCGTAGTCGGAATACTTGTCGGGGGTGAGCAGGCGCGTCTGCTGGGCCGAGGCGCCGAGTCCGAGCAGTATGGCGAGGATGGTTATGAGATTTCGCATATCGGAGCGGATTATTTGTCGGTTAGGATTGCTGATATTGCGCGGCCGAGGTTCTCGGCGATGTCGGCGGCGGTGACGCCGAACTGGCCCATCTGGCCGGCGGCGAGGTCGCCGGCCAGGCCGTGGATGTAGACGCCCATGGAGGCGGCGCGCTCCTGGCGGTAGCCCTGGGCGATGAATGCGGCGATGACGCCCGTCAGCACGTCGCCGGCGCCGGCCGTGGCCATGCCCGCGTTGCCGGTGGAGTTGATGTGCACCTTGCCGGTGGGCCGCACCACCATGGTGTGGTGCCCCTTGAGCACGATGATGATGTTGTAGTACTTGGCCTTCTCGACGGCCGTGCGGAGGCGGTCCTCGGCGCAGTTGTGCTCGCCGAAGAGGCGGTCGAACTCCCCGGCGTGGGGGGTGATGACGGTCTTGGGCGGAAGGAGAGAGAGTAATGCCGGGCGCCTGGCGATGCAGTTGAGGGCGTCGGCGTCGAGCACCAGTGGCGTCTTGGTATTCTTGAGCAGTGCCTCGAGGGCGTCGACGGTGGCGTCGGCGGTGCCGATGCCGGGGCCGCAGGCTATGGCCTGGTGTTCGTGGTGCAGACGCATGTCGGTGATGATGGCGTTGTTCTGGTCGGGCTCGAACATGGCGCAGGGCACGGCCGTCTGGAGCGGTATCATGCCGTAGGCGGCGCTGTGCACGGTGGCCAGTCCGGCACCGGCACGCAGGGCGGCATGTGCCGACAGGATGGCCGCCCCGAGCATACCCACGCTGCCGCAGAAGAGAAGCACCGAGCCGTAGTCGCGCTTGGCGGTGAATGGGTTGCGGGGCTGGAGCAGCGAACGGATGTTGCGCTCCTGCACGTATATGTAGTCGGTGGGGGTGGCGAGGATGGCGTCGTGGTCGATGTCGATGTCGAGGATTTTCACTTCACCTAATGCTTCCGAGTTCTCGGGGAAGAAGAAGCTCAGACGCGGCTGCTGGAAGCAGAGGGTGAGGCTGGCGTGGACCATGTCGCGGGTGATGGTCTTGTCGTTCCACTCTCCGAACAGGCCCGATGGGATGTCGATGCTGATGACGTACGCCTTGGAGGAGTTGATGTAGCGGGCCACGGTGACGAATCCGCCCTGGAGGGGGCGGCGCAGGCCGGCGCCGAAGAGGCCGTCGATGACGACGTCGCTGCGGCCCAGGACGGGGGGCACGAACTCCCGCTCCACCACCGTGAAGTTGACTCCCTCGATGGCCTCGAGGCGCTCGCGCTCGATCTGGCAGTCGTGGCTGAGGCGCCCGGTGACGTTGAACAGGTACGTCTCGACGTTGGGAAACCCCTGCTCTATGAGCAGGCGGGCGACGGCTAGGGCGTCGCCGCCGTTGTTGCCGGGACCGGCGATGATGACGATGCGCTGCCGGGTGTAGAAGCGGGCCATGACCTCGCACGCCACGGCCTGCGCCGCCCGCTCCATCAGGTCGATGGAGCTTATGCGCTGCGCCTCGCAGGTGGCCTTGTCGAGGGCCTTGATTACCTCTGATGTGAAGATTTTCATCCGTGCCTTTCTGTTTGAGTGTGCAAAAATAACAAATTATTTTTGTCTCCGCAAAACCGGTCGGCTCGGCGACCCGTCAAAGACCGACCGTCTCTCACCTGTAAAGATTGCCTCGGGCATACGTTCCGTGGCCGCCGGAGACTACCACTCGTGTGGATTGCCGACGGCGGTGACCTCGTCCTCGTTGGCGAGATGGTGATGCAGTGAGGAGGAATTTCGGGGCCGGTGAGGGACGTTAGGGAAAAAATTCGTACCTTTGTGCCTTGATAGGGTCCCAGGCGCATATGCCGGGTCCGTACGCACATTCCAATGATAAAGATAGGCATAACGCACGGCGACATAAACGGCATCGGCTACGAGGTCATCATGAAGGCCCTGGCCGACGAGCGCATCACGGAAATCTGCACCCCGGTGATCTTCGGCTCGGCCAAGCTCATCGGCTACTACCGCAAGGTGCTCGGCACCGAGCCATTCCCCACCAACCAGGTGGCCTCCGCCTCACAGGCGCGTGACGGGGTCGTCAACCTGGTCAACATTGCCAGCGACGAAATCAAGGTCGACATGGGCAAGCCCACCGAGGAGTCAGGCGCCGCCGCTTTCCTCTCTCTGCAGATGGCCGTCGAGGCCTTCCGCGCCGGGGAAATCGACGCGCTGGTCACGGCTCCCGTCTGCAAGCAGTGCATCCACAGCGACGAGTTCGCCATGGGCCACACCGAGTACCTGCAGAAGCAGTTCGGCGGCGAAGGCGACCGCGCTCTAATGATTCTCTTCAACGACCTGATGCGCGTGGCCGTGGCCACCACTCACCTTCCAATCAAGGACGTCCCCGCCGCCATCACCAAGGATCTCGTCCTGAACAAGATCGAGGACTTCGGCAAGGCGCTGACGCAGGACTTCGGCATCGACGGTCCCAAGATCGCCGTGCTGAGCCTCAACCCGCACGCCGGCGACGGCGGCCTGCTCGGCACCGAGGAGCAGGAGCAGATAGCACCCGCCATCAAGGAGGCCGAGGCCAAGGGCATCCTCGCCTTCGGACCCTTCGCCGCCGACGGCCTCTTCGGCTCCGGAGCCTGGCGCCGCTTCGACGGCATCCTGGCCATGTACCACGACCAGGGACTGGCGCCCTTCAAGCTCATGGCCGGCGATGACGCAGTAAACTTCACAGCCGGACTGCCCGTGGTGCGCACCTCGCCCGACTTCGGCACCGCTTTCGACATCGCCGGGGCCGGCAAGGCCGACGCCTCCGGCATGCGCACCGCCATCTACGCCGCCGTGGACCTGCTGCGCACCCGTAAGCGCCATCTCAAGGCTGCCGCCAATCCCCTGCGCAAGCACTACGTGGAGCGCGGCACCGATAAATCCGTGGACCTAAGCAAAGAAGACTGAGATGAATTTCGGAATAATAGCGGCCGGGGAAGGGTCGCGCCTGGCCGGTGAGGGCGCCGGCGTCTGCAAGCCAATGATTCGTCTCGACGGTGAGCCCATGATAGGGCGCCTGCTCAAGCTCATGGCAGGCTGCGGCGCACGTCGAGTGGCCATGATCCTCAATCCGTCCATGCCCGAGGCATACGAGTACGTCCGCACCCTCGGGCCGCAGCTCGGCCTCGACCTCGACATCACCGTCAAGGCCACGCCCAGCTCCATGCACAGCTTCTACGAGATCAGCTCCCGCCTGCGCGGGCACGGCCGCTTCATAGCCACCACCGTCGATACCATATTCCGCCCCGAGGCCTTCCGCCGCTACGTCGAGCTGTGGGAGAATGCTCCCCGAGAGCTCGACGGCATGATGGCCATGACCCGGTACATCGACGACGAGAAGCCCCTCTACATCGATACCCCGGGCGACAACGAGCCCATCGTCGCCTTCCGCGACGAGCCCTGGCCCGGCGCCCGCTACATCTCCGGCGGCATCTACGGCCTGGCAGGCCGCGCCATCACCGTGCTCGAGGAGTGCATGGCCAAGGGCGTCAGCCGAATGCGCAACTACCAGCGCCAGCTGCTCGCCTCGGGCCTGAGCCTACTGGGCCACGACATGGGCAAGATCCTTGACGTAGACCACGTCGCCGACGTGGCCAAGGCCGAGGCATTCCTTAACTCTGAAAGCTAAATACCGTGAGTGAGATCAAGATAGCCGGCGTGATGCGCGCCGGGGCCTATTCGCCCAACCACGTGGGTAACGACGCCGCCATCTTCAACGCCGCCGCAGGGCAGCTGCGCAGGCGCGGCTTCGAGGTCAACATCTACAGCGAGGAGCAGTTCCAGACTTTCGACATCAAGGAGCCGGTGATCCTTAACATGTGCCGCGAGCGTGCCTCCATAGCCCGCCTGCAGGCCATGGAGAACGACGGCAGGGTGGTGGTCAACTCAGGCTTCGGCATCGAGAACTGCACCCGCGAGCGCATGACCCGCATACTGTTGGGCCACGGTATCCCATACCCCGACTCGCTGACGGTCAACACCAACGAGAACGTGCTCGACCAGCTCGAGCGCAGCGGCTACGAGGGCTTCTGGATTAAGCGCGGCGACTTCCACGCCATGCACAAGGAGGACGTCAGTTTCTGCCGCCACGCCCAGGAGGCCCAGGAGGTGCTGCAGGAATACTTCTACCGCGGCATTCCGAGGGCCGTCATCAACCGCCACCTGCCGGGCGACCTCATCAAGTTCTATGGCGTGGCCGGACAGCCTTTCTTCTACTGGTTCTACCCCTTCGACACCGGCCACAGCAAATATGGCCTCGAAGCCATCAACGGCCACAGCCAGGGTCTCCCATTCGATCTGAAGAAGCTGAAGGACATCTGCCAGCAGGCAGCCGAGGTGCTCGACGTGGTGGTCTACGGCGGCGACTGCATCGTCGGCGCCGACGGCTCCATCCAGATTATCGACTTCAACGACTGGCCCAGCTTCGCTCCCTGCCGCTCCAAGGCGGCACCCGCCATTGCCAAGGCCGTAATCGCCAGCATCAACGCCAGATTTTAATTTTTCAAATAAAATTGCATCTGTTGCAATAAAGCACTAAATTTGCAGGCGTAATTATGGACAACAACCAGACAGCGTTGCCCAAGGGCTTTCGCCTCCACGGCAACCACCGCGACTATAAGATAGACAAGACTCTCGGCCAGGGCGGCTTCGGCATTACCTATCGCGCCACCGGGCCCGTGCAGGTCGGCACCATCGTCATGCAGGTCGACTTCTGTCTCAAGGAGTTCTTCCTGAGCAATGACTGCGAGCGCCTGGGCGACAGTTCCATCTCGTATTCCAATCCCGCACGCACACGTGTGGAGAACTCCCGCAAGGACTTCATCGCCGAGGCCCAGCGCCTCAAGAAGGTCGGTTTCCGGCACCCCAACATCGTCGGCTTCGACGAGGTCTTCGAGGCCAACAATACGGCCTACTACGTCATGGAGTACATCAACGGCTCCAGCCTCGACCAGTACGTCACCGAGCATGGCGCCCTGTCGGAACAGGAGGTCCGCGAGCTGCTCTGGCCCATACTCGACGCCGTCAAGCTCCTGCACCAGAACCGAATCTGCCACCTCGACATCAAGCCCGCAAACATCATGCTGGCCCGCGATAGCGAGGGCAGGATGCGCCCCGTGCTCATCGACTTCGGCCTCAGCAAGCACTATGATAGCAAGGGCCACGCCACCTCCACCATCAACTCCTTCGGCTACTCCGAGGGCTACGCGCCCGTGGAGCAGTACAAGGGCATCACCACCTTCTCTCCCGGCGCCGACCTCTACGCCCTGGGCGCCACGATGTGGCACTGTCTGACGGCCATTGACCCGCCCTCGGCGCTCGACCTGCGTGATGGCGAGCTCGCCGCACAGCTCCCCGCCAGCGTCAGTCAGGAACTGCGCACCATGATCGACATCATGACGCGCGACCCGCGCACCCGTCCCACATCCCTTGACGAGGTGGAGCGCCTTACTGCCGAGGCCCTTAAGCCAAAGGTTGGGCCTAAGCCGGAAGTCAAGGCCGAGAGTGCCGGCAAGGCTACCGTCGTCCTCGACGCCTCTGCCGTGCCCCCATCTCCGTCAAAAGTAGGGACGCATCCTGGTGCGTCCGTCACTCCGCCGAAACCGCCGAAACCCGTCAAGCCCGTCATCCCCGAGACTCCGGGCGTGGCCAAGGTCACCGTGGCCGGGGAAATGAACCCCGTGCGTCCTTCCGGAGGCAAGAACAAGACCCTCTTTCTTGTGCTCGGTGGCATAGCCGTGGCCATCGTCATACTCGTGGTGCTCTTTGTCATCGGCAGCTCCGACGAAAGCCCGACCGACAACACCGACAACACCGAGGAGATCATCACCACCGGCGACAATGCCGCCGAGGAGACCGAGATAGGCACCTCCGCCCAGGAGGCCCAGCCGGAGCAGGCACCCGCACAGGAGGCGGCTCCCGCCGCCGCTCCCGCACGGCAGCAGGCCGCTCCCGCCAAGACCACCAAGCCGGCCGCGCAGAAGCCCGCCACTCAGACCCAGCAGCCCACGCCGCAGAAACCCGCCAAGCAGCCTGTAGCCGTTCCCGAGAAGAAGAAGACCGACAAGGCCCACAACTCCACCACACCATACACTATGGACTTCTAATGTGGCGACGCACGGTCCGTGCATCCCTACATCTCCAACCGAGTTATGGCTGCCGAGCGTGAATCTAACATAGAGCTGCTGCGCATCGTGAGCATGCTCATGGTGGTGTTGGTGCATATCGACGGCGCCTCGCTGGGCCTTCCCCAGGCGCTGACGGTAGCCGCCACAGCCCGCGACGTCTGGCAGCTCGCCGTCGAGGCCCTGGTCATCATCGGCGTCAACTGCTTCACTCTCATTTCCGGCTACTTCGGCATCCGCCTGCGGGTGCGCACAGCCCTCGGCTACCTCTTCCAGTGCATCTTCTACGCCGTGGCCATGGCCACACTGGCCTGGATCATCCGCCCCGACAAGGTCGGCGCCGACATCTGGCTGCAGAGCTGGATGGTGCTCACCCACACCGACTTGTGGTACGTCCCCGCGTACTTCCTGCTCATGCTCCTGAGTCCGCTCATCAACGCCGGCCTGGAGGGCATCGGGCGACGCGGCACTTTCCTTGTCACCGGCCTCTTCCTGGCCTACACCCTGTGGGCCGGATGGTGGTGGGGCGGCACCTTCAACGCCAACGGCTACACACCGCTGCAGCTCGTGCTCGTGTACATGATGGGGCGGTGCCTGCACCTGCTGCCGCGCCCGTCGGCACGCCACGCCTGGCTCTGGGCCGGAGTCTACCTGGCATCGGCCGTGGCGGTGTGCCTGAGCACGGCCTTCCTGGATTCCATCCGCGCCTACGCTTATAACTCCCCGCTGGTGCTGATGGAGTCCGTGGCCATGTTCATGGCCTTCTCGGCCATGCGTTTCCGCTCGCGGGCCGTAAACCATGCCGCCAAGTCAGCTTTCGCCGTCTACCTGGTGCATAAGTCGCAGCTGGTGTTCGGCAGCATCTTCAAGCCCCTCATGCTGAAATGCTGGGGCGCGATGTCGCTGGGTTCCTTCACCGGATTCATGTTGCTTTTCGCCGTGGGCATCTACCTGGCCCTCATGCCTGCCGACTGGGTACGACGCCGAGTCTGGCTCGGGTTGTTAAAGTTGAAAGCTGAGAGACGGGAAAAGCCACCGGTTCGTCCAAAGTCTCTCAGCTAAAGCGCCGGATTTGCACACTCGGCGGAAAAGTTGTATCTTTGCCATTCAAGATAGAAAACAGAAGTGGACATAGACCCCTTACCATCCCCGTATAGTCCCGTGCTCGGCCTCCTCGCGGTGGCCGGGCAGACCCCGGATATATCTTTCAGTGCCCCTGGCAGCTGGCTCGGTTGGGCCGTCATCGTCGCCATAGCGCTGGTGTGCATGCTCCTGTCGGCCTTCATGTCCGGCAGCGAGATTGCTTTCTTCGGACTCGACACCGCACAGCTCGAGGACATGGAGGAGGAAGACACCGCCGAGACACGGCGCGTCCTCAACCTTGTGCAGCATTCCGACCGTCTGCTGGCCACCATCCTCATCGGCAACAACCTGGTGAACATCACCATGGTCATCCTGCTTGACTTCGCCATCAACCAGACGGTGCGCTTCACCAGCGGCGTACTGGAATTCCTGCTCAAGACGGTGCTGCTGACGTTCCTGCTGCTGCTCTTCGGCGAAGTGCTGCCCAAGCTCACGGCCCGCGGCCGCGCCGTGCAGTGGGCCAAGAGCGCCGCCGGCGCCATGACGGCCGCTTACCGTCTCTTCGGCCCGCTGAGCCGCCTGATGGTCAGGAGTTCCGCTTTCGTCTCCAGAAAGGTGGAGCGCAAGCGCGACGACGTCACCGCCGACGACCTAAGCCAGGCGCTTGAAATCACCGACGTCAAGGAGCAGAAGGATAAGGAGATGCTCGAGGGCATCCTGACGCTGGGCGAGAAGCAGGCCTCCGACATCATGACTCCCCGCATGGACGTCACTGCCATCGATACCCACGCTTCCTGGAAGGAGGTAATCGCCACCATACTCGATAGCGGATACTCCCGCATACCCGTCTACGATACGGACATGGACGACATACGTGGCATCCTCTACAGCAAGGACCTGCTGCCCTGGCTCGAGCGCGACCGCAACGGATTTCTCTGGCAGAGCCTCGTCCGAAAGGCATACTTCGTGCCTGAAAGCCGAATGATTGATGACCTCATGCAGGACTTCCGCGTCAAGAAAGTCCACATATCCGTCGTCGTCGACGAATACGGAGGCACCCAGGGCATCGTCACCCTCGAGGATATCCTCGAGGAGATCGTGGGCGAGATCGATGACGAATACGACCAGGACGAGCAGACCTGGAAGCGCATAGCCCCGGGCGTCTTCCGCTTCAGCGGCAAGACTCCCCTGGTGGACTTCTATCGAGCCACCGACCTCGACGAGGAGACATTCTCTCAGGCCGACGACGCCGAGACCCTCGCCGGTCTCTTGCTCGAGGCCAAGGGCGACTTCCCCAAGGAGCGCGAGACAATGGAAATCGCCGGATGCCGCTTTACCGTACTCAAGATGGACCGCCACCGCATCGACTCGGTGATGGTGCGCCTGCCGCAGGAGCCTGCCGCTGACAAAAAAGAAAAAGACTGACCATGCAACACGACGACGAACTGACATACTGGCGCCACCGCACCCCGGTCGGTGTGAAAGTGGAGGAGATAAGCGGCGGCAGCCGCTATTCCGAAAAGCTGTGGCCCCTGATGGCCCGCCAGGTGTGGGGCGAGAACGGCCGCGACGGCGACTACCGCTCCATTGTGCACCTGCCTGATGGCGCCCCGCTGCTGGACGGCACCGACCAGCGCATCTCCATGAGCCACACCCGCGGCATGCTCGTGGTGGCCACGTTGCCGCCCACTCCCGAGGCCGACCTGACCACCTTCAGCCCCCGCGCCGCCATGGGCGTCGACACCGAGCGCGTAGGCCGCGAGATACCGGCAGCGGTGCGTGCCCGCTTCCTCTCGGACGAGGAGCAGGAACTCATCCCGGACGAAAACACGCTGCTTGCCTGGACCTGCAAGGAGGCACTATACAAGGCCGTGCTCGGTCAGGCTAAGTCCTGGGCCGAGTGCTATCGGATCCTCTGCCTGCCAGACCTGCAGACCGGCGCCTTCGGTCAGGCCGAAGTACACCTCGACGGCACCGACGAGCCATTCGTCCTCTACTCCTACCTAAGCGACGGCTTCATCGTCACCCTGGCCCTCTCCACCCGCTGCGCTACCTACAAGAAAGCCGCCGAGGGCAAATAAAAATCGCCGCACGGGCGTTATAGTAATGAACAATGACAATGAACAATAATAGCGCCGCACCGATGAGCGCGAAGCCTATTGTTCATTATTCAGTGTTGATTGTTCATTGAAAAAACGGAAAACCATGGTCTGGATAATAATAAGCTGCGTGCTGTTCGCGCTCGCGTTCTGGTTCATCTACGTCAACCAGCTGCTGGCGCCGGCCTTCTCCTACATGGGCCTGCTGGCACTGAGCCTGGCCGACAACAAGCTGGGCCAGCCCTATCTGCCCATCAACAACACCATCCTCATCAGCTGGCTGTGCATGACTCTGGTGGTGATGGTGGCCACCATCATGCAGCCCGGACCGGTGCGGCAGCAAACGCGCGGTGTCTGGCACATGGGCATTGGTGCCCTGACCGGAATGGCCGTCGGCCTGCTCGGCTTCACCTTCACCCTCAATATGCCGGTGCTCTATGCCTGCATGATCCTCGGTACCGCCGCCGGATGCTTCTTCGGCTACCTTATCTTCACCAACACCCCGCGCGGCGCCGCCGTAAACTTCTCCTCCGGCCACTTCTTCCAGTACCTGCTGGCCAAGGGCTTCCCCATCGCCCTGGCGGTGATGATGATGGGCATCGTCCTGGTGCTCCTGCTGGCCGTCAACAATCTCAACTGACAATCCATTGCGAATGAAACGATTCACACTCATAGCGGCGGGCATGGCCCTGCTCCTTGGCAGCTTCGGCGCCAACGCACGGCCCAAGCTGCTCCCCGTGGAGAAGCCCGACCTCGAGGCCATCGAGGACTCCGTGCTCAACCCAGCCGGCCGCTTCTACTTTCCCCGCCTCCAGGAACGCTTCGAGGCCAACGATACCATCATGACTCCCCTGGAATACCGATACTTCTATCTCGGATACATGTTCCAGGAGGACTACGACCCGTACCGCATCAGCCAGTTCAACGACTCCACCGAGGCCCTGGTCAACCGTCCCGGCGAAATCACCAAGCACGACGCCGAACAGATCATCTCCTTCTCCGAGAAGGCGTTGTGGGACAACCCCCTGGACCTGCGGCAGATGTCGTTCCTCATCCACTTCCTGCGCCAGAAAGGCAAGCCCATCCGCGCCAAGTTCTGGGAATACCGGCTGCAGAACCTGCTCAACGCCATCCTCAGCACCGGCACCGGCCTGGACATGGACAACGCCTGGTACGTGGTCTACCCCATGCACGAATATGACCTGCTGCAGTTCCTGGGCTACGACCCCACGGACGCCGAGTACCCCGCCGACGGCTTCGACCGCCTCCGCGTAAAACCCCTCAAGGACGCCCGCCGCTTTAACGGCGACACCCCCGGCGCCTTCTACTTCAACGTGAAGATTCCGCAGGAGGAATATATGCTCAAACACCCCGGCGAAGAGTAGGAGGGCGTGTCCTGTAGCATGCCCCCGTCACCGCCGTCCCTGCAATTTTCAAAAAATATGAAAACCGACAAGATAGAAAAAGACAAATTCGTGGCCTTCTCATACAAGGTCACCGACCCGGAGGGCGACCTCCTGTTCGAGGCGCCCGAGCAGGCGCCGGACACTATAGTATATGGCCGCACCGAGGGGATGGTCCCCGGCCTGGCCGCCGTCCTCGACGGCCTCAAGGCAGGCGACGGCTTCGAGACTACCCTGCCCCCCGAGGCAGCCTTCGGCGACCGCGACGACAGCCTCGTCTTCAAGCTCGGCCCGGAAGTCTTCTCCGCCGACGGCAAGCTCCCCGCCAACGTCAAGGTGGGCGCCATGCTGCCCATGATGACCGATGCCGGGCAGAAGGTCTACGGCATGGTCACCGACGTCACCCCCGCCGAGGTCACCATGGACTTCAACCACCCCCTGGCCGGCAAGACCATAACCTACCGGGGCAAGGTGCTGGAAGTGCGTCCCGCCACCGACGACGAGCTGAATCCCCCCACGGGCTGCTGTGGCGGCTGCGGAGGCGGATGTTCCGACTCTTCCTGCTCCGGCTGCGACGGCGGCTGCTCCTGATCCCCCCTCCGCCCACTAACAAGAGGCTGTGCCGTAATTAAGGTTCATTACGGCACAGCCTCTTCTCTTGGTTAGGTGGTTATCTTTCTTTTGCAATTGGCGCCCGCTTCAGCGCGGCGCGGGGTTGTCAAGCGTAGCGGCGTCAGGGAGCTACGGTGACGAGGACTTTGCGGGTGGCGACGGTGCCGTCGGTGTAGCGGACGCGCTCGATGCACGGGCGGCCGACCGTAGGGGCCGTCAGGCGCAGGCCGTCGAGCGAGTAGTACTCCACGGACTGCACCTCGCGGGTGGCGTCGATGGTGTCGACTCCGCTGACGGTGGTGACGTTGACCTCATACTGCTTGTAGAGCGGTGACGCGGGGTCGTCGGTGGCCACGCGCAGCCAGCCCTTGCCGGTACCCAGGGCGCGCACCTTGCCCTCGCCGTAGATGGCGAGGTTGTCGGAGGCGGTCCATACCACGTGCGCGGGGGTGCCGAAGCGGAAGCGCTCGGTGACGTTGTCGGCCGAGCCGCCGAAGGGGAAGGCCAGGCAGGCCGTGTGGACGTTGGCCACAGCCAGGGAGTCGAGGCTGTGGAGCGTCGGCAGGCAGTACTCGCGATAGAGGAAGCCTTCGCCCAGGGGCGCCGTCATGAGCTCGGCACGTGTGAGCGGCGTGGCCAGGGTGTCGCCGGCGATGGCCGGGCAGACGTCGGAGGCGAAGTAGGCGCTGTCGACGTGCATGAGAGCCGGGTCGATGGGATTGCGGGTATCCACGTAGTGCGAGATGAGGGCCACGTTGGAGTAGCGGCAGGCGGTGTCGTCGACCTGCACCAGTCCGGCGTTGTAGCAGCGTCGGATGGTGGTGCCGCCGTTGCCGTTGGAGTGCATGGCGGGGTTGATGCCGGCGGCGTCGTCGGGAGCCTTGACGGTGCCGAAGTTGATGCAGTCCTCGATGACGGCGGGGCCGTAGCCGCCCCAGATGCCTCCGGCGCCGTAGCCCTTGGCGGGGATGGAGCGGGTGATGGTGACGTTGCCGAAGTTGGCGGCGCGGCTGAGGTGGGCGATGGGCATGGCGCCCGTGCCGATGATGCCGCCTGCGCCGGGGATGTTGCTGACGACGTTGCCGGAGTTCCAGACGTCGCTGGCGGTGGCGCAGAAGGAGCCGATGAAGCCGCCCACGCCGTTGGAGGAGTTGTCGGCGGTGGGGCGCTCGGCCGTCACGTCGCCGGTGTTGTGGCAGAAGGTGACGGTGCCGCCGGTGATCTTGCCGGCGAAGCCGCCGGTGGACTGGGCGCCGTTGACCACTGAGCCGGTGTTGTAGCTGTGGCTGACCGAAGACGGGTAGTTGACGTTGGACTGCATCTGGCCGATGACGCCGCCCACGGCGTAGGAGGTGCCGGTGCCCTGGCCGATGATGGTGCCGACGTTGTAGCAGCTGTCGATGGTGCAGCCGTTGACGACGGCGCCGATGATGCCGGCGGTGTAGCCCTTGCCGGTGATGTCGCCTTCGTTGTGGCAGCGTAGGATGGAGGCGTTGCCCGAGCCCTGGGCCTGCGGGGTGATGCCGCCCACGTACTGGCCCGGCACTGTGATGTCGGCCAGGTTCACGCAGTCGTGGATGTTGCCGGCCTTGCCGAGGCGGCCGGAGATGCCGCCGACGTACATGCGGCCGGTGACGGTGCCTTCGTTGCGGCAGGAGCGGATGTCGCCCAGGCCCCAGCCCACGATGCCGCCCACGTACTGCTGGCCGGTGTAGGTGGTGCCGGTGGTGTTCTTGTTGCTGCCTATTTTGCCGCGGTTGACGCAGTTCTCGACGAGGGAGCCGAGGTCCTGCTGTCCGGCCACGCCGCCCAGGTAGTTGTAGTTGGTGAGGTAGGCGGCGGCGATGGTGTCGGCGAACTGGCAGTTGACCACGGCCGAGCCGTCGAACATATGTCCGGCGAAGCCGCCGAGGTATCCGCTCTTGCCGTTGACGGCCACCCGGCTCACGCAGTTCTCGATGCGGCCGTAGAGCAGTCCGGCGAAGCCGCCGACGTAGCTGTAGCCGGTGATCGCGCCCTGCAGGGTGAGGTTGCGCACGGTGCCTTTGGAACCGACAGTGCCGAACATGCCGATGTTCTTGCCGGTCTTGGTGGTCTCGTCGGTGAAGCGGATGGCCGAGATGGTGTGCCCGGCGCCGTCGAATGTGCCCTGGAACTGCACGCCGGTGCGGGCCACGGGCGACAGGGTCATGGTGTCGGGATAGGCTATGTCATTGGCCACGCGGAAGGTGTAGCCCTCGTAGTCCATGCCGGAGTGTTCCATGAACTGCGCCAGCTTGGTGATGTCCTGGGCGGAGGCGATGACGAAGGGTGCCTCTGCGGAGCCGCTGCCTGGCAGGATGGCCGGGATGGACTTGAGGCAGAATACCTTGGTGTAGCCGCCGGGCATGGTGGCCGTCAGGGTGTCGGCCACGACGTCGTTGTCGGGCATCCTGATGGTGAGCTGGCCGTCGGCGATTCGGAAGTTGTCTTTTACGTTCAGGTCCCAGCTGATGCCGGTGGAGGTGCTGACGGGGGTGGCGCGGATGACGTTGGTGCGCTTCTCGCCCTTGCCGAATTTCACGAAGATGCTGCGGCGGGCCATGCCGGCGGCCTCGTTGGCGAAGGTCTTGAGCGCCGGGTAGGCGGTGGCGGAGAAGGCGTATTTGTCGTCGAGGCCCTCGGGTGTCGTGGTGGTGAGCATTTCCGAAGTGCTCAGGGCGTTAAAACCCTGGCTGAGTGACGAGCAGCCGTCCATGATGTTGACGGAGGCGTCGAAGTAGTTGTGCTCCATGCGGGGCCCGCGGCCGTTGGAGAAGCCCACGAGGCCGCCGATGTACGTGCCGGGGGAAGTTACGAAGCCTGAGGAGACGCAGCCGTAGACGTTGCCCTGGCCGTAGCCGGCGGCGCTGGAGCCGACGATGCCGCCGGTGTAGTCGGAGCCGGAGACGTCGGCGGTGTTGGCGCTGAAGGCCACGCTGCCACCCGAGGCGCCGGCGATGCCGCCCACGTACTTGCCGACGGCGACGACGGTGCCGTCGTTCTGGCAGTCGGTGACGAGGCCGAGGTTGTAGCCGGTGATGCCGCCGATGTAGTCGGCCTTGGCGGCGGAGATGTCGCCGGCGTTGTAGCAGCCTGCGACCACGGCTCCCTCTTCGGTGGAGCCGGCGATGCCGCCCGAGCGCGAGTAGGCGTTCTTCACCGAGGCGTAGTTGCGGCAGTTCTCGACGCGGCCCAGGGTGTAGCCCACCACGGGTGCGGCGTTGCCGTAGAAGTCGAAGTCGCAGTCGGCGTCGATGACGATGTTGCGCAGCACGCTCTCCTTGGCGCCGATGTGGAACAGGCCGCCGTAGTTGTAGGTGCCGGCCAGGGTCTTGCCGTTGTCGTCGAGCACGGCCGAGTGGATGCGGAGGCGACGGATGCGGTGGTTGCCGCCGTCGAATATTCCGGCGAACTGGCGCAGGTGGTTGCCCGCGGCCACGCCGGCGAAGTCGGCGCTCAGGCCGAAGTCGACGTCGGAGGTCTGCAGGAAGTGGTCGCCGCGGTGGTCGTAGTGCATCACGGCGGTGTGGAGGGTCTGGAAGTCAGCCTTGCTCTTGATCAGATACGGGCTGGAGGCGGTGCCTTCGCCGTCGAATAGCTTGGGCACGACGTTGATGAGGATGCGTCGGCCGGAGGGTACGCCGGGGATGGCTGCCACCAGGGTGTCGTTGGCGTATACGCTGCCGAGCTGCACCTGTGTGCCGGAGATGGTGAGGCCGTCGGAGGCGGTGCCGAGGGAACCGTCGGTGCCGACGAGGTACCAGCTCACGCCTTGCGGGGCGGAGAGGGTGGCGGCGTGCTTCATGACGCGTGAGGACTCGCCGTCGGCGAACTGCACCACGGCCGAGGCCAGTGCGGCCTGCCTGCTGTCGGCGAAGGCTTTCAGCACCGGGTAGCGGCCTGCGGAGGCCGTCCAGGCGGTGGAGGTGAACCCGGCTGGCAGAGTGGCGCCGGTGAAGAAGGTGGTGGCGCGGCCGTAGACGTCGTCGAGCAGGCCCGTGGCCTGGTTGTCGGAGTAGGCGTTGGTGAAGGCCGTGTCCGAGGGCTTCTCCGGCGTCATTGTGCTCGTGAACTCGTCGCCGAAGACTCCGGCGTGGGTCGTACGGTTGCGGCACCACACGTAACCGGCGTTATAGCAGCGGTTTACGTGCAGCGGCTCGGTCATGCCCTCGATGGAGTTGTAGGTGGTGGAGATGTAGCCGATCAGGCCGCCGGTGTAGGTGGAGTAGCCCTCTTCGAGCGATGAGCCGGCGTTGTGGCAGTCGGCGATTTCGGAGTCGCGGGCGATGCCGCAGAGACCGCCGGTGGCTTCCTGGTTGCCGTTGATGGAGGTGGCTCGCACCAGGCCGGTGTTGAAGCTCTCTTTCAGGGAGGCGGCGTAGAGGTAGCCGCACAGGCCGCCGGCGAAGCCGTAGCCTGCGCCTTGAGTCACGGTGCCGGAGAAATTGAGGCGGGTGAGAATGCCTTCGCGGCTGGTGCTGTAGGACTGTGCCAGTCCGGCGATGCCGCCCACGCAGGCAACCGCCTCGTTGAAGATCACAGGCATCGACACGTCGGCGTCGCTGGTGCAGGCGGTGATGGGGCCGTAGGAGTAGCCCACCACGCCGCCGGTGTAGCCGATGCCGGAGACCTGTCCGCCGACACTCAGGTTGCTTAGAGGGCCGTAGCTGCGGCCTATCAGTCCTCCCACGTTCACGCCGTTGGTAAGCATGCGTGTGCCGGTGGCGTGGCAGTTCTCGATGGTGCCCATGGAGTAGCCTGCCAGTGCGCCCAGGTAGAAGCCGGTGCCCGACATGGACGCGTTCTCGAGTGTGAGGTTGCGGATGGCGCCCCCTGTGTAAATGGCGCCGAAGAGGCCCTGGAAGTTATAGCCCAGGCCCTCGATGGCGAGGTTGGAGATCTTGTGGTTGTTGCCGTCGAAGGTGCCGGAAAAGGCTGACTTGCTCGTGCCGATGGGCGAGAAGCCGCGCACACCGCTCATGTCGATGTCGTTCTCGAGACGGAAGTGCTTGTCGGGGAAGGAGTAGGTGGCGGCGGCCTGCGAGAGCGTCAGCAGGTCGTCGGCCGTCTTGACCAGGTAGGGGGATGCGGCCGTGCCGGAGCCGGTGAGGTTGAACGGGCGCGAGGCCGGAAGCTGCAGCGGCACGTAGGAGTGGGCCGTGCTTTGTGTCAGGTAGAGCGCCACCAGGCCGTCCTGCATCACCGACCCTGCGCACCAGGGATTGATGACGATGGAGTCTCCGGCGATGCGGCCCTCGATGGGGTTGGTCTTGTCGATGACGCCGGTGAGCGGGTTGATGGGGAAGGTGTTGAAGTCGCCGTAGAGCATCATCGAGATGACGAACTGCTGAGAGATGGAGATGGAGCCGTCGGCGGCCACGCGGGCGCGTATGGGCACGCCGTTGGTGGCCATGTTGTAGATGGTCAGCTCCGAGGGACTCGGCTGCTCCAGAAGCAGCGGGTAGCGCAGCTGCACGTCGACGTCGCTCTTGCGCTGGGTGGCGGTCATGTGGGCGTTGGCGGGGTGGTACTCGCCGCGGTCGATGGCCGCCAGCAGCATGCCTTTGTTGGCGCCGTCGCCCACGATGGCGCCCCACTGGCTGAGCCTGACGACACCCTTGTCGTCGATGGTGCCGGTGATGGGCGCCTGCGTGAAGTACTGTATGCCGTCGGGCGTGAACTCGATGGAGAACATGTACACGTCGCCGTACGACGTGCTCTGCCAGATGCGCTGGGGCAGGATGGAGACTGTGCCGGCCACCGAGTCGATGACCATGTCTACGGTCTCCTCCAGGCCGTAGAAGTTATGGATGTGCACCATGGACGGGTTGTCGGTGTCGCGCACGAAGTCCATGACGCAGTTCACCTCGTCGCCGTCGTGCACGAAGTCCTTGCCGATGTAATACCCGGTGGTGATCTTGCCGGCTTTGCGTGTAGATGGAGAGTTGAGGGTTGAGGGTTGAGGGTTGAGAGTAGAGGCCGTAGCCGTGCATAGTGGCTTGAGCTCGCGCCCATGCATATCGGTGAAAGTGAGCTTTCCGTTAGCGGAAGCATTTTCCTTTGCGTTCGGCGCCTGCTTCAGCGCGGCGCTTTCGGCATCGGCCACGTCGGCGGCCAGCACCGCCTTGGCGTCGAAGCTGCGCGAGATGGCCGTCACCGGCGTCCCGGCGTCGGGCGGGGCCGGAGCCCTCCGCGCCGTGTCCAACGCCTGAGGCGTCTGCGCGAATACAGCGCATGACAATGCCGACAGACCCGCCGCCAGCATCGTCACGTGTAATCGATGGTACATGATTCAGTAAGTTAGGTTGAAATTAAAAAGGATGCAGATGCGTAGCATCCACGGCCACAAAGGTACGAACTATATTTAAATATTGTGTAAAGATAGTTTAACAAAAAATACCAATATTGTCTTAAATATTTTTTTGAGTGCGGCTTAACTTGCAGAGGTATCCTTGTAGATTGCCGCCTCCACGATAGCCGCAATCTACAAGGCAAGGTGGAATATTGAGATTTTCTTCCGCAATCTCAAGCAGCTTCTGCGCATAAAGAGCTTCATCGGCACCACTCGCAACGCCGTGGAAATCCAGATCTGGACAGCACTGATAACCATGCTCATCATGACATGGCTGAAACACATCGCCAAGTACAAGTGGGCAATGGCTAACCTCGTTGTCTCTTTGCGACTTAACACCTTCACCAAAATCGACCTCAACAAATGGCTTGACGAGCCCTTCACTTCACCTCCTGAGGAACCGATTTTGCCATAGAGGGGGTTACTCTATGGCTATTTTTGCAAAGGCTGGTGCCTCTGCACGTTAAGCCGCACTCAAAAAAATATTTAGGACAATATTGTGTCATAACCCTTGTTGTGCTTGTCTGTTCCGGCCTCGCGGATGATTTTTCTGATTGCTTGCAGGGTAATTGGGCGATTGTCTGGGCGGAAAGTGTTATATTTGCCCTGGGAAGTAGTTGGGTTGGTCGCTCACTACTAAGGTAGTCATTTTTTGCCTTAGTAACTACTTCCTATTTTTATTTTCGCCCAAACCGTTTAGGACAATATTGGGTGTTTCTACCGAGTTTAAGTGAAAGAATGTTAATTATATTGTAAATTTATAATATAACTTTGCAGTGGAAACAAGGTTATGACTGACGTTCAAAGAGGTTCCGACGTCAGCCTTTGACTCAAGTAGAACTAAATCATTGAACCTCCGGACTTATGAAACATTTCTTCAATATTGCGTCAGGAAAACTCCCTGCAACCTTCCTGGCAGCGGTGGGCATACTGTCGGCTACGGCCGTGGCGTTCGGTATAGGCCGGACTGAAATGGAGCCGCTCGGCACATCCGCCGTCAAGCTGCAGCAGCCGGAAAAATGGACGAGCTACCCCCGGTCCGGCCAAGTGCAGATGCCGGCATCTGCCCGTGAATCCTCCCCTGTGTCAGAGGCCGTGCGCCGTGCCGCCACCGACGACTTCGGTGCAATCATCCCGCCATATGTCGAGACCTTCGATGTCAAAGCTGACTTTACCAATAATTTCGTGCTCGAAAATCCCGACGGCGGCAACAAGTGGATGTGGAGCAACAAGGCCCTGCGTTCTCCGATCTCATATAGCGGCAAAGGGCCGAACAATGCCTGGGTCATCTTTCCGGCCATGCGTCTGGAGGCCGGCAAAGGGTATCGCCTTACCCTCAACGCCAAACGCGCCAATGCCACCTCGGAGGAAACGTTCAACATAAAGCTCGGCACGGAACAGAAGGCGGCCGCCTGCAATATCATGGTGGCCGAGAATGTAAAGCTGCCTCAAGCTCCGACCGCCAATGATTCCGTTTCGGTAGATGCGATAATGCGTGTGGATACGGCCGGGGTATATTACATGGCCATACAATGGACATCGCCCGAAGCCAACAAGTATGTCTATTTCGACAATATCATCGTCTCGGCGCCTCAGGACATGGGCATGCCCGAAGCGGTGACCGACCTTGCCGTGACCCCGGATGAGGCCGGAGCACACAAAGCCGCGATAGGCTTCCGCACTCCCGCCAAGGACCTGAACGGCAAAGCCCTCGCATCGATTGCCAAGGCCGAGATTCTCCGCAACGATACGTTGGTTAAGAGCATCGACAATCCGGCCGTAGATACTTCGGTCAGCTTCGTCGACGAGGTGCCGGCGGCAGGTGAATATACATACAAAGTGGTGGTGAGCAACGACAAGGGCTCCTCCAAGCCTGTGGAGAAGAGCGCCTATATCGGCGTGGATTATCCGGATGTCGTCACCGACCTGGTATTGAAAGAGACCGAAACATACGGCACGGTGAACCTGACATGGAAGGCCCCGGCCACCGATGTCAACGGCCGTGCCCTCGACCCGTCGAAGGTACATTATGAGGTGCGTCAGAATACCTCCTCATATCCGTTGATCGGTACCACCAAGCCGGGCGTCACCGGCGTCAGCTTCAAGATGAACAATCCCGAGACGGAACAGCTCTTCCTCAGCGTGGTGGTGGTTCCCTTCACCGAGCGCGGCAGCGGCAAGGGCACCTCGTCGCCCCTCATCCCGGTGGGCAACCCCTACGTCCTCCCGTATCAGGACAGCTTCGGGAAGTCAGGCTCTCACAACATGGCCGTCCAGAATATCTCCGGCGGCGGTCAGTGGGTGGCCTTCTCCGACAATGACGACCTGACTGATGCCGACGGCACCGGCGGTTATCTCGGCTATGTGGCCCAGAATCAGAATGCCGAAGGTCGCTTCCACTCGGCCCGTATCAATCTGACCGGAGCCAGGAATCCGGAACTGACCGCATACGTGTACGAGATTTGCTCCGACCCGACACAGGAGAGCTCTCTGAACCGTAACGAGATAAAACTTGTGGTTTGCGAGGCCGATTCCGACAACTGGGTACCGATCAAGTCCGGCACCGTGCATGAACTGGTGAACAATCCCCGTCACTGGGGTCGCGTGCGTGCCGACCTGAGTGCCTACAAGGGTAAGGTCATCATGGTGGGCCTGCAGGTCAAGTCCACTCACTACCCTTCGGCATTCTTTGACCAGCTGCGCGTGGCAGAAACCGTAGGCCACGATCTGCGCGCCGCCGAGGCACAGGTGACCCGCAACGTCATGGCCGGCCAGCCGGCAAGTGTGGGCGTATGGGTGGAGAACTGCGGCGGATCCGATGTCAGCGGCGCCGACTTCAAGGTGGAACTCTACCGCAACGATGACAAGACACCCTTCCAGGAGATTCCCGGACAGAATCTGGCACCCTGCCAGAACAAGCTCTTCAGCCACGACTTCACGGCCAATCCCACTCAGGCCGGCACGGCCACGTATCGCGCCAAAGTGGTATATGACGCCGATGAGAATCCCGATAACGACTCCACAGCAGCCTTGCAGCAGAGCATCTATGTGGACAGCTCTATGCCTGCTCCCACATCCCTGACAGCCGCCCTGAACGCCAAGGAGAGGGCCGTGCTGAACTGGCGTCGTCCCCTTGTGGAGGAGATTCCGCAGACCACCATCGAGCGCTTCAACGACCTCACTCCGTTTGTCTTCACCGACAAGCGCACCGACGCCGGCTGGTACTTCGTCAACGCCGACGGTCTGCCCCGTGTCAACATCCCCAACTGCGATATTCCCAACCTGGCTCCCGGCACCACGGTAGGCTGGTTCTGCGTTGACGACAAGAACCCCTACATACAGGCATCGGCGGGAAATATGTACTCCCACAGCGCCAACAAGTTCATGGTGGCCATGAGTGTCCTCAAGGTCGGCCCCTCGCCCAAGGCTGACGACTGGATGATTTCGCCCCGTCTGAGCGGACGCGCACAGACCATCACCTTCTATGCCAAAGCAGCTTACAGCGCCGAGGAGACCGTAGAGATGCTCTACACAGACAAGGAGGATGCCAAGACCACAAGCGCCTACAAATCCGTCGGCACCGCCACCTTCAACAAGGGAGGTCTCTGGGAATCCCGCAGCTTCGATGTGCCGGAGGGCGCCACATACTTCGCCCTGCGCTACACGTCGCCCGCAGCCCAATATATGATTCACATCGACGACGTGACGTATGAGCCCAAGCGCGAGACCCCGATTGACGTGGTCGGCTTCAATGTCTACCGCGACAGCGTGCGCGTCACCGACACACTCCTGACCGAGCCTGCCTTCGTCGACCGCAGGGCCCCGGCAGGCAAGCACGTCTACAACGTCACCGCCATGTACAACAATGGCCTGGAGAGCTCTCTGTCCGAGTCCGCCTCCATCACCACCTTCGTTACGGCTGCGGATGCCGACTGTGTCAATGTCTACGCCGACGGCAACACACTTTGCGTGGATAATGCCGCAGACCGCACCCAGGTGTATGACGTGACCGGTATCTGCCGCTATGCAGGCAGCGAAGGGAATCTGCGCCTGCGCCTGCCCGCCGGAATCTATATCGTACGCACCGGCGGCAAAACATGGAAGATAACTATGTGATGCCATAATACAGATGCCATAGAAGCACAATAAGACCGCGACAGGAGGGTGTGTCAGGATAGAACTGACACACCCTCTGATTATAAATTAAGGAGAAATTCAGGCTATGGGTACTGAGTGTGCGAAAAAAGCGTTAACTTTGCACTCTGATTTGGATCAAGAATGGGAAATCGGATCAAGCAACTCAAGGAGGAATACCGGTCGAGCCTCAAGTCCATGGACACCGAGGAGTGGTTCGACTTGGTCTTCTACCGCCCGGTCGGATTCGTGGTGGCTGTCATCTGCCGCCGCCTCGGCATCCGTCCCAACGCCATCACCATCGCCAGCATCTTCCTCGGCATCGGCTGCGGCGTGCTCCTATACTTCAACAACATATGGCTCAACCTGCTGGGCATGGCCTTGCTCGTGCTGGCCGACGTGGGCGACAGTGCCGACGGCCAGCTCGCACGTCTGACCAGGCAGTATTCGCGCCTGGGCCGTATCCTCGACGGCATGAGCGGTGACTTCTGGTTCGTGGCCATCTACGTCTCCATTTGCCTGCGGGAGAACGTCACCGGCGACTTTTTCGCCGCCCACCACTGGGTAATATGGGTCGGCGCCGCCGTCACCGGCTTCTGTCACGCCACGCAGGCCGCCATGGCCGACTACTACCGCCAGTTCCATCTCTTTTTCGTCAAGGGAGCCTCCGGCACAGAGCTCGAAGACTCCGCGCAGACCCTTTGGGACCGATACCACACCTTAAGCTGGCGTCGCGACTTCTTCCCCAAGCTCGTCCTGGCTTTCTACGCCAACTACACCACCGGCCAGGAGAAGCGCACCCCTTACATGCAGAAGCTCCGACGCCTGCTCCGCTCCCGCTTCGGCAGCGACATCCCCATGGACTTCCGCCAGGCTTTCCGCTGCGCTTCCAAGCCCCTGATGGCCTACACCAACATTCTCAGCTTCAACACACGCGCATTCGCCCTGTTCATCGCCACCGTCTGCCTTCGGATGCCCTGGCTATACTTCGCCTTTGAACTCACAGTGCTCAACGCGTTGTTAATATATATGATGTGGCGCCACGAGCGCATATGCAAGAATTTCATAAACCAGCTCAACGATGGCAAATATTGACAGTACATTGATAAAAGGCGTAATCTTCGACTACGGCGGTACCCTCGATACAGGCGGCGACCACTGGAGCGAAGTCATCTGGAGCGCCTGGCAGCAGGCCGGCGTCGGCGCCGACAAGCCTACCTTCCGCGAGGCGTATGTATTCGCCGAACGCGAGCTCGCCCGGACCCTCCACATACTGCCCCACCACAACTTCCGCGACCTGCTCGGCATAAAAATGCGCATCGAGCTGCAGTGGCTCGCCGAGCACGGCGGCTTCGCCCCGCAGGACGTCGACAGCTACGCCGCCCGCATCGCCGACATCTGCTACGCCGCCGCCCGCCAGAGCATCGAGGCCGCCCGTCCTGTCCTCGAGAAGATCGCCGCTCGCCTCCCCCTCGTGCTTGTCAGCAACTTCTACGGCAATGTAGAGGCCGTGCTGAAAGACTTCAACCTCGACACCTATTTCAATAAGGTGATAGAGAGCGCCGTGGTTGGTGTTCGCAAGCCCGACCCGCAGATCTTCCGCCTCGGCTGCCAGGCCCTCGGCCTCGCGCCCGAGCACGTGCTGGTCATCGGCGACAGTTACCGCAAGGACATCGTGCCGGCAGAGAGCATCGGCTGCCAGGTCCTCTGGCTCAAGGGCAAAGGATGGACCGAGGCCGAGGATGCCCAGCTCCACCCCAACATCATCCATTCCCTTGGTGACGCCCTCGCCTTTCTCGAAAGTGCCTGATCCGGCCCATCGTCCCGCTCCATCGGCTTCCATATAGGCGCCCTCCTGCGTCCTGCCGCCTCATGCCCTCCCTCCTCTCCACACCCCTCAGAATGTTCTTTTTGACCCCAAGGGTTTTATTAAATAGTTTTAACTAAAATAGGGTAATAAATTAATATATTAATATTTATTCACTAAATTATGCCTTGATTCACTATATTTAACGAATGAGGCTGTGACTTTTCCTTAAAATCATTTTGTGCTCTCAAACTTTCGTTATACCTTTGACGCGAATTTCCGCCAAGCGGCTCTCTCCCTTGTGCCACGGCAGCCATACCCCTGCCACCGGCGCCCGCAGGTGATTTCGCCCATTCTCTCCTCCGCGGCGAAAACGCCCACCGCTTAAGCATTTACCGCTATGCGGAAACAAGAAACGAAAAAGACAAAACACTGCAATACCACAATGGCACAGAAAGCAACCAAACCCAATGGAAAGCTCGGCGTGATGGTCGTCGGCCTCGGAGCCGTCACCTCCACCTTCATGACCGGCGTCCTCATGGCCCGCAAAGGTCTGGCTAAGCCCGTAGGCTCCATGACCCAGTACGACAAAATCCGCGTGGGCCGCGGCAACGACAAGAAGTATCTCCACTATAAAGACATCGTCCCCCTGGCCGACCTCAACGACATCATCTTCGGCGCATGGGACGTATATCCCGTCAACGCATACCAGGCGGCCATGAACGCCCAGGTCCTCAAGGAGAAGGACATCGAGCCCGTCCGCGACGAACTCGAGCAGATCGTGGCCCTGCCCGCAGCCTTCGACCACAACTACGCCAAGCGCCTCGACGGCGACAACATCAAGAAGGCCGCCGACCGCTGGGACATGACAGAGCAGATCCGCGAAGACATCCGCGCCTTCAAGGCCCGCACCGGTGTTGAGCGCGTCGTAGTCCTCTGGGCCGCCTCCACCGAAGTGTACGTACCCGTTGACAAGGACGTGCATTACACCCTCGAGGCCCTCGAGAAGGCAATGCGTGCCGACGACAAGGAGCACATCGCACCCTCCATGTGCTACGCCTACGCCGCACTCAAGGAAGGTGCACCCTTCATCATGGGCGCTCCCAATACCACCGTCGACATCCCCGCCATGTGGGAACTTGCCGAGCAGACAAAGCTCCCCATCGCCGGCAAGGACTTCAAGACCGGCCAGACACTGGTTAAGTCCGGCTTCGCTCCCATCATCGGCACACGCTGCCTCGGCCTCAACGGCTGGTTCTCAACCAACATCCTCGGCAACCGTGACGGCCTCGTGCTCGACGAACCCGCCAACTTCCGCACCAAGGAAGTCTCCAAGCTCTCAACCCTCGAGTCCATCCTCGTGGCCGACGAGCAGCCCGACCTCTACGGCGTCAACTGCGGCGGCGAAGGCAACGACCACGACGGATACTACCACAAGGTACGCATCAACTATTACCCGCCCCGCAACGACAACAAGGAAGGCTGGGACAACATCGACATCTTCGGCTGGATGAACTACCCCATGCAGATCAAGATCAACTTCCTCTGCCGCGACTCCATCCTGGCCGCCCCCCTCTGCCTCGACCTCGTCCTGCTGAGCGACCTGGCCGCACGTGCCGGACGCTGGGGCACACAGCGCTTCCTCAGCTTCTTCCTCAAGAGCCCGCAGCACGACTACACCGTCGACGAGGTGCCCGTAAACCACCTCTTCAAGCAGTACGTCATGCTCAAGAACGCCATCCGCGAGATGGGCGGCTACGAGGCTGACGAAGAAATCGACTAAACCGTCGACACCGCGCACCGACTAATCAGCTGACGCTGACAACGGCGACACACGATTCCCAATTTTTGATATTCCAACACCGAGAGGCCCGACAGTGATGCCGGGCCTCCCTATTTCATGCCTATATGCCACAATACTCTATGTGCGGGGTTGAGTTAAAGGTTGATATATTAAGGCCGGGAAACCTATCTGACGCTCAATATTCCGCTTCCGGTTCGGCTGCCATCTGCGTCGGTTCTTCCTGGGTGCCATACCCTTGTTCTTGCTGCTTTGGCTTCGGCCACGCCCCGCATATCTCCGCCGCCAGCCGTCCCAACACCAGCAGACGCCGCTCATTATTGCGCAGGTCACATTCCCAGACCGTGAACACGCGCCACCCCGCAGCCTCCAGTTCCTTTCTAACCCGTTCGTCCCGCTCCCTGTTCCTCCGTATCTTCTCTTCCCAGAACCTTATGTTCGACTTCGGCAGCCGTCCGGCCGCACACCCCACGTGCCCGTGCCAGAAGCAGCCGTTGACCATCACCACCGTTCGATACCGCTTAAGCACGATATCCGGCTTCCCCGGCAGCCGCCCGTCTTGCACCCTATACCTGAACCCGCACTCGAATAGAAACTTCCTCACCACCAGTTCCGGACGCGTATTCTTCCCCCTTATCGCCCTCATGACCCGGCTTCTCACCTCCCTCTCATCGTCCATATATCTTTCCCCCACAGTTCTTTCAGGGGCCTATTCGGAGGTCGGGGAGGGATGGGGCGATGAGGGAGAAGCAGCGGTCGGTGGCTCCGAGCTTGGAGCGGATGTAGGCGGCAGAGGCGCCTCCGGCGGTTGAGCGGGGTGCTTCTTCGAGGAGGGGGGTGGCGAGGCGGGAGAAGTCGGCAGGGGAGGTGACGGTGAAGGCGCCCCCGCAGTTCAGGAGGTCGCGGGCCTCGATGAACTTTGCGTGGTTGGGGCCGAAGAGGACGGGCATGCCGAAGACGGCCGCTTCGTTGATGTTGTGTATGCCGGCGCCGAAGCCGCCCCCCACGTAGGCGATGTCGCCGTAGCGGTAGGCCGCCGACAGCAGCCCGAAGCAGTCCATGATCAGCACCCTCTTGCCGTCGAGGGCCTTTTCGGAGAGCTTGGCCTGGGTCCAGCTGACGGTCTGTCCGGGGAAGGCGTCGAGCAGGCGATGCACACGCTCGGAGTCGTATTCGTGGGGCGCGATGATGGCTTTCACCTCGGGGTGCTCTTTCAGCCAGGGGAAGTAGACGGCCTCGTCGGCAGGCCAGGAGCTGCCGGCGATGAATACGGTCTCCTCTCCGGCGGTGAAGCGTTCGAGGATGGGCACCGGGCGCCGGGCGTTGAGGATGTCGGTGACGCGGTCGAAGCGGGTGTCGCCGCACACGCTCACTTTGTCGACGCCGATGCCGGCGAGGAGTCGGCGGCTGTTCTCGTCCTGCACCATCAGGCGGGTGAAGCAGTGGAGCAGGCGGCGGTACCATTCGCCGCCGCGACGGAAGAATACCTGTCCGGGGCGGAAGATGCCGGAGACCAGGAAGGTGGGCACGCCACGCCGCTCGAGGCCGAGCAGGTAATTGCGCCAGAACTCGTACTTGACGAAGATTGCGGCCACAGGCTTTACCTTGTCGAGGAAGCGCTCGGCGAAGCCTGGCAGGTCGAACGGCAGGTAGCAGACGGCATCGGCGCCGGGCCAGTTCTGCCGCACCTCGTAGCCGGAGGGGGAGAAGAAAGTGAGCAGAATCCTGAGGTCGGGTCGTTCGCGCCGGATGCGTTCCATCAGGGGTCGTCCCTGTTCGAACTCGCCGAGCGAGGAGGTGTGCACCCACACGTAGCGTGCACCCTTCTCGATGTGGTCGTCAAGGTATTGCCAGACGTGCCGGTGCCCGCGGTGCATGAGCCGGGCCTTGCCTGGGCGGGTGGCGGCCAGGTCGACGCAGCCTCGGTAGAGGCGTATGCCGGAGTTGTAGAGCGCGGAGGTCCAGGCGCGCGATATGTGGTGGCCGATGCTCATCGTCCCAGGGCGTCGATGGCGCGTCGTACACGCGCGGCCACCTCGGCGCGGGGCATGATTTCGGTGATGTCGAACATGTGCGGGCCGCGGCAGGCGCCCACCACGCAGAGGCGGAAGGCGTTCATGACGTTGCCCAGGTGATAGCCCTTCTCGGCTATCCAGTCGAGCACGATCTTTTCGGCGTTGGCGGAGGTCATGTCGTCGATGCCCTCGAGCACCGTCAGCAGTTCCTCCATGATGTCGGCCATGCCCTCTTTCCAGCGTTTTTTCACGTCCTTGGGGGCATACTCGGAGGGTGCGACGAAGAAGAAGTCGGCCTCTTTCCACAGGTCGGGAAGCAGGCTTGCACGACCCTTGACCAGGCTCATGGCCTTGGCGACGTATTCGGGGTCGGCCTCCACGCCATGCTCGCGCAGCTGGGGGACGAATAGCTCGGCCAGCTCGACGTTGGGCTTGCGCATGAGGTATTCGTGGTTGAACCAGACGCCTTTCTTGTAGTCGAACTTGGCGCCGGCCTTGGAGCAGTGCTCCAGCGAGAACTTGTCGGTGAGCTCGTCCATGGTCATGAGCTCGGAGTCGTCGCCGGGGTTCCAGCCCAGCAGGGCGAGGAAGTTGACGACGGCTTCGGGGAGGTATCCCTGCTCGCGGTATCCGGAGGATTTCTCTCCGCTCTTGGGGTCGGTCCACTCGAGGGGGAAGACGGGGAAGCCGAGCTTGTCGCCGTCGCGCTTGGAGAGCTTGCCGTTGCCGACGGGCTTGAGCAGCAGGGGCAGGTGGGCGAAGCGGGGCATGGTGTCCTCCCAGCCGAGGGCACGGTAGAGGAGCACGTGCAGAGGGGCGGAAGGGAGCCATTCCTCGCCGCGGATTACGTGCGTGACTTCCATGAGATGGTCGTCGACGATGTTGGCCAGGTGGTAGGTGGGCAGGTCGTCGGCGCTCTTGTAAAGCACCTTGTCGTCGAGAATGGAGGAGTTGATGGTCACCTTGCCGCGCACCAGGTCGTCGACCACGACGTCCTGGCCGGGCTCTATCTTGATGCGGACCACGTACTGGTCGCCGCGACCGATGCGCTCGCGGACTTCCTCTTCGCTGAGGGTCAGGGAGTTGGTCATGCCCATGCGCGTGGAGGCGTCGTATTGGAAGTTGGGGGTTGCGGCGCGGGCGGCGTCGAGCTCCTCGGGGGTGTCGAAGGCTATGTAGGCGCGGCCGTCGTCTATGAGCTGCGTGGCGTATTTGCGGTAGATGTCGCGGCGTTCGCTCTGGCGGTAGGGCGCGTGCGGGCCGCCGTTGGCCACGCCCTCGTCGAAGCGGATGCCGAGCCAGTCCATGGCCTCGATGATGTACTGTTCGGCGCCGGGCACGAAGCGGCGGCTGTCGGTGTCTTCGATGCGCAGGATCATCTGGCCGCCGAAGTGGCGGGCGAAGAGGTAGTTGTAGAGAGCGGTGCGGACGCCGCCGATGTGGAGCGGGCCCGTGGGTGAGGGAGCGAAGCGTACGCGGACTTTATCGGACATGGTGTTGAGCGTTTAGCTGAGGGCTGAGGGCCGAGAGATGGTGAAGCCACGGGTTGGCAAGTGTCTCTCAGCTCTCAACTGTCTTTTTCTTTTTCGAAGCGCTTGCCGTTCCAGCGGTAGGTGATGGCGGGGCGCAGGTATGGTTTTATGGTATCGAAGTCCTCGAGGGTCATGGCGGCCTGCACCGTCGGGATGGCGGTGATTGTGCCGGCGGCGGGGTCGAGGATGTAACGGACGGTGGGGAATGGAATGGCGGCGGCTATCTCTTTTGCCTTGACCTTGGCGCCCTTGGGCACGTTCAGCAGGTCCTCGGAGCCGGGGACGCGGAAGACTTTGCCTACGGGCACGGGTTGCATGGCGTCGGTATAGAACAGGAGCTGGGAGTCGGCGGCGGCATCCTGGGGGGTGATGGAGTAGTTCATGGCCACGATGCCCTTGCCTCCGTGGTAGACGCCCACCTGGACGTTGCTGACGCCGGTGAGGCGCACCTGCACCAGGTTGGTGCCGAGCGAGTCGAGCCATGAGTTGCCGCGCAGGGCATTGGCGAGGACCTTATGCTGTCCCTCCTTGGCGTAGTCGAGCATGTCGAGGCGCACGGACTGTGGCAGCAGGGGCATGACGGAGTCGGGCAGGGCCGCGAAGGCCACGGCGGCGGGCAGGCCAGGGTAGAGGCTGCGCAGGGAGTCGAGCGATACGGCCGGAGTGGCGTCGTCGAAGGCCATGGCGCCGTCGAAATCGACGGCCGATACCTCTTCGGCCACGGTGTCTGCGGCGACTACGGTGTCGACCGGCTCTGTCGGGACCTGTGCGCCAGCCGCCCCCGACACGATGGCCACCAGCAGCAACGCCACGAGGCTGAGAGCTATGGAGGGGAGTCTCATTTCTTCTTCTTGATGAAAATGTCGTAGTTGCCGTTGTATTTTGGCTCCTTGGCGGCTTTCTTCTCTTTCTTTTTCTTCTTCTTCTCGGGGGCTCCGAGCAGGACTTCGGCCTTTGGCTTGAATTCTTTCTTCTCTTTCTTCTTCTTTCCCTTGAGTGGCTTGGGTCCCATCTTGCCCTGTCCGCCCTTGGCCGTGCGCGGGCCGTAGTCCTTGTCGGCCTGTGCCTGCTCGGCGTACAGGCGGTGTCCGAAGAAGTCGGCGCCCTTGAGTGCGCCGATGACGCGGCGGGCGTCGGCCTGGCGCACGTCGAAGAGGGTGTAATCGGGCAGCAGGTCTATGCGGCCGATGTCGGGCTTGGAGCCTTCGACGTTGGAGTTGACAATCTCCATGAGGTTGCCGGGGTAGAAGCCCTGGCGCTTGCCGACATTGACGTAGATGCGCTCCATGCCGCGCTCGGCGGAGCGGTCGTCGCGATCGCGCTTGGCTTTCTTGTCTCCTTTTTCGCCCTTATCGTTGGCGTTGAGGTCGATGTCGGGCATATTCTGGTAGTAGGCAAGCAGGCGGTTGAACTCCCGCGAGAGAAGGCGTTTGAGCAGGTCCTCGCCGCTGAGCCATTCGAGCTTTTTGCTGACGCCGGGCAGGTACTTGGCGATCTCGGACTCGTTGACTTCGACGCGCTCCAGGCGGTCGGCCAGGTTGTAGAGCTGCTTCTCGATGATGTGTTCGGGTGTGGGCACCTTGCGGTACTCGAACTCCTTGCCGATCTTCTTCTCGATCTCGCGGAGGCGGCCCTTCTCGCGGGAGTGTATGATGGCGACGCTGACGCCCGTCTTGCCGGCGCGTCCGGTGCGCCCCGAGCGGTGGGTGTAGACGGCGGTGTCCTCGGGCAGGCCGTAGTTGATGACGTGCGTGAGGTCGTCGACGTCCAGGCCGCGTGCGGCGACGTCGGTGGCCACCAGCAGCTGGGTGACGTGGTCGCGGAACTTGCGCATGGCCATGTCGCGCTGGGCCTGGCTGAGGTCTCCGTGCAGACAGTCGGCGTTGTAGCCGTCGGCGATGAGCTTGTCGGCCACCTCCTGCGTCTCCTTGCGGGTGCGGCAGAAGATGATGCCGTATATGTCCGGGTTGTTGTCGGCCACGCGCTTGAGGGCCAGGTACTTGTCGTGCGCCTTGACCATATAATAGATGTGTCGCACGTTCTTGGCGCCCTCGTTGCGCTGTCCGGCCACGAACTCCACTGGGTCGTGCATGAAGTTTTTGGCGATTTCGGCGATTTCCTTGGGCATGGTGGCCGAGAACATGAGCATCTTGCGCTCCACTGGCACGTGCGTCAGGATTTCCTTGATGTCGTCGAGGAAGCCCATGTTGAGCATCTCGTCGGCCTCGTCGAGAATCACGGTATGGACGTCGTGGAGGTCTACGACCTTGCGGTTGATGAGGTCGATGAGACGGCCGGGGGTGGCGACGATGACCTGCACTCCGCGGCGGAGGGCCTTGATCTGGCTCTCGATGCTGGAGCCGCCGTAGACGGGGAGTATGCGGAGGCCCTCGATGTACTTTGCGAAGTCGGCCAGGTCGCCGGCTATCTGGAGGCAGAGCTCGCGGGTGGGGGCGATGATGAGTGCCTGCGGCACTTCGCGGTCCACGTCGATGCGCTGAAGCACCGGCAGACCGAAGGCGGCCGTCTTGCCTGTGCCCGTCTGTGCCAGGCCCACCACATCGCCCTCCTTGTTGAGCAGATGCGGTATCACCATCTCCTGGATGGGCATGGGCAGCTCGAAGCCCATCTCCTGTATCGCTTGCAGCAGCTTAGGCTCCACGCCCAGCTCGGCGAATGTCTTCATTTCGTTATTGTCGTTATCTTTCATAGTCATTGCAATGCACATTATATATACACCACAACAACTTTCGGGGCACATCGTCCCAAATATTTTGCAAAATTAGTGAAAAAAGTTGAGAGTTGAGGTGTTTATGGCTGAGAGAGCACGTCTTCGATGTGTAACTCTCAACTCTCAACCAACGAAAGTATAAAAAAAGTGAATAGGACCGAAGCGGATTGCGATGGTGTCGGAAAAAAGTGCTACCTTTGCGAAATAATAGAATTAGGGAACGGGCATTTTATTCGCAAGGTGAGTTCTTTGTCCACGCCATCCTGCCACTGTGGCCTCGGGGATCCCCGTTTTTACTACAGGAAGCGAATAAAAAGCCATAAAGTAAAGAAGAAAGCAAGCGCAGACATGAGGAAATTCCACACCTCTTCCCGTCGCCCGCTGACGGTCGCCTACACGCGCCCGACATGCGGAGTGCATATCTCCGGCACGGCCGGGGCGGGTAAGCTGTGCCTTTAAAGCTGAATTATGGAAAGGTTCTTTTACGAATACTGGATGTCAAACTCTGCGGCGATCTTCCTGGTCTGCCTGCTGGCGACAGGCTTGCTGATACCTCGCATACTCCACGTGGCCTTCAGCAAGAACCTCTTCGACGAAGTCGGCGGCCGCAAGATCCATAAGGGGCACGTGCCACGCCTGGGAGGTATGGCTTTCGTGCCCGTCATCATCTTCTCGGTGATGCTCAGTATAGCCGTCAACCTCTCGCTCGGCTACGAAGCCCTTCCCAACGTCTTCCTGCGCGATCCGCAGCCGCTGCTCTACAGCGGTTGCGCCCTGCTCATGCTATACATAGTGGGCCTGGGCGACGACCTGGTGGGCGTCCGCTACCGCACCAAGTTCGTCGTGCAAGTCTTCTGCGCGGTGATGCTGCTGGCCGGCGGACTGGGTGTCGACAACTTCGGTGGCCTCTTCGGCCTTTATGCCCTGCCTTGCGGGGTCACCTGGCTCATGACCATCATGACCGTGGTGCTGATAATCAACGCCGTCAACCTAATCGACGGCATCGACGGTCTCGCCTCCGGCCTGTCGGCGATAGCCCTTGGATTCTTCGCCGCCATCTTCTACATACACGGTGTCTACGACTGCGCCATGATAGCCCTGGCCACCATGGGAGTGGTGCTCTCGTTCTTTTATTATAATGTGTTCGGCGACGCCGCCAAGTACAAGAAGATCTTCATGGGCGATACCGGCAGCCTCACGCTCGGGTTCATCCTGACGTGCCTGGCCTTCCGCGCCCTGCACCTGCCGGTCACGGTCGGCCCCTTCCCCAACATCAACCGGTTCGTGCTGGCCTTCGCGCCGCTGCTGGTGCCATGCTTCGACGTGGTGCGCGTGTTCATCGTGCGGCTGAGCCTGCGCCACAACCCCTTCATGCCCGACCGACGTCACCTGCATCACGCCATGATGGCCGCAGGTCTGCCACACCGCCAGACCATGATGCTGATACTGCTCATATCGGTGTTCTTCATTGTGGTCGACTGCATGCTGGCCGAGTACATCAACATCACCTACGTGCTGGTGGTCGACATAGCCCTGTACGTGGGCATGATGCTGCTGCTGCGCCGCATACGCCTGTCGCGCACAGAGAAGGACCGCCTGGCCTCCACAGAGGAAACTTCATAACAATTACTTCGATAAACCTGATTGACGGGGGCTGCGCATGCTTTGCGCGGCCCCTTTTTGATTGCCGGTTGTCCGCAGATTCGCATAGTGGCGCAAATGCGGATGGACATATTTTTTATTCCTGCCTCTCACAGGACTGGCAGGGCAGGGAACCATGCAAAAAAGCGCCGGAGCGGGAGCTGGGTGCTCGTCGGTCCGGCGCGGTAAAGGGTATGGGCGGAGGCGGATTAGCGCTTCTTCTTGCCCTTCTTTGATTTCTTGGAGGGGGTGGCGTCGGCGCCCTTCTTGCCTTTCTTTGATTTCTTGGCGGAGGCCGGTTCGGCCTTGGCGCCCTTGGCGTTTTTGGGCATCTTCAGCTTCTGACCCGGCTGGATCACGGGATTGTCGCCGGAGAGGTTGTTGGCCTTCTTGAGGGCCTCCACGGTGGTGCCTTCGCGCTTGGCGATGCGCTCCAGGGAATCGCCGTTGCGGACGTTCACGCTGGTGGGTTTGGGCGGCGTCTTCCTGGCGCGCTCCTTGTTCTTCTTGCCCTTCTTGCCGGTGCGCTGGGCGGTCTGCTCCTCGGCGGTCTTCTTGCCCTTGGCGCGACGGGCCGTGGGGGCGGGCTCTGCATGGGCGGTCTGTTGCGATGCCTTAGCTGCCTTAGGTGCGGGGGTCTGCCGGGCTACGGGCTGTGCGGCCTCGGGCTGGGCATGACGGCTGCGGCCCTGGGCCACGCCCTCCTGCGGCTGACTGGCCGCCGGCTTGGTGTTCTGGGCCACTACGGGCTGGCCGCCGGTGATGATGCGCAGCTGCTGTCCGGTGCGGATGCTGTTGCGGCGCAAGGAGTTCCATTCCTTGATTTGCTCCGGCTGCACGTTGTAGCGGGCGGCTATGCTGGCGATGCTCTCCTGCGGCTGCACCTTGTGGATGATGGTCCTGGAGCCCTGGGGGGCGGAGGCAGGCGTGGCCGACTGCACCTGCGCCAGGTCCTGCTCGAAGGCGGTCTCCTCGGCCGTCGGCGGCACTATGGCGTCGTCGGTGGACTGGGCACCTGTGGTGGCCGTCTCCATGCGCTTGTACTGGTCCGCGTTGTAGGCCAGGATGTCTCCCTCGCTGAGGATGTAGGCGTGGATCTGCTGCGAGGGGAGGATGAGGAAGTAGGGGGCGTCGGGACGGCCCGGTATGATGTCCTTGCGGAACTGCGGGTTGAGCACTCGCAGCTCCTCGACGGGGATGTTGAGCACGTGCGAGATCTGGTCGAAATGCACTCGCTGCGTCACGCCCACGGTGTCGGTTACGAGCGGCTTGGTGGCAAGCACCGGCGAGATGTTGTGGTCGCGGTAGTAGTTCATGACGTACGTGGCGGCGATGAAGGCGGGCACGTAGCCGCGTGTCTCGGCGGGCAGGTAGTTGTATATTGTCCAGAAGTTATGGCTCCTGGGGTCTCCGCCGGCGCGGCGGATGGCCTTGTTGACGGTGCCGGGGCCGCAGTTGTAGGCGGCGATGACGAGGCTCCAGTCGCCGTAGGTGGCGTAGAGGTCCTTGAGGAATCGGGCGGCGGTGGAGGATGAGAGGTAGGGGTCGCGGCGCTCGTCCACGAGGGAGTTGACCTCCAGGCCGAGGCCCTTGGCGGCGGAGAGGATGAACTGCCACAGGCCGGCGGCTCCGGAGCGCGATACGGCGTTGGGGTCGAGGGCGCTCTCGATGATGGGCAGGTACTTGAGCTCCAGCGGCAGGCCCTCCTGCTCGAGCGCCTGCTCGAAGATGGGCATATAGTAGTTGCTCAGGCCGAGCATGGCGGCCACCTGGGCGCGGCCCCCCTTGGTGTAGCGCTCTATGTACTTGCGCACGATGGGGTTGTAGGGAAGCTCGACTACGGCCGGGATGGCCTGAAGGCGCTTGATGAGCACTTCGTCGCTCACGGGCACGTCCGGCAGCTTGGAGTAGCGGTCGTCGGTGGCCGTGTAGTTCTTCATGTACCAGCCTTCGAGGAGTTTCTGGGTGTTGGTCTCGAATGATTCGGGGAAGATGATGGACTCGTCGCTGATGGTGCGGGAGATGTCCACGACCGTCTTCTGCCTGGGGGCAGCCGGGGCGATGCCGGGCAGCAGCAGGGCGGCAGCGGCAATCGTGAGCAGGCGTCTATGGAGGCGTTTCATGCGGTTCGGTTTTTTGAGGTGAGTCGGTTCAGAAGTTTATGGCCCAGTTGAGGCCGATTGCGGGTTTCCCTGCCGAGGGCTCGACGTAGATGGCAGGCTGGACGTCCAGCGACAGGTCCGGGGAGAGGTCGAAGTGGGCCATGGAGGCGTCGACGTAGGAGTCGACCATGCAGAGCAGGTAGAGGCCCACGATGCAGATTATGCACAGGTCGCGGTTGCGGCGGTAGTAGTCCTTGCGGCTCTTGAGCGTCTGCTGCAGCCACGACTTGTCGAGGTCTCCCTCCGAGGTGGTCGGCGGGAAGAAGTTCATGTACGAGTTCGTGTTGGGGTCGTTGTCGAGCAGGTCGCGGTATCCCTGGGAGTAGTCCTGGTACTGGTTGTTGTTCCAGTTGGTGGCGTATCCGAGGCCCATGAAGCCGCCGATGATGATCGGCAGCTTCCAGTATCGGCGGTTGTAGACCTGTCCCAGGCCGGGAAAGAGAGCCGAGAGCCAGGTGGCACGCGAGGGACTGGGGTTGAAGATGCGCTCGCCGTCCATGCCGTAGGGGGAGTCCTTGGCCACGACCACGTTGAGGATGGAGTCGCCTTCGGTGGTGACGAGCGTGTCGACCGGTTCCAGGCCCTCGCCCGGGCTCATGCTGACGGGCACGAGCAAGCGGGCGTCGATTATGGTGTCGGTATGCTCTTCGGGAGTCTGTGCGGCGGCGCTGGCGGGCAGCCGGCCCCAGGGGGCGGTCAGCAGCACGCACAGCAGTGCGCATAGCAGCCGCGTGGGCAGGTCGACGGGGTTGTTATGCCTTGTGTGGCTGGTCATCGGCGGAGTTTGTCGAACAGGGCCACGAGCTGCTGGAGCTCGTCGTCGTTGTCGAAGCGGAGTGTTATGGAGCCTCGGCCGTCGTCGCGGCGGGCGAATTTGACGTTCACGGGGAAGACTGCCGAGAGTTCGCGGCGGAAGGCGTCGTAGTCGGCCTGGGGCCTGGCTGCCGCCTTGGGTCTCTCGGCGCTCGGCCCTCCGCACTCGGCTTTCTGCTCGCGGCTGCGGCGGGCCATCTCCTCGACCTGGCGCACCGAGGCGCCCTCGCGCAGTATCATGTTGTATAGGCGGAGTTGCACCTTGGGGTCGTCTACGCCGAGCAGGGCGCGGGCGTGGCCCATGTCTATGCGGCGGTCGCGCAGGCCGAGCTGTATCTCGGCCGGCAGGCGCAGCAGGCGCAGGTGGTTGGCGATGGTGGCTCGCTTCTTGCCCAGGCGTTCGGCCAGGCGCTCCTGCGTCAGCGAGTAGGTGTCGATGAGCTTGCGCAGCGCCAGGGCCACCTCGATGGCGTTGAGGTCCTCGCGCTGTATGTTTTCTATCAGGGCCATCTCGGTGAGCTCGGCGTCGGAGGCCGTGCGCACGTATGCAGGCACCGTCTGCAGGCCGGCCATGCGGGCGGCGCGCCAGCGCCGTTCGCCCGCTATGATCTGGTATGTGCCGTCGGGCAGCAGGCGCAGCGACAGCGGCTGGATGATGCCCAGCTCGCCGATCGAGGCCGACAGCTCCTCCAGGGCCTCCTGGTCGAAGATGGTGCGCGGCTGGTCCGGGTTGGGCTGTATGTCGGCCACCCGGATCTCGTTGATGGCCGTGGAGCCCTCCGTCTGTATCTCGCGGGCGGGGAACATCGAGTCGAGGCCGCGTCCCAGGGCGCTTCTTTTCTGTGTCATCGGTCGGTGGTCTTAACGGTTTGGGCGCGGCGGTGCTTGTCGAGCAGCTCGGCGGCGAGGGTCTGGTAGGCGATGGCGCCGCGCGAGTCGGGGTCGTAGAGTATCACCGGCAGGCCGTGGCTGGGGCTCTCGCTGAGCTTGATGTTGCGGGGGATGACGGTGTTGAACACCATGTCGCCGAAGTGGCTCTTGAGCTCCTCGTAGATGCTGTTGGCCAGCCGCAGGCGGGCGTCGTACATCGTCAGCAGGAAGCCCTCGATCTCCAGGGCCGGCTTGAGGCGGCTCTTGATGATGCGGATGGTGTTGAGCAGCTGGGTGATGCCCTCCAGGGCGAAGTACTCGGCCTGCACGGGGATGAGCACGGAGTCGGCGGCCGTCAGGGCGTTGATGGTGATGAAGCCCAGCGACGGGCTGCAGTCGATGAGCACATAGTCATAGCGGTCGCGAACCGATTCTACCATGCCGGCCAGCACACGCTCGCGGTGTGGGCGGTTGACCAGCTCCATCTCGGCGCCCACCAGGTCGATGGAGGCGCTGAGCAGGTCGAGGCCTTCCACGCACGTGGGCTGGATGGCCTCGGCCACCGGGAATCCGTCGACCAGGCACTCGTAGATGCCGGCCTTGACGGCGCGGGGGTCCACACCCAGGCCCGACGTGGCGTTGGCCTGCGGGTCGGCGTCAATGAGCAGAACCCTGACCCCGGACTGGGCCATGCACGAGCCGAGGTTGAAGGCCGTCGTGGTCTTGCCCACCCCACCTTTCTGGTTGGCTATTGCCATGATTTTTCCCATAAGCAAAAGAGCTATAAGAATTAATGTGCAAAGTAACAAAAATTTTTTCAATCGCCGGTTAAATCATCTATTAAATATGTTTAAATGTTAACAATTTATGCAAGTTATTGTCTGTCAGTGACTTGCAAAAACGCTCTTTGTCGCTTTGCCACCGATTGGCCCGTACATAAACCCCTATGGCTCACCAAATTACCCGCAGGGTTCGTCCATAAACTCTTTCTCGGCTTGCCCGCACTGACAAAAAATGCGTATATTTGCAACAAATATCGCACTAAGATGAAAAAGAACCACTACCTGCATCTTCTCATGCTTGCGCTTCTCGTTTTCGCCGCCCCCTCGCTTCTCCGCGCCGGCGACAAGAAGGCCGTGGCCGCAGGCTTCCAGTTCTGCCTGGTGCTCAAGCAGGACGGTTCCCTGTGGGCTTTCGGCGACAACTACTGCGGCCAGCTCGGCGACGGCACTACACAGTTCCGCAGCCGGCCGGTCAAGGTGCTTGACCACGTAAGGCAAATGTCCGCCGGGGGCGGCTTCTCCATGGCGCTGCTCGAAGACGGTACCTTGTGGACTTGGGGTGCCAACGGCTACGGCGAGCTCGGCGACGGCACCAACACGCGCCGCCTGCGGCCTCAAAAAATCATGGACGGCATCAGCAGCATCGATGCCGGGCGCTTTCACGCCTTGGCCGTGGGCAACGACGGCACTCTTTGGGTCTGGGGCAAGAACGATGGAGGCCAGCTCGGTGACGGCTCCGTCTCCGACCGCAGCAATGTGCCCGTCCGCGTGATGACAGGCGTGAGGCAGGCCTCGGCCGGCGACGAATGGACCGCCGCAGTAAAGACCGACGGTTCGCTGTGGGTCTGGGGAGACTACGTCAGCGGATATACAGACGAAGGCGACGCCCTGACGACCCGGCGTCAGTCGCCTGTCAAGATGCTGGACGGCGTCAGGCAGGTCTCGGTCGGCCAAGATCATATCCTCGCGGTGATGGCCGACGGGAGGCTGATGGCCTGGGGCAGCAACGATGTGGGCCAGCTTGGCAACGGCACCACCGACGAGGACTGGCATAATACGTTCGTGAAAATCATGGACGGCGTGGACAAAGCCTGCGCCGGAGGTGGCCACTCGCTTGTAAGGCGCAACGACGGCAGCCTCTGGGGATGGGGGTTCAACGGCGATGGCCAACTTGGCATCGGAAACCTCGACGAACAGCTTCGCCCGGTGCGCATAGCCGACAAGGTCGGAGACTTCGCCGCCGGCAATGAAATCTCCCTTTGGATTACCCCGGTAGGCGATCTCAAAGTAACAGGCAACATAACAAGCGACTATTAATTACGTCAAAGCACATGACAATTACCCGCACATACATTCTGATTCTTCTTCTCACCCTCCTATGTCCCGCCCTGCTCCGCGCCGGCGACGAGAAGGCCGTCGCTGCGGGCGACTTCCATGTCCTCGTCCTCAAGACCGACGGCTCCCTGTGGGCTTTCGGTGACAACGGTAAGGGCCAGCTCGGCGACGGCACTGCACAGTTCCGCAGCCAGTCGGTCAAGGTGCTTGACCACGTCAGGCAGATGTCCGCCGGGTTATACTTCTCCATGGCGCTGCTCGAAGACGGCACCTTGTGGACCTGGGGCGACAACGACAAGGGTCAGCTCGGCGACGGCACCAACACGCGCCGCCTGCGGCCTAAAAAAATCATGGACGGCATCAGCAGCATCGATGCCGGAGACTTTCACGCCCTGGCCGTGGGCAACGACGGCACTCTTTGGGCCTGGGGCTGGAACGGCTGGGGCCAGCTCGGCGACGGCTCCGACGTCGACCGCAATGTGCCCGTCCGCGTGATGACAGGTGTGAGGCAGGCCTCGGCAGGTTTCAAATGGATCGCCGCAGTAAAGACCGACGGTTCTCTGTGGGTTTGGGGAGACGACGTCAGCGGAAAAGGCTTACTGTGGTCGCCTGTCAAGATGCTGGACGGCGTCAGGCAGGTCTCGGCCGGCTACTCACATATCCTCGCGGTGATGGCCGACGGGAGGCTGATGGCCTGGGGCAGTAACGATGTGGGCCAGCTTGGCAACGGCACCACCGACTGGGACTGGCATAATACGCCCGTGAAAATCATGGACGGCGTGGACGAAGCCTGCGCCGGAAAGGACTACTCGCTTGTCAGGCGCAGCGACGGCAGCCTCTGGGGCTGGGGGATCAACGGCTTTGGCGAACTTGGCATCGGAAACCGCGACGAACAGCTTCGCCCGGTGCGCATAGCCGCCAAGGTCGGAGACTTCGTCGCCGGCAATGAAATCTCCCTTTGGATTACCCCGGCAGGCGAACTCAAAGTAACAGGCAAAATAACAAGCGACTAAATTAATTACGTCAAAACACATGACAACTACCCGCACATACATTCTGTTTCTTCTTCTCGCCCTCCTATGTCCCGCCCTGCTCCGCGGCGGCGACAAGAAGGCCGTGGCCGCCGGCAGCTTCCATGCGCTTGTGCTCAAGCAGGACGGCACCCTGTGGAGCTTCGGCCGCAACTTCTCGGGCGCGCTCGGTGTCGGAGGCGATGTCGACAGCTCTCCCGAACCGATAAAGATTATGGACGACGTGGTTCAGATTTCGGCTCAGAACGAGACCTCGATGGCCGTCAGGGCCGACGGCTCGCTCTGGGCCTGGGGGCAGAACGACGAAGGCCAGCTCGGAAACGGCTCCACCTGCTATACAGGTGTGCGGCAGCCGGTGAAAATCATGGATAATGTGCGCCTGGCACGTGCGGGCCGTTACCAGTCATTCGCCATCGACCGCGACGGCAATCTGTGGGCATGGGGCGATAATGACTTCGGCCAGTTGGGCGACGGCACCACGACACAGCGCCTGAGTCCCGTCAAGGTGATGAGCGGCGTCAGGGATGTGTCCGGCGGCTAGAGCAGTGCCCTGGTGGTGGCTCAGGACGGCTCGCTGTATGAACTCGGACCGGGTCTGAAGCAGCCGAAAAAGATTATGGACGGGGTGCGCAAGGCCTGCTGTCCAGGCTTCTATATGGTGCTTCGCGACGACGGCACCGTGTGGACCTGGGGGGCGAGCAACACTTACGGCCAGCTTGGCACAGGCGATACCGGAATCAACAGCGATGCGGAGGATGCCCGACAGATTCTCAGCGATGTAAGCGATATTTCCGCAGCCGGATGCTCCGGCATGGCTGTGCGCAACGACGGGACCCTGTGGGCCTGGGGCCAGAACAACTGGGGCCAGCTTGGCGACGGTACCACGACCAATCGCCTCGCGCCCGTCAAGGTCGATGACAACGTGCTTTCGGTCTCCTGCGGCAATCTCATTTCCGTATGGATAACCCGCGACGGCAACCTCCGCGTAGTCGGCAAACCTTTACGCGAAGAATAATCCTCACTTCTCAAATCAAAAAATTCAGAATCATCGTATATGAAACAATCGGCAATACTTTTGCTCCTCGCCCTGCTGGCACCCCTGATGCTCCGTGCCGGCGACAAGAAGGATGTGGCGGTGGGGAACAACCATGTCCTGGTGCTTCGTCAGGATGGCTCGCTATGGGCCTTCGGGCGCAATTCTCACGGTCAGATTGGCGACGGTACCTATCAGCGGTGCGGGAATCCGGTGAAAATCATGGATGACGTGGTGCAGATTTCCGCTCAGGATGATAAGTCTATGGCGGTAAAATCCGACGGCACTCTCTGGGCATGGGGTGCCAACGATTACGGCACTCTCGGCGACGGAAGTAATGAGGCCCGTTTTTCGCCGGTAAAAGTCATGGATAATGTGCGGATGGCCTGTGTGGGCACCCGTCAGTCGTTTGCCGTAGACCGCAACGGCGTCTTATGGGGCTGGGGTGAGAATGAGGACAGTCAGCTCGGCGACGGCACCACCATTGACCGTCTTACCCCGGTAAAGATTATGACGGGTGTCAAAGAGGTATCGGGTGGCGACGGTGCGGCTCTGATTCTGTGCGAGGATGGCTCCCTCTATGAGACGGGAATCTATTTCAAGCCCTCTGCTCCGAAGAAGATAATGGATGGCGTGCGCAAGGTGTCTTGCTTCGGTTCCAAAATGGTGCTCCGCAATGACGGCACCCTGTGGATGTGGGGGAAGAATACGAGCGGGCAGCTTGGCGACGGCACCAATAACGGGAGATATTCTCCGAATGAGGCGGTGCAGGTTATGAGCGGCGTGAAAGATATTTCCAACGGCAGACAGCACTCCATGGCAGTCTGCGAGGATGGCTCCCTGTGGGCCTGGGGTGGAAATCGGTACAGCCAGCTCGGCGACGGCACCACCACCGACCGCCTTCGGCCCGTCAGGATTGAAGGCAATGTGCGCTCGGTCTCCTGCGGCTTTACCGTTTCCGCCTGGATTACGGCGGACGGCGAGCTCCGCATGGTCGGCAAACCCTTATGAGAAGAATAACCCTCATTTCTCAAATCAACAAATCGTATATGAAACAATCGGCAATACTTTTGCTCCTCGCCCTGCTGTCGCCCCTGATGCTCCGCGCCGGCGACAAGAAGGATGTGGCGGTGGGAAACTGGCATGCCCTTGTGCTTAAGCAGGATGGCTCTCTATGGACTTTCGGCAGAAATGGAAACGGACAGCTTGGCGACGGCACCACGACCGACCGCTTTGAGCCGGTGAACATTCTCAACAATGTGGTTCAGATTTCGGCACAAGGTTGTGTATCCATGGCGGTCAAATCCGACGGTTCCCTTTGGGCCTGGGGCGAGAATGATTTCGCCTCTTTGGGCGACGGCACAAAAACCGAACGCCACTCCCCGGTGAAGATAATGGACAATGTGCGGAAGGCTGCCGCAGGATGGCTACATGCCTATGCCATTGACCGCAATGGCGGTCTTTGGGCCTGGGGCACTTGCTGGAATGGTTATGACAACGAGGACCAGGTGGATTTCCTCTCTCCGGTCAAGGTTATGTCGGGTGTGAGGGATGTGTCCGTCACAACGCCCGGTGACGCACTGATTGTATGCGAGGACGGGTCGCTGTATAAAATCATGTACGACTACCGCAATCCCCGCAAAATCATGGATAACGTAGTCAAGGTTTCCTGCAATGGCCCCAATCTTGCACTGCGTCGCGACGGCAGCCTGTGGACATGGGGGCTTAATTCCCACGGTGAACTGGGCGACGGTACCACTGACAAGCGTTATTCCCATGAGCAGGCATTAAGGATTATGACGGATGTAACCGACATTTCCTCCGGCCTGTACCATGGCATGGCCGTGCGCAACGACGGCTCATTATGGGCATGGGGCAGTAATGAGGTCGGTCAGCTTGGCGACGGCACCACCAACGACCATTTTACACCCGTAAAGATTGAAGATAATGTGCGTGCCGTGGCCTGTGGTGTCGATCTGTCCGCCTGGATTACACGCGACGGCGAGCTGCGCATGGTTGGCAAGCCATTTAAGGAGAAATAAATAAGAAAAATTACATAACCCTGATTTTGAAAATTCTCACAAACAAGTATAAACTAATTTTTAGAACTCACTTAGCTTATATGAAACAATCTGCAATACTTTTGCTTCTCGCCCTGCTGGCACCCCTGATGCTTCGCGCCGGCGACAAGAAAGCCGTGGCCGTAGGCTCCGGCCATGCCCTCGTCCTCAAGACCGACGGCTCCCTGTGGGCCTTCGGCCGCAACACCGACGGCCAGCTCGGTGACGGCACCACCGACTGGCAGAAGACGCCCGTGAAAATCATGGACGGCGTGGTGCAAGTCTCCGCCTGCGATAACACCTCCATGGCCGTCAAGCAGGACGGCTCCCTGTGGGCCTGGGGCGAGGACCGTTACGGCAACCTCGGCCTCGGCACCAAGAAGGTCAACAGCAAGGTGCCCGTGAAAATCCTCGACAACATCAAGTACGTGCAGGTCGGCGGTCAGCATTCCATGGCCATAGACCGCAACGGCAACCTGTGGGCGTGGGGCAACAACTCCCACGGCCAGATATGCACCGGCACGCATGGCGACTGCCTGCGGCCCACCAAAGTGATGTCGGGTGTCAGCCACGTGTCGGGTGGCGGCGACGAGACTCTGGTCGTATGCCGGGACGGCTCCCTGTGGCTCATGGCTCCTGGCATCGCGCAGCCCAGGAAGCTGATGGACGGCGTCAGGAAAGCCTCGACCCAGAACAACATCAACATGGTGCTCCGCAATGACGGCACTCTGTTGACGTGGGGAACCAATCGCAACGGCCAGCTCGGCGACGGCACTACCGAATATCGATACGACCCCTCCGAAGCCCGTCAGATCATGAGCGGCGTCAGCGACATCTGCGCCGACAACCGTCACGCCATGGCCATCAAGACCGACGGCTCCCTGTGGGCCTGGGGCTGGAACGAGTACGGCCAGCTCGGCAACGGCACAAAGTCCGACAGCCACATCCCCGTAAAGGTTGACGACGGCGTCCGGTCCGTGGCCTGCGGATACATGATTTCCCTCTGGATCACCACCGACGGCGAGCTCCGCATGGTTGGCGAACCCTTCTAAATATAGCCCCCGCTCAGAGATGCATCATCTAACGCTTGTAGGGACGCACCCTGGTGCGTCCGAAAACCACGGCTCGAAGCAGACGCACCTTGGTGCGTCCCTGCAAGCGATATTTCAACAACATTGTAGCAACTAACGTACCCTCCATAATGAAGAATATCCGCATCATATGTCTCCTATTTCTGCTCGTGCTGCTGGCGCCTGTCGCCCGGGCCGGTGACAAGAAAGCCTGCGCGGCCGGATGGGACTTCGGTCTCGTACTCAAGACTGACGGCTCACTGTGGGCCTTCGGCAAGAATGAACGCGGTCAGCTCGGCGACGGTACCACTACCACGCGCACCACACCGGTCAAGGTTATGAACAACGTCAGGCAGATGGCTGCCGGCGGCTCTCACTCTCTCGCTCTCTGCAACGACGGCTCCGTATGGTCGTGGGGTTCCAACAAGAGCGGACAGCTCGGCGACGGGACTTTTCAGAATCGTTACACGCCTAAGAAAATCATGACCGGCATGAAGTATGTAGCTGCTGCAGGCGGCGTTTCCATGGCTATCGGTCAGGATGGCTCACTGTGGGTGTGGGGTAATAACAAGAACGGCAAACTCGGCGACGGCACCACTGCCAACAATCCCAATCCGCATGTGCTGATGTCAGGCATCAGGGACGTTTCCTGCGGAAGCAGCCGTATCTTGGCTGTCGGAACCGACGGCACGCTCTGGGGCTGGGGATATAACCGCGACGGCTACCTTGGCGACGGCTCCCGTATAAACAGACTGCGCCCGGTTCGTTTAGCCTCCGGCATGCGTTCAGCCTCGCAGGGTGGCGATTGCTCCGTGGCTGTCGGCACCGACGGCTCACTGTGGTGCTGGGGCTTCGGCGGAAACGGACAGACAGGCGACGGCACCGACAACGACAGAATGCGCCCTGTCAGGATACGTACATCCGGCGTGCGTACAGCGGCTGCCGGATATACCACAAGCATGGCCATTCTCACCGACGGCACCCTGCTGGGCTGGGGCTCGAACTGCGACGGACTGCTCGGGAGCAATGTCTATAACGACTATGTCTACTCTCCTGTCCGTGTGGCGGACGGCATACGCGATGTCTCGGTCTCGAAGGGCTATTGGTGGGCTATGTGGATTACTGACAGCGGCGACCTTAAAGTGGTCGGCACCATGTTCTCCAAATACTGATGTGCCTGTTCCCGTTCGGGTCCGGCACGTTACTATGTAATTAACGACATGAAAAAATTTCTCACCTGTCTTTCCCTCTCTCTCCTTCTCCTTTCTCCTTCTCTTCTCCGCGCCGGCGACAAGAAAGCCGTGGCCTTGGGCGACAACCATGCTCTCGTCCTCAAGACCGACGGTACGCTGTGGGCCTTCGGCCGCAACTCCTACGGCCAGCTCGGCGACGGCACCGAGAACTGGCAGAAGACGCCAGTGAAGATAATGGACAATGTGGTGCAGATTTCAGCCCAGGATAACAAGTCTATGGCACTCAAGGCTGACGGCACTCTGTGGACATGGGGCGAGAATGACTATGGCTCCCTGGGCGACGGCACCAGGGATGAACACAGCACCCCGAAGAAGATTATGGATAATGTGATGTCGGCCTGCGTGGGCGACCAGCAATCCTTTGCCGTAGACCGCGACGGCTGGCTTTGGGCATGGGGTAACAATTCGCACGGCCAGCTCGGCGACGGCACTACTACCGACCATTATACGCCGGTCAGGATTATGTCCGGAGCGAAGGATGTGACGGGTGGTGCCGGAACTGCCTTTGTGGTGTGTCAGGACGGGTCGCTGTATCAGTTGAGCCCCGGGCTGAAGAGCCCGCGCAAAATCATGGAGGGCGTAGTCAAGGCATCATGCTACGGGCCCTATATGGCCCTTCGCCGTGACGGCACATTATGGACATGGGGTTATAACGGTAGCGGCGAATTGGGCGACGGTACCACCGAGAGCCGCTACGATCCCTCCGATGCCTACAAGATAATGAGCGGAGTGACCGACTTCTCCTCGGGTTACCGCCATGCCATGGCCGTCCGCAAGGATGGCACGCTTTGGGCCTGGGGCTGGAACAACTACGGCCAGCTCGGCAACGGCACCACCACCGGCACCCTGCGGCCCATACAAATCGACGACAATGTCAGCTCCGTTTCCTGTGGTTACGCCATTTCCGCATGGATAACCCGCGACGGCGATCTCCGCATGGTCGGCCGTCCCTTCTGAACAGATGCGCGAGCTAATCTCAACGGTTGCGCTCGCTGCGCCGCATGATGGCGCGGAAGTAGTGGAGGTATGCGGCGAAGGCCACCATCAGCATGATGACGAAGCTCCAGTAGACGCCCACGCACTGCAGCCCGGCCCAGCGGGCCAGGCCGAGCATGGCCGGAACACCCACTATCAGGTATGATAGAACGGAAACGGTCAGCAGCGGCCACACTATGCCGGTGCCGCGTACGGCGTTGCTGAACGTCACCTGTACGGCATCGAAGAGCTGATAGGCTATCAGCGGCAGAATAAGCGTCAGCGCCACGGCCACCACTGCGCCGTCGGGGGTGAAGGCACCGAGCAGTTGCCGTGAGAAGAAGTAGAAGATAAGGCTTGCCACCACTGCCAGGCAGAGGTTGAGACTCACGCCCACCCGTGTGCTGAGGTGGATGCCGGGGTAATCGCGCAGGCCCATTTTGTTGGCCACGCGTATGCTCAAAGCTATGCCGAAGCTGAGGTAGGCCATGAAGCCCAGCTGCGACATGGTGTTGGTGATCTGGTAGGCGGCCAGCTCTATCTTGCCGTACCAGCCGCACACGACCGCCCCGAAGGCCCAGATCAGCACTTCGGCGCCATTCTGCAGCATCACTGGCAGCGAGGTTGACATGATGCGCCAGTTGAGCGCTCTTGACCCGCGTCGGCGCAGGCCTTGCGCGTAGGGCCGGTAGCGGCGGGTGTGGCGCACTACCCGGAGTATGACGAGCGTGGCGGCCAGGCGGGCGGTGAAGGTGCTTAGTCCGGCGCCGTTCAGTCCCATTTCGGGCAGCCCCCAGTGGCCGTAGATCAGCAGCCAGTTGCCGAAGATGTTCAGGGCGTTGGCTCCAAGGATTATCCACATCGGCATGGAGGTGTTGGTGACGGCGTTGGCAGCCTGCTGGCAGGCGTTGAAGAAGGGTGCCGGCAGCATGGACGCCATCACTATCAGGTAGTAGGGCCGGATGTAGGGGAGTAGCTCGGCGGGCTGCCCCATGCGGTCGAGGAAGAAGTAGAGCACGCCCATGACGGCCACCAGCAGCAGGGCCATGAGGGTGTTGAGCTTGAGCCCGGCGCGGAGCGTGCGGCCGACCTCGACGTTCCGCTTACGCGTGTAGAGGGAGCCGATGATGGGTGTGAGGCCGGCGGCGAAGCCCATGAGCATGACCATGGGCACCATGAAGAAGTTGTTGACGAAGGCGGCGGCGGCGAGGGCCTCGGTGCTGTAGGCGCCCACCATCATGGTGTCGGCGAAGCTGACGACGATGACGCCGACCTGGGTCAGGAGTATGGGGGCGCCGAGGCGGAGCAGGGCGCTCGCCTCGGGCCAGAGTCTGACGTGGGGCGCTGCCGTTTCTGCCATTTCCTTATACGCGATGGGAGTGGTGCGGGCGGGCGTGGCGGGTCTTGACGCCGGTCATGGACTCGATGCCCTGCTCGATGTCGCGGAAGATGTCGTCGACCACACCCTTGCCGTTGACGGGTATGAACTTGCCGAGGTTCTGGTAGTACTGGCGCAGGGGCTCGGTCTGGGAGTGGTATACCTTGAGGCGGCGGGCTATGGTCTCGGCGTTGTCGTCGGAGCGGCCGCTCTCCAGTCCTCGCTTGAGCAGGCGCTCGGTCAGGTCCGCCTCGGGGACGTCGAGGCCCACGACGGCGTGCAGGTCGGTGCCCTTGCGGCGCAGCAGCTCCTGCAGGGCGTCGGCCTGCGGGATGGTGCGCGGGAAGCCGTCGAAGACCACGCCTCCGGCGCCGGCCGCGATGTGCTTGTCGAGCTCCTCCTCCAGAATCTGCATCATCAGCTCGTCGGGGATGAGGTTGCCCTTGGAAATGTACTCGTTGGCGGTCTTGCCGTAGGGGGTGTTGCGGGCTATGTGGTCGCGCAGCACATCGCCGGTGCTGATGTGGTGCAGCCCGTATTCGTCGATTATTTTTGCACTCTGGGTGCCTTTGCCGCTGCCGGGGGCGCCGAATAACACGAGGTTCAGCATAGTATCACAAAATCAAGTGGGTCGGAGGACCCGAAAGATCAATCCGTTTACTAATACAAAGGTTGCGGGGGCGGAATTGTTCGGCCGCACTGCGGGCGTCGCGACCCCGGTGCGGGGCTGCGTCGTCGTTGCCGTGGTTCCGGGTTACGCGTCCTCTTCGAGGATGTAGATGTCGCGCAGGTTGCGGGCCTTGCCGTCCAGGTCGAGGCCGTAGCCGATGATGAACTTGGACGGGATGGTGAAGGCGGCGTAGTCGGGGGTGAAGTCCACCTTGGCGCTCTCCTTCTTGTGCAGCAGGGTGGCGAAGCGGATGGAGGCGGGATTCATCTTCTTGAGGTCGGCGATCATCTTCTGGGCGGTGTAGCCGGTGTCGACGATGTCCTCGATGATGACTATGTCTCGGCCCTCGACGGGCTCGGTCAGGCCCACGATCTGCTTGACGTTGCCGGTGGACTGCGTACCCTCGTAGGAGGAGTAGCGCACGAAGCTGATGTCGGCGTGGTTCATGCCGGCGGCGCGTAGCAGGTCGGCGGCGAATATGAAGGCGCCGTTGAGCACGGCGATGAACAGCGGGCGCTGGCCGGCGTAGTCGCGCTGTATTTCCCTGGCGACGCGCTCGACCTGCTCCAGGATCCGGGCTTCCGTCAGGTACGGGACGAAGTTGAGGCCGTTGAATGTGAGCTTTTTCTCCATGGCGAAAAAATTTGGGACAAAGTTAGTGAAAAATTCCCGTAACCTCAAACGCCCCTCCCGAAAACCATTTCGGTTTATGGCGTTCCTTAACCTCGTTGCTTGGTCAGAAAAAACGTTTGTGGCGATGCCAGAAGTGGAATAGGGCTTTGATGTGCTTGCGCCCCATGGTGGAAAAGGGCGAAGTAGTCGTTAGGCGGCGCCAATGGTGAATGATGGTGGCAGAGGTTAGGTAATCCACGGTATATCCGGCCTTTACTACACGGAGACAGAAGTCGGCGTCTTCCGGACCGTAGAAGATGCATTCGTCAAGAAGTCCGGTCTTAAGAATCACTTCATGTCGAATTAGCTGGCATGCGCCAATGAGATATACCGGGTGTATGATGTCGCTTTCTGCCAATTCTGCAAGATATGGCGATTTACTCTTTATTCGCAATATGTTACGTAATTTCACGCCTAATCCCGGGAATGGCTTGTAGCTCTCTTGGATAATGCCGTCGGCGTCCGTGAGCCGGCAGCCGCACACTCCGCATTTGGGATTTTGCTTCATGTGCGTAAGCATGGTGGCGAGAGCTGAAGGATTGACTTCCGTGTCATCGTCGAGAATCCAGACATACTCCCCCTTTGCGGCCTCTATGCCGCGGTTACGTCCGTAGGCCACGCCTCGGTTGCGTCTCAGGCGTAACACTTTCAGTCCGGGCAGTCCGTATTCTCCTGCGAATGGCTCTACTTCCTGTTCAGAACCGTTGTCTACAAGAATTACTTCGGCGTTGTAAGGTGCAATAGTCTCGCGAAGAGAGGGGAAAAGGCGTTCCAGGCGCTTTTCCGAGTTCCAGCACAGTATCACCACCGATATCGTTGTCATTGCCAGAAAAGTTTGGTGCGAAGCGCTTTCAAGGCATACATGAACTCCGAGGCGTTCTTGAAGCGGCGAAGGTGTTTCAGCACCACTCTCGGACTTAAGAAATATCGCAGGTTGAAGCGATAGAGCGCTTTCTCCATATCTTCGGCAGAGAGATGCGGATAGCTTAGGATTGATTCTTTCTGCACATTGGTGGGAGAGTACTCACCCCCCTTTATCCATCCGTTCTCGTGTGCCATTTTGTAGAATTCCGTGCCGGGGAAAGGCGACACAATGTTGAACATGACCTGGTCTACATTCAGCTTCATGGCTTTGCGAAGGGTGCGTCTCAGTGTTTCCTTCGTCTCTAAAGGTGATGTGCCGATGAGGATATTCAGCTTTACCGGCACCTTGTACTTCTGCAAGAGGTCTATGGCGCGGTAAATCTGTTCGCTGGTAATGCCCTTCTTTATGAACTTGAGAATCTCGTCCTCAAACGATTCTATGCCGAGGTCTATGTATGTGCACCCTGACTCTCCGAGGAGCTTTGCTATCGGTTCGGTGATGGCATCCACCCTTGCCTGGCAACCCCATTTTATTCCGTGGCGGCGCAGGGGTTCGCAGAGGGCGGAGGTGCGCTCCAGGTCCCAGATGAAATTGTCGTCCACGAACCCTATGGCCTTGTAGCCTTCGGCGGAGAGCATATCTATCTCCTTGGCCACGTTCTCCGGGGAACGCATAGTGATGGGGGGCTTACGGCCATGGTCGGCGCGGTAGTCCAGCTCTCTGGCGAATGTCAGCGAACTCGGTACACAATATATGCACTGATACGGGCAGTTGCGCGAGGTGACCATGGTGGTGTAGGGACTCAGTTTCAGCTTTGGATTGTGGTAGCTGCGTCCCTTGAGTAGATGACGTGCCGGGAAAGGCAGGGTATCGATGTCCTGAATCAGCGGTCGTGCCGGATTTCTTTTGATGGCACCGTCAGAGTCAAGCAATATAAGCCCTTGCAGATTGGAAAAATCCTTATCCTTTTCCAGGTATTCCGCCAGTTCCATAAGCGTGGCTTCCGGTTCGCCGCGAACTATTGTCACCCTGTTGTCGGTGAGGTACAGCTCAGGGAAGAATGTAGCTCCGGGACCCATGAAGATGATCTTTGCCTCCGGGCGCAGGCGAAGCGCCATGTCGCGAAAGGCGAAATCGGCATTGCGGCTCAGGTTCACGCTCCATACCAGATATGCCGACGAGTTGTCAGTCCTCAGGAAACGTTCCACGGCGTCGGCATCCCCCTTCTCCGCCACAAAATCCACCAGCTTCACCTTATGACCTTTATCTTCGAGGCATGCGGCAGCGATGAGTTCATATATGTTGGGCATGGGGTAAACAATCCTGGTACAGCCTGCCGACCGTTCAGCGGCTACTTCCTTCCCCGGTTCGGGAGGCACCACAAATGTCATTCTCATGTTTATAAAACGCCCTTGCAAGTCCTTTATTATGAAACAGACGTTATTGTCAGTCACCGTAATCGGAGCCTAAGGCTTCCTCCACGGCATAGTTGATGAACCGGTTGAAGCGGCGGGCCTGCACGAGCATGCGGTGCAGGGCGTCGTCGTCGCTGTGCCAGGCGGGCAGGCGAGTATCTTCGGCTGTGCAGGCCACGAAGTCGCGGGGACGCACGTATTCCACGAACTCCCAGTCGCGGTCCACGCCCTTGGGAGCGGTCTTGAGCAGGTTATCGCCCACGGTCGGGAAGACGGAGCGGAATTCATGGTCGCGCATAAGCTCGTCGTACTCCTCCACGTTGTCGACGATGCTGCGGCGTATGGCGGCCAGCACCTTCGGCGGATGGCAGACATTTCCGGCCGCGAAGAAGAATTTCCCCGGCTCGAAGTGGAAGTAGTAGCCGCCCAGGGGGGATTTTTTGCCGTAAGGGGGATTGATGAAGATGCCCATATGGGTCTTGTAGGGCGTCTTGTCGGTGGAGAAGCGGGTGTCGCGGTAGATGCGGTAGGTGCAGTCGCGCTCTGTCAGGCACCCCGCCGACGGGTCCACCTGCGCCACGGCCCCGATGAGCCGCGCCACCAGGGCCGAGCGTGTCTCCAGCGCATGCTCGTAGTGGTTGCGGCTGGCCGCGAACCACTCACGGTTGTTGTTTCGCTTCAGCTCGCGCAGAAAGCGCATTGTCTCTTTCATGTCTGATTAACGGCCCGCACGTTCACTTTTGTATAAGAATAGCCGACGAACTGCGTTATCCTATATATGAGACAAGTAAAGCCTTACGTCAGCGGCGTCATCGTGGCGCTGCTGTGCATCATATTTTTAGCCGGTTGCAAGCCGAGCAAACTGTCGGTGGCCAACGAGCAGTTCGAGCGCGGCGAGTACTACAACGCCGCGCAGACCTACCGCAAGGTCTACAACAAGCTCACCAAGCGCGACGAGCGTCCGCTGCGCGGCCAGGTGGCCTACCAGATGGGCACCTGCTATCGCCGCCTCAACCAGGCCGAGCGCGCCGCCGCGTCGTACCAGAACGCCATTCGCTACGAGTATCCCGACTCGATGGTCTACTACTGGCTCGGCCGCTCGCAGCAGGCAGCAGGCCGCTATCAGCCAGCCATCGACGCCTACGTCACATATATGGAATGGCACCCCGGCGACGTCCTGGCCCAGGAGGGCGTTGACGGCTGCCGACTGGCCATCGCAAGCCGCCAGCGTCCCAAGACACGATACATCGTGCGCCCCGCGAAGCTCTTCAACTCGCGCCGCTCCGACTTCGCCCCCATGTACCTGGACAAGAACTTCGACCAGCTCTACTTCACCACCACCAACGAGAAGGTGTCCGGCGAGCACAAGTCCGAGATTACCGGCATGAAGAAAGGCGACGTGTGGGTGGCCCGCAAGGACGAGCAGGGTAAGTGGAAGCGCCCCGAGCCGGCCGGCGGCGAGCTCAACACCGAGATGGACGAGGGCATCGTCTCCTTCTCGCCCGACGGCCAGACCATGTACCTGACCCGCGCCATCCGCTCCGAGACGGCCAACACCACCGTCGAGATCTACACCTCGCGCCGCTCCGACGCCTCCTGGAGCGCCCCGCAGAAGTTCGAGATCACAGGCGACACTATCTCCGCCATGGGCCACCCGGCCGTCTCGCCCGACGGCAAGTTCCTCTATTTCTCTTCCGACATGCCCGGCGGCTACGGCGGCAAGGACATCTGGCGCGTCGGCATCGACGAGCGCCGTGGCACCCTGGAGAACATGGGCCCCGAGATCAACACCCCGGGCGACGAGATGTTTCCATACGCCCGAACCGACTCCGTGCTCTACTTCGCCTCCGACGGCCACCCCGGCTTCGGCGGCCTTGACCTGTTCAAGGCCTGGCTCGACTCCAGCGGCCAGCGCTGGAGCGTGGCCAACATGGGTCTGCCAATCAACTCCGCAGGCGACGACTTCGGCATCACTTTCGGCCCCGGCGAGACGGGCTTCTTCAGCTCCAACCGGGGCGACGGCTCCGGCCGCGACCATATCTACTCCTTCGAGCTCCCCGACCTAAAGATTACCATCACCGGTGTCGTGGTGGACCGCGACGACGAGCCGGTGCCCAACGCCATCATACGCATCGTCGGCGACGACGGCTCCAACCAGAAGGAGGTGGCCCGCGACGACGGCTCCTTCCGCTTCAACCTCCAGCGAGGCGTCAAGTACGTCATGAAGGCCGGCGCCAAGGGATACCTCAACCAGAAACAGGAGTTCGAGACCGACACCACCGAGGCCGACGCCGAGTACGGCGTGGACTTCGTATTGGCCAACATCAACAAGCCTCAGGTCGTGGAGAACATCTTCTACGACTTCGACAAGGCCACCTTGCGGCCCGAGTCGAAGGCGGCGCTCGACGAGATGGTGGCCATGTTGCGCGACAACCCTAACGTCTCCATCGAGATGGGTTCGCACACCGACCGCCACGGCTCGGTGGCCTACAACGAAGGGCTGAGCGACCGCCGAGCCAAGGCTGTCATCGACTACCTCACCGCCGCCGGCATCCCCCAGGAGCGCCTCACCTGGAAAGGCTACGGAAAGTCCGTACCCAAGACCGTCACCAAGCGCATCAACAGCCAGTTCCCGCAGTTCCCGGAGGGGACCGTCCTCAACGAGGAGTTCATCGCCACCCTTTCGGAGGAGGACCAAGCTGCTGCCGACCAGATCAACCGCCGCACCGAGTTCAAGGTCACCTCCATCGACCTCGATATGTGGTAAAGTAAATCGCGCACCGGGCCGAGTTGTCTGTTGTTATAGGCTCTGTTCCTTAAAAAATATTACGTCAGGGCGGTGGATTTTCGCGGAAATTTCGCGAGTTGAAGAGGGAGCGATGCGAGCATCGTGACCGATGAAACTCGGCGAAATTTACCGAAAAGACACCGGTCAAATGCCCAATTATTAAGAAATGTAAAATATGATCCGGTTCATAATGTCAACATCAGAAAAGGTATTGGCTTTGTCTCGCAGCTGCACCTGTGCTTCAGCCTTTTGCCTCAGTCACATAGCTCGCTATGCTCCTTCGGCCGCAAGGCTGAATTCCAGGCACATCTGCGACCCTGACGTTAATATTTTTTGAGGAACAGAGCCTATAATTGGACACTATGAAGTTTCGCACGGAATACACGGCGGTGCCCGAAACGGGGTTCCAGCTGGAGTACGACAGGGGAGTGGTGACGTTAGGCTCCTGCTTCGCCGACAACATCGGGCACCGGCTCGTGGAGACGGGCTGGCAGGCCGAAGTCAACCCCTGCGGGGTGCTCTACAACCCGCTGTCGATAGCGCAGGCCATAGAGCATGCGCTCGACCCTGACTACCGGCCGGAGCTGCGTGTGCATCCGGTCACAGGAATGGCATACTGCCTCGATTTCTCGACCAAATTCTCGCGTCTCGAGCCGGAGGATGCGTTGTCGGTCATGTATGACTCCCTGGCACGTCTGCGCGAGGCGCTGACGTCCGCGCAGGTGCTGATGGTCACCTTCGGCACCTCCTGGGTCTACGAGCTTGCCGACACCGGGCGCGTCGTGTCCAACTGCCACAAGCTCCCTGCTGCCACTTTCCGCCGCCGCTGCTGTTCCATCCGGGAGATGACCGCCGTCTGGTACTCGATCATAGACCGACTGACTGGCGGACGCACGGGATGTGCGTCCCTGCAGCTCAACCCTCAACTGAAATTCATCTTCACCGTCAGTCCGGTTCGGCACCTTGCCGACGGTTTCGCCGGCAACGCCCGCTCCAAGGCGCGCCTGCTGCTGCTCTGCGAACAGCTCGCCCGGCTGCCGAACGCCACCTACTTCCCCGCCTACGAGATCCTGACCGACGACCTGCGCGACTACCGCTTCTACGCCGACGACCTCGCGCATCCCTCGCCGATGGGCGCCGACTACATCTTCTCCAAGTTCGCCGACACCTACATTCCCTCTTCCGCCCTCCCCCTGATGGCCGCCGCCCGTCGTGACCGCCTCCGTGCCGCCCACCGCCCCATCTTACTCAAGACGCGAGTTCGGGATAAGACTCCACAAAATCAGACAACGACATATTGACACGCAAAATCGGGCGCCCAAACATTTTCAGACCGGAATGATGCCACCAAAATGTACTAACTTTGCATCCGGGAACCTATCACTTTGAAATTGAAATATGGAAAGGAATCTTCAACGCGATAAACTTAACTTCGGTAACGGAAAAATCGGGGTACTCTTCCGCGCCATGTTTTTCCCTACGCTGATCGCGATGATATTCAATTCGGCGCTGACAGTGATTGACGGAATATTTGTCGGACACGGTGTCGGAGCCGACGGCATAGCAGCCGTAAATATTGTAGCGCCGATATTTATGTTTGCCACCGGCATCGGACTCATGTTCGGCATCGGTTCATCGGTAGTCGCGAGTATCCGTCTTGCCGAAAATAATGTGAAGGCGGCCCGCATCATCATGACTCAGGCGTTCATTGTGGGCTGGTCATCATCGGTCTGATATGTACGCTGAGCCTCGTGTTTCCCGATAGTCTTCTTGAGTTGCTCGGATGCAGCGAGTCGCTGAAAGATAATGCTCTGGATTACCTGCTATGGCTTGTGCCGGGTCTTCTCTTCCTCTACATGGAATGTGTAGGCATGATGCTGATTCGCCTCGACGGTTCTCCAAAGTTCGCGATGCTGGTGCAGATTGTGGCGGCAGTGGTGAATATCGGACTTGACTGGTACATGATATTCCCTTTGGAATGGGGAGTGATGGGTGCGGCACTGGCCACATCTATTGCCTGTGCATCAGGAGGAATGATGGTGCTGGTGTATTTCAGCTGGTTTCACGACAAGCTGCGGTTCTATCGCCTTAAGATGTCGGTGACATCAATGTTCCTCACGCTGCGCAACACAGGCTACATGACGAAGATAGGTTTTGCAACCTTTCTCACGGAACTTGCCATGGGCGTGATGATGATGACCGGCAATTATATGTTCATCAGATATCTCGGTGAGAACGGAGTGGCGGCTTACGCCGTGGCATGTTATCTCTTTCCGCTGGTATTCTCAATCAGCAACGCCGTGGCGCAGTCAGCTCAACCCATCATCAGTTTCAACCATGGGCTGCACGATGGCGGACGTGTTAACCGCACGTTGAGAATATCACTTTTTACCGCCATCGTCTGTGGAATTGTTGTCACCCTGTGTCTGTGGCTTGGCGCACCTTGGGTGACGGAAATGTTTCTGTCGCCTGACGAAGCGGCGTATAATCTTGCCGCCAACGGACTTCCGCTGTTTTCAACATGCGCAATGTTCTTTGCCGTCAACATCGCCTTCATCGGCTATTACCAGAGCATAGAAAGGGCCGGCGTTTCGATGGCATATACACTTCTGCGTGGAATCGTTTTCCTCGTACCCTGCTTCCTGCTGTTGCCTCGGCTTATGGGTGACAGCGGACTATGGCTTGCCATTCCAGCCGCCGAACTGCTCACCTGCATCGTAATCTGCACACGGTACGCAGTCAGAAACCGGAGGTGATTCTTCTCGCCGAATCAGGCGAGTTTTGTTTCGCAGAACTGTTGGAGGATTGTGGCTTCATTGTGAATTTCATCGCGTGAGCCATATACGAATGTAACCACAGGATGTTTTCTAAGGAGTTCGATAAACGCCGGTAGTTCAGGGTTGGATTCCAGTTCAGCGACATAGCGTGTCTTGAATTCATCCCACCGATTCGAGCTGACGGCGTGGAACCATTCTCTGAGTTGTGTCGATGGTGCAAGAGCTTTTTCCCATAGCTGACAGTCAAGGCGCTCATGAGTCAGTCCGCGTGGCCAAAGGCGATCAACAAGTATTCTGTAGCCGTCGCTTTCGTCCGGCGTTTCGTATGCTCTTTTTGTCTTGATTACGGTCATGGTCATGGATTTTGGAATCATTGATTATACTTGGATTATGATATTAACACCCGATGCCGTTCCATGGTTGTATTTCCTCTTATAGTTGAACCATAAGTAGACGTGTGTTGTTTTGTTATTACAACCACAAACACCAGCATAACTATGATAAATACAAACTACAAATTCGGAGAGGTATTTCCTCTCGCCGCACAGATAGCCGACAACGACTCAAAGGTGGCATTTCAACAGATAGTCGGCAACGATAACGGAGGCGTGGTGCTTCTCGGATTCAAGGCCGGTCAGGAACTGGAACGCCATCTTGCCCCTGCCGAAGTGATGATTTATGTGATTGAAGGCGATGTCGATTTCATGATGAATGACATGCCTCTCCACCTTCACAAAGACGATTTCTTCCTCATGGGCAACGGTGTGCCGCATTCTGTCAAGGCCCTCAGCGATGCCAAAGTAATGCTCGTCAAAATCAAACCCGACTAAAGATTATGGAAACACCGGCAATGTTCTGCTATCAGTGTCAGGAAACGGCACGTGGCAAAGGATGTGAAATGGTCGGAGTGTGCGGCAAGCACGCCGAGACATCCGCCCGAATGGATTTATTGCTATATGGCGTCCGCGGAGTAGCGGCAATCAACCGCGCCCTTCGTGAGAAAAACGAGCCGTCGCGGGAGGCAAGCCATCTGGTGATAGATGCCTTGTTCACAACTATTACCAACGCGAATTTCGATGACGCATCTCTTGACGATTTCATCGGACGCGCTTTCGAGATCAAGAATCTTCTCGCCGGCACTGCCAAGAAGCAAGGTGTCGAGTTGCCTGACCTTCCGATCGTAGAGTTTTATGCCACTCCCGATGAAGCCGAGAAATACAGACCCGTCACCGGAGTGCTGGCAGACCCCGACGAGGATATACGCGGACTCAAACAGCTTGCCATTTATGGTTGTAAAGGTATGGCAGAATACCCCCGCCATGCCGCCAATCTCGGTTATGAGGATGACGATGTGTATGCCATAATCGAGAATGCATTGGCCGAGACAGCCCGTCGGGATATCGGTGTCGATGAACTGTTTTCTCTCGTGCTGAATGTCGGCGAAGGAGGAGTGAAGGCGATGGAACTCCTTGACCGCGCGAATACCGGAACCTACGGTAATCCCGAAATAACTAAGGTCGATATAGGTGTCCGCAACAATCCGGGCATCCTTATCAGCGGACACGACCTCAAAGACCTTGAAGAATTGCTTGAGCAGACAGCTGGGAAAGGCGTCGATGTCTATACCCATTCCGAGATGCTTCCGGGTCAGTATTATCCGGCATTCAAGAAATACCCTCATTTTGCGGGCAACTATGGCAACGCATGGTGGAAACAGACCGATGAGTTTGAAAAATTCAACGGTGTATTCCTTTTCACTTCCAATTGCATTGTGCCGCCACGCAAAAACTGCACGTATCTCGACCGCGTCTATACTACAGGTGTTGTAGGTATGCCCGGAACACATCATATAGAGGAGGGACGGGATGGCAATCCTAAGGATTTCTCCGAACTTATAGCCCATGCGAAGAAGTGTGCACCACCCGAGGAAATCGAACACGGACAGATTGTGGGTGGTTTCGCACATCATCAGGTCATGGAGCTTGCCCCGAAAATACTCGACCTTATCCATCGGAGCAAGATCCGTAAGTTTGTCGTCATGGCCGGTTGCGACGGTCGCTTCCCGTCACGCAGTTATTACACCAAATTTGCGGAAGCACTACCTTCTGATTGTGTCATACTCACCGCCGGGTGTGCCAAATACCGCTACAACAAGCTCCCGCTCGGCGACATCGAGGGTGTGCCACGTGTGCTCGATGCCGGGCAATGCAACGACTCTTATTCACTCGTAAGAATAGCCATAGCTTTGCGTGATGCACTTGGTCTGAAAAACATCAACGAGTTGCCGATTGTCTATAACATAGCGTGGTACGAGCAGAAAGCCGTTATCGTGCTCCTTGCACTGCTTGCTCTCGGCGTGAAGAATATCCATACCGGTCCGACTCTCCCTGCTTTCTTTACCCCCGATATACTCAAAGTGCTCAAGGAAAAATTCGATATAGGCACTATCACTACAGTCGAGCAGGATATTGCATCGCTAATCGGATAGTGTCCTCTTTATGACCTCACACCGGCTTCGTCAACAGCAGGGCTACTGGTTCCTGTCTCGGACGAAGCCGGATTTTATATGTGTGACGGCGTTTTCATGGGTATTTATCAGCCTTTCATTTTGCCTACTGCCGGTTCTGTAAGGATAATCCGAATAACGGTCGTTCGGCTGAGACTGCGGGCGATGGCAGCTTCAAAATGGTCCATGAATTTTGGCAAGAAACGTTCGCAAATCAATCGCAGTGCCTCGATTTTTTCATTATCATCGGTAACTGTTTCAGCATGTCCCAACGCTATGGCTGAATGATAGTACTCGGTGAAATTCTGTTTTTCTTCCTCGTATCTCGGTGTGCATCTGCTTACTGCCGACAGACTCACAACAGGATTATTACGGATGCAATCAATCTTTTCGCCCTCTGCCGCGCAATGGAAATAGAAGGTGCGGTTGTCTTTTCGCACAACAGACAGAGGCAGCCCGTAAGGGATGCCATCCGGACGAATCATACTCACCGTGACATAAGGAGCCTTGTCGAATACTTCAAGCGCCCAGTCCTCATCCATTTGTCTCTCGGCTCTTCTCATTGTTCTCATGATTCTTATCTGACACAGCCTCTTTTGCATGGGGGAGGTATCAGTCCCAGTAGGTGAGCTTGCGGACGATGGTGAAGGTGCCGCTGGAGGGGGTGGTGTCCCATCCGTCCTGGTCGTTGATCTCGCGGTCGCTGCCCTTGTAGGTGACCTTGCAGTCGAGCCAGTTGCCGTGGCTGTCCTTGCGGCCGTAGGCGAGGGTGAGGGTATAGCTGGACTCCAGGCCTGGTCCCTCGTCTGCATAGGTGCCGGCGACGGGCAGGTCGTCGGCGTCCCATTTAGTGAACTTGAGGTCGAATTCGGTGCCGTCGCTCTCGCGGCAGTGGGTGGCGCTCACCAGGCCGTCGGGGTTGTGTGAGAGCTTGTTGTCGGTGTACTCGCCGAACTTGGTGGTGAGCTTGCCCTCGCGGGTGAAGGTGAGTTTCTCGTTCAGGCAGGTGATGATGTAAAAGTTGCCCTTGGTCTCGGTGGAGACGCTCTTGACGGGGCCGAGCAGCGAGAACTGGCGGAGGTCGTCGGAGAGGTAGTGCGGGGCTTCGGGTTGCTGCGCTGTGGTGTCGGCGGGAGCCTGGGCGGCTGCGGTGTCGGTGGTGGCGTCGGTGGGCGCGGCGGTGTCGGCAGCGTCCTTGCCTGCGTTGCTTGAGCAGCCCGTGAGCAGGGCGATGGCCAGGAGGCAGGCGGGGATGTGTCTGATATTCATATCGTCGGTTTTTTTGTGTTACTTGATGGTGCCGGTGAGCATGAGGTCGCCGGTGGTGGTGAGGAACATGGTGAACTTGCCTCCGGCGGCGACTTTGCGTACGCCGGAGCGGATGCGGACGGGTCGGGAGCGGCTGACGGTTGTGCCGTCGCCGAGCTGGCCGTGGTCGTTCTGGCCCCAGCCCCACAGGGAGCCGTCGTCGAGTATGGCGAAAGAGGTGAAGCCGCAGGCCATGGCGTCGCGCACGCCGCGCAGAACGGTGTAGGGGGTGAGGCGCTCGTGGCCGATGCCGGGGTTGCCGTCGCCGAGCTGGCCGTCGTGGTTGGCGCCCCACACTCGGAGGGTGCCGTCGGGATAGACGGCCAGGACGTGTTCCCAGCCGGCTGAGATGGTGCGTGGGCCGTAGGTCTCGGCCTTGCGGGGATTGTACCAGTAGTTGCCGGATTCGTAGTCTTCGTTGCCGCCGGTGTTGAGCAGGCCGTTGCCGAGTTCGCCGGAGCGGTTGTCGCCCCAGCACCAGCGGGAGCCGTCGCGGCCGATTGCCTGGGTGAAGCGGCCGCCGCACGACACGTCGGCCACGCCGGTCATGACGCGGACGGGGTGCGGCTGGTCCTCGCCGGTGCCGTCGCCGAGCTGGTCCCAGAAGTTCCAGCCCATCATCCACAGAGTGCCGTCGGTTTTCAGCACGGCGCAGTGGATGTTGCTGGAGGAAACTACTTTGCGCACGTTGTCCATGATCTTGACAGGCCGGAGGCGGTCGGTCTTGGTGCCGTCGCCGAGCTGGCCGCACTTGTTCCATCCCCAGGCCCATAGGGAGCCGTCGTTGCGGACGGCGTAGCTGGAGCAGTCGCCGGCCGAGATTTGGCGGACGTTGTCAAGGACTTTGACTGGTTTGTCGCGGCTGACGGTGGTGCCGTCGCCGAGCTGTCCGTTTTCGTTGAGTCCGAAGGCCCACAGGGTGCCGTCGGCCTTGAGTACCAGGGCGTGCTGCATCCCGGCGGCGATGTCGCTGTACTTGCTTTGGGCAAAGGTGACTGCGGGCAGCAGCATCAGCGCCAGGGCGAGAAGGAGGGCTCTTGCTTTCATGATTATGTTTTGTTACTTGATGGTGCCGGTGAGCATGAGGTCGCCGGTGGTGGTGAGGAACATGGTGAAGTGGCCGCCGGCCGCTACTTTTCTGATGTTGTTGCGGAGTTTCTTAGGATATTGCTGTCTGACTGTAGTGCCGTCGCCAAGTTGGCCTTTGTCGTTATTGCCCCAGCCATAGAGAGTGCCGTTGTTGAGTATGGCAAACGAAGTGAAGTCGAAGGCATATACGTCTTTCACATTAGTGAGAATCTGCGACGGATAAGTCATGGTTTCCACATTCTGGTTCATGCCTAACTGTCCGAAGCGGTTGAGGCCGCAGCCGCGCAAAATGCCATCCTTTCCTAAAATCAGGGTATGCTCCCAGCCGGTGCTGATTTTCTTCACGCCGTTATCCTGAACCTTTGTCATGTATTCCGGATAATCGGTCGAACCGTCTCCGAGCTGGCCGTAGCGGTTGTCGCCGCAGCCCCATCGCGAGCCATCGTTGCCCAAAACCTGAGTGAAACGGCCTCCGCACGCCACGTCGGCAACGCCGGACATCACCCTGACGGGCGTGGAGCGGTTCTCGTCGGTACCGTCGCCGAGCTGCAGCCAGGCGTTATCTCCGGCCATCCACAGCGTGCCGTCGGTCTTTATGATTGCCACATGGTTGTTTCCGGCCACCACTTTGCGCACATCGCGCATAACACAAACCGGACGCAGACGTTTTGTTTCGGTGCCGTCGCCGAGCTGTCCGCTCTGATTCTCTCCCCAGGCCCAGAGAGTGCCGTCGTTGCGCAGCGCATAGCTCATCCGCTCGCCCGCCGAGATTTGGCGGACGTTGTCAAGGACTTTGACCGGTTTGTCGCGGCTGATGGTGGTGCCGTCGCCAAGCTGACCTTCGCTGTTGAGCCCGAAGGCCCACAGAGTGCCGTCGGTCTTGAGCACTAAGGCATGCTGCAAGCCGGCTGCGATGTCCTGATATTTGCCCTGTGCCGTGGCCGCGAGCGGGAGCAGCGCCAGCAGGCAAACAAGGAGATGTCTTGAAGTCTTCATTTTGATACAGATATAAAAGGAGCCGGGCCGTCGGCGCATTGCCGAAGCCCGGCTCCCGGGTTATCTCATTAATTTATTTCTTTATTCTTCGGGTACCAGGAAGTGGTTGCCGGTCTGGCGGACGATGTTCTCGTAGTATGCCTTGTTGTAGCCGGGGAAGTCGGGGCTGACGGGCATGCCGGTCTCGGAGCGCTTGAAGGTGCCGTCGGGGTTGAGTTTCTTTCGGTTGCCGTCGAGGTAGCGCACGAGCAGGTACTTGGCCAGGTCGGAGTAGGAGTCGGTGGCCTTCTTGGCCACGGCGGCGCCGTCGGCGTTGACGGCCTTCTGCAGGCCTGCCATGTCGCCGGCCTCGTAGAGGGCGGTGAGCTCGGCGTCCTTGGCGGGGCGTTCGGCGATGAAGCCATCCTCCAGGCCTTCCTGCACCTTGCGGATTTCGGGAATCATGAGGTCGTAGCGGTTATAGGCCTGGTTGGCGACCCAGTTGGTCATCCAGAAGTTGGAGGTGGGGGAGAAAGTGAGCAGGTCGCCGTTCTTCTCGCTCACCTGCTCGGGAATCTCGGTCATGGAGCAATAGAAGGGCATGTAGACGGAGGTGTTGGTGTCGTCGGTGCCGAACCAGAGGATGCCGCCCACGGGGTCGGGCTTGTCGGCGCGGCTCTGGCTTACGAAGTGCCAGCCGGTCTGCTGGGTGGCGATGGCACGCTCCATGCAGTAGGTCTTGCCGTCGACTTTGTATTCCATCGGTCGCCAGCGGTAGGGGACGCTGTCGGGCCCCATGCCTGGATCGGAGACCATGTTGAAGGGAGTGTCCTCGAAATGGTCGCGCATGCGGGCCTGCATGTCCTGCAGGGATACTTTGCGGTCGGGGATTACGTAGAGTGGCATGGGCTCGTTGCTCTCGCCGGAGCACCAGGCGTAGTACTTCTCCGTGTCGGGGTTGAAGCGGCGGAAGAAGCTCCACACGCGGGCGTCGCAGCCGCGGCGGGTGCTGACGGTGTGGTGCTCGAAGGCGTCGGCGAAGCTGAAGTCGGCGTCCTTGCCCTTGAAGTAGCCGCGACGCTTGGCGAACGGGATGAGGTCCTTGGAATATTTCACGTTGTTCTTATCCTTGAGGTTGACCTGGCGTATGCGGGGCTCGTTGGCGTGGCCGGAGATGGCCTCGTCGGGGATGCGGACGGCGATCCAGACGGCGCCCTTCTCGGCGCCCTTGCCGATCATCTCCATGACCCAGACCTCGTTGGGGTCGGCGATGGAGAAGCTCTCGCCGGAGGAGGCGTAGCCGTACTTGTCCACCAGGTCGGCCATGACGTCGATGGCCTCGCGGGCGGTCCTGGCGCGCTGCAGGGTGATGTAGATGAGCGAGCCGTAGTCGATGATGCTCCGGCCGGTGGTGTCGACGAGCTCGGGCAGGCCGCCCCAGGTGGACTCGGCGATGACGAGCTGGTGCTCGTTCATGTTGCCCACCACATTATAAGTATGTGCCACTTCGGGGATCTCGCCCATGTACTTGCCGGTATCCCAGTTGATGACCTTGCGCATGGTGCCGGGCTTGTGGTCGGCGGCGGGCTGGTGGTAGAGAGCGCCGTAGAGGGTGTGCGAGTCGGCGGCGTAGGTGACCATGGTGGAGCCGTCCTTGGTGGCCTTCTTGCCGGCTATGAGGTTGGTGCAGGCGTCGGCCCCGGCGGGGGCGAGCATGGCGCACAGCCCCAGGGCCGCGGCCAGTGTGAGATTCTTCGTTATCATCGTGTCAGGTTGATTTTCATTATTTCAGGCACAAAGGTAGTGCATTTCGGGCGGATGTGCAAACGGCGTTTGCACATGTCGGAAACTTTGTCTACATTTGCGGCGGTTCACTGACCACAATCACCTTACCTAACCTATCAAAGTATGAAAAAAATCTTTACCACATTGCTGGCAGCGACGCTGACCGTCTTCGCTGGAGCGGCGCAGACCGTGCAGTGGGGCGACGCGGCAGCCGAAAAGGCTGCCGGCAAGGGCCTCCGCCAGGCCACAGCCCCGCAGGTCTCGCAACGCGCTTCCGGCGCCCGGCAGGCTGACATCTTGCGTGGCACGTCCGTCTCCGAATCCCCCCTGCGCAGCGGCACCGCATCTCTGCCTAAACGCCTTTCGGGCCCGCAGAAGGCCGTCACCGCGGCCGACATGCCCGTCAATGCCCTGCAGCTAACCTACAGCTCGACCCGCTTCGAGCTCGCGACACGCGCCGACGTACGCCTCGTCGGCGACAGCATCTTCCTCGACAACTTCTTCGGCTGGGGCACCACCATCCGCGCCAAGGTGGACCTCGCCACGGGCGACTTCACCATCCTGCGCCAGAAAGTCTACCAGCATTCCGAGTACGGACAGGTCGACCTCATGGCCTGCGACGTGGAGCAGAACGTCTTCGACCCCAACGGCACCATTCCGGGCCACATCTCCGCCGGAAAAGTGGAAATCGGCTCATGGGTGGCCATCATCATCGACGGTGAGTACAAGAACCACGCCATCGGCTACGGCCTCCACAAGAATTCGGACTTCGTGAGCTCCAACGCCACCCTCACAAGCCAGGTGGCCCAGATCGACACTTCCGGCACTGTCACCGGCACCACCCCGGAGACCACATATCTGTATGTGGAGCAGCCCGGTTCCAACCAGCTGCGCATCTTCAACCTCTCCGACACGGGCGGCAAGCTCGAGTGCTACCTGCACTCCGACTCCACCTTCTCCATCGCTCCGCAGCAGCTGATGAACAACAGCTACGGCGCCTTCTTCTGCTACCCTGCCGACTGGCAGCAGGGCGTGTACTGGACCGGCCGCGACATCAAGGGCAGCGTTACCGACAAGACCCTGAACTTCGGCAACTGGGCCATCTACACCAACACCGGCAAGTACTACTACCGCCGCTACGTCAGCAGCGAGCTGACACTGTCCGCCGCGCCTTCGTTCCCGCCAGCTTCCACCGGCTGGGCCGGCACCGGCACCGCCGACGACCCCTACCAGATCGCCACCGTCGGCGACTTGCTGCTGCTATCCGACCAGGTCAACGGCGCCGACATCCCCGCAGGCGCCAAACGCGTCAACGTCTTCGAGGGCAAGTACTTCAAGCAGACCAAGGCCATCAACCTCAAGGGCTACATGTTCCCGCCTATCGGCGGCAGCGACGACATGAAGCGCTTCGCCGGCACCTATGACGGCGACAACAAGACCATATCCTACCTCACCGTCTCCACCGGCAGCAAGGGCTACGCTGCTCTCTTTGGCGCCGTCGACACCGTGGGCACCATCAAGAACGTCGTGCTGAGCAGCCCCGACGTCTCCTGTGACAACTACTACTACGCCGGCACCGTGGCCGCTTACTCCATGGGCCGCACCGAGAACTGCCGCGTCACCAACGGCAAGGTGCGCGGCTACCTCATCGCCGGCGGCGTCTGCGGCTCCTCCGGCCCCGCCACCGGTCTGAGCTTCACCGGCACCGTCGAGGCCGCCTCCAACGTTGGCGGCGTCATCGGCAACATGCGCTTCCCCATCACCAAGTCCAACGCCACCCAGACCACCGTCATCGGCTACGGCGGCAACGAGAACTATTCCGTAGGCGGCGTGGTCGGCTACATGACCTCCAGCTCACTGGGCGTCAGCTACGGCGGCTACATCGAGGACTGCTATTTCTCTGGCACCGTCACCATGCAGCGCTACGCCATGTTCGCCGGTGGCATCGCCGGATGCTCCACCGAGGCCGACATCCGTCGCTGCTTCTCCATAGGCGAGATCAACACCACCTCCTCCGTCAGCTCTACCGCCGCCGGCGGCATCGTCGGCGCCATCCAGGGTATCAAGCTCGAAGACTGCTTCTTCGCCGGCAACATGGAAGTGCCGGGCCAATGGACCGGACCCCTCGCAGGCTACGCCATCAACGTCAAGATGCCCGGCCACCCCGAGAACTCCGAGATCAAGAACTGCTACATCGCCTGCCACTCGCGCTCCACGTCCAACTATTCCTACACGCCCTACCTGGGCTGGTTCGACACGCGCACTTACGGCTCGGCGCCCGTAATCACCAACTGCCGCGTCGACGCCTCTCTGCACCCGCGCTTCAACGGCGTGGCCGGCTTCACTTCCCTGGCCGACATGACCTCCGCCACTCCCTGGGATGGCTTCAGCACCGACGTCTGGGAGTTCAAGGAGGGCGTCTACCCCTCGCTCAAGACCATCGCCGCCAACTCAGCCGCCAACGTAGCCAAGGCCCCGATGCTCTTCACAGGCGACGATAACGTCGAGAACGTCTCCCGCAACTTCACCCTGCCCACGGCCAACAGCGTGGCCTGGCAGGTCCTCAAGGGCGGCAAGCTCGGCACCGAGGGCCATGGCATCATCATCTCCGGCACCACCGCCCAGCTCAACGGCTCCATCGCAACCGACACCATCTACGCCTCCAACGGCAAGACTGGCAAGCTCATCAAGTGGCTCGTCGTCAAGTGCGCCCCCGAAGGAATGTTCGACGGCTCCGGCACGGCCGAAAGCCCATATCTCATCAAGAACAAGGCCGACTTGATGCGCCTGAGCGTGGCCACCACCACCAACCAGCTCACCTTCGACGGCTCACACTTCCTCGTCACCGCCGACATCGACGTGCAGAAGGACCCCGAGTTCCTCGGCATCAGCAACTGCGCTTCCGCCACCTATAAGTTCGGTGGCGTGCTCGACGGCGGCAACCACACCATCCATGGCGTGCGCCTGAGCTATCCCGAGTTCGACGACAACGGTCTCATTATCGGTGGCAAGACCTCCACGCGCGGCTTCGTAGGCCGCCTCAAGGCCGGCGGCGTCGTCAAGAACCTGCGCATGGGCGCCGACTGCGAGTTCGACTTCTACTCCTCGTCGGGCGCCATCGTGGGCGAGAACACCGGCGGCGAGATCATCAACTGCCGCAACTACGCCATCGTCCGCGCACACGCCGGCACCTCCGGCGCCATCTGCGGCTACAACCGCGCCCCGGGCCGAATCGCCGACTGCTACAACGGCGGCACCGTGCTCGGCGGATACCACTACGTCGGCGGCATCGCCTCCTACAACTACGGCGTCATCGAGAACTGCCAGAACGACGGACGCGTGGCCTGCGAGCACATCAACGGCCAGTACAACACCTCCAAGCTCGACGGCGTAGGCGGCATCGTCCTGGCCAACTTCGGCCAGATCTACAACTGCCTCAACACCGGCTCCACCCACGCCATGAACTACTCGGGCGGCATCGAGGGCTGGCACAACACCGCCGACAAGCAGACCTCCATGTCCGGCTGCCTCAACCTCGGCACCGTCACCTGCGACAACCCGGCATTATCCGGTCAGATCACCGGCCACCAGTACAAGGTGCCCGTAATCGAGGGCGTCTACTGGGATGCCCAGATTTCGGCAGAGGTAGGCGCCGGCGACAATGGCCCCATTCCCAACGCCTCCGGCGTCAGGACCTCCTTCCTCACCTCCGGCAGCCCGGTCGCCGGCCTCGACACCGCCTGCTGGAGCTTCGCCCCGGGCCGCTATCCCATGCTCAAGGCATTCGCCGACGAACCCCTGGCCATGGCCGCCGCCACAGCCGTGGCCGACTTCGGCCAGAGTGACAGCCACATCGCCGTCAAGCACGACGCCACCCTCTCACAGGCACAGAACCTAACCTGGATCCTTGCCAAGGGCGACGGTGCCTTCCGCGTCAACGGCAACGTCCTGGAGATGTACGCCGGCACCGAGCACGTCGACACCCTGGTGGCCGCCATGGGCTCATTCGTGCGCCGCATCCCGCTCCTTTCCACTCCCGATACCCTGGCCGCTCCCGAGCTCGCCGACACTCTGATGATGAACAAGGTCGACTACAAGCTCGCCTTCAGCCACGCCGTGCCCGGAGTCACCTACGTCTTCACCATCGATGGCACCGCTCCCGTGCCCGGCGCCGCCAACACCTACACCACCGACGGCAACACCACCGTGCACGTCTCACATGGCGACATCATCCTGCGCGCCATAGCCACGCACCGCAACTACTACCAGTCGCCCGAGATCCGACGCACCTTAGAGTGGGGCGCCGTGGATGGCATCGACGGCGGATCCGAGGCCATCGGCACCATCTACGTCAACGCCTCCGGCCTGCAGTCAGCCACTCCGTGGCCCGGCGCAGTCAACCTCGTCGTGACCACCTACGCCGACGGCACCCGTACCGTCCGCAAGCAGACTTTCAACAAGTAATCCCCAGGCTCCCAATAGAAAGGAGGTGCGCCGTTTCTGGCGCACCTCCTTTCTATTGGTGTCTATGAGGCTCTCAAAAAGCCGTCCCCTTTGCAATTGGCACCCGCTTCAGCGCGGCGCTTGCATCAATAGTTTTCCTTATTAATCTCGAAGAAAGACTGCGGATGGTTGCAGACGGGGCATACCTTGGGTGCTTCCTTTCCGAAGTGGATGTGGCCGCAGTTGAGGCAGAGCCACATGCGGTCTCCGTCGCGCGAGAAGACGATGCCCTCCTTGATGTTCTCCAGCAGCTTGCGGTAGCGCTCCTCGTGGTGCTTCTCGATGGCGGCCACGCCGCGCATCTTGAAGGCGATCTCGGTGAAGCCCTCTTCCTCGGCCTCGCGGGCCATGCGGTCGTACATGTCTGTCCACTCGTAGTTCTCGCCGCTGGCGGCCTCTTCCAGGTTGGTGGCCGTGTCGGAGATGTCGCCGCCGTGCAGGTACTTGTACCACAGCTTGGCGTGCTCCTTCTCGTTGCCGGCCGTTTCCTCGAAGATCCGGGCGATCTGCTCGTAGCCGTCCTTGCGGGCCTTGGAGGCGAAGTAGGTGTATTTGTTGCGTGCCATGGACTCGCCGGCGAAGGCTTCCAGCAGGTTCTTCTCCGTCTTGGTTCCTTTCAGTGATTTTGACATAGATATAGAATGATTTGTTTTGATGCTTTACACGTTAACGGCGCGTACGAGCTGACTCCGGCGCCGGGGCGTTCGCTCCATTTCTGTTTAACGACTCTCCGCCTGATTTGGTTCACCGCCATCGCTACATTCTGATTTATCGTCAGTCCTCCCGGCCTGTAGCGGCGTCTCCTCTTTTGGCCCTATTGCTCCTTCATTCTGAGGTTTTATATGGCTTAATAGTTAATAAACATATAAAAAGGTTAAATTATAGTTAAAACCATGTTTTATAACATAGTTTTAGAACCACTTTACGCGTTTATGTATTAACTTTGCAGTGAGTTTTTCATGGTATTAGATTTTAAGGTTAATTGAGATTGGTTGTCGTGATGACAATCAATTTTTTTGTGCCGTGCCGAGTCCGCTTTTTCGGTCCGGCTTTTTTTGTGGCGGGAGATGCGGAACAAATCGCCGCCGGGGTGTTACACTATAGTGAAAGCACCCATGCGTATGAAAAGAACGATATTGGCCGCCTTGCTGGCGGCATTCATATCCCCCGCCCCGGCGCAGACCGCGCCGGAGGTCTCACAGGCGCCTGCCATTGTCTCGTCCGTCGATGCCGTCGCGTCCGCCGACACCCTCGTCGCCCCTTACCAGGTCACTATCGAGGATGCCACGCTGCCCGACAGCGTGCGGTGGGTCAGCTCCCCCTGGAGCTATGGCCTGTTCATCGGTACCGGGCCGCGCTGGACCGCCGGACGTCTCAACCAGTACTTCTCCTGGGCCTGGGACTTCACCATCGGTGGCAAACTGGCCTTCAACCGCTGGTACCTCGAGGCATCCGTCTCCTTCGCCTCGCCGACACTCAAGAAGCCGCGTATGACAACTGCCGGAGACCCGGACACCAAGTTCCGAGCAAATGTCAAGAACGCCAACTACACTGCCTGGGGTTTTAACGTCGGCTATGCGGTGTACGATGCTGAACATTTTGATGTTATTCCCTTTGTAGGTGGCAAATGGACAAGCTATTCGTGGACTTCCAGGCCTGTCGAAATCGACGAAAATGGCTCTGAGGTCATGACAATGCCTCAGCAGAAGATGAAAGTGAAAGATTTTAATATAGATTTTGGTGTCAACTTCGACTGGCATTTTGCAAGCATGATTGTTGGCGCGGACGGCAAGCGACAAAGCCTCACCTCCTCGCTGCGACTGACGCCCTACGCCGTCCGCGGTGTATATTCCTCGCACCAGGGAGGCTTTTCCGGCTGGCAGCTCGGCTTCATGATAGCATATTCTGCCACCGCCCGTAAGCTCAAGCCTATCTATATGCCGGATTAACCCTTGCCTTTTATGGCACTTACAAGCATATTGGGGGAATATTGATGCGTGGCGATGCTAAATTGCTGAATCGGCTATCGATGTATCTGGGCAATCTGAATTTTACTCAGAAACATATGATATTTATATGAATTATAGGGTGGCAAGTGTTAAAATCAAAAAATAATTTAATAAATTGTTGTGTGAACGAAAAAATATTTTTACCTTTGTGGCGCCGGATAATCATGTTCGGTTCCACTTAAAATCAACATCATGACAAAAGCTTCAAAGTGGGGCTTGACGGTGCTGCTGATGCTGCTGATGGCGGCCTGCAGCTCGGAGATGCCCCTTCCGGGCGACCCGGCCGCGAACTCCGTGGTCGCACCGAGGAACCTTCTGCCACTGCAACAGGTTCCTCGGCGAATCGGGGCGATGTGGGCCTCCCTGCCACGTCAGACCCTCACACGTGCCGGTGATTAGCCGGTAGTCGACTTCAGGTTCCCCGGCGAAGAAAACGAACAGACAGTATCCAAAGAATCGTATTGCCATAAGACCAAGATCGTAACAGGCATACGCCCACAATAAATCCAAGCCTATGAAAACAAAGAATTTACTGCCGCTGGCTGCAGCCGTCATGCTGTTCGGCCTGACGGTGATGCTGCAGGCCTGCAGCGACGAATCGGACGACCCCACTCCCGCAGGATGGATCTATTGGGACGACGATCCGGATCCCAATGACACCACCCTCGTCAGGGACTACCTGATATTCGACGGGTTCTTCATGGTAAAACCGAACCTGGTCTACGACTACCGCTGCATCCAGGTCTTTCCGGACAGATGCTCCTCGGTGTGGCGCTCTTGTTCTGATACCATTCCAGGCTACGCCGAATTAATCAGGTATGATACAGTCCGATGTTCCAGGAAGAAGCTCTTCAACATGGTCGCAGAGCATAACGGCGATACGAGTTTCAGCAGCAGTGTGGCCCACTACGACGTCGTGAAGCAGAACCAATGGCTGCGTGTGGGAATAATGCTGGAAGACGTGATTGACATACAGGTGACGGCAGTAGACGATTACGACGCCGCGCATCTCGCCGGATCCTCCCTGACGGAGATGGCACACGTGTCTTATTGCACCGTCTATCCATTCGTGCGCAATGGCTACGTATTCGACCAATGGTCGACCGGTGCGGGCTTCTACCCGGCTTGCTTCGAGTCTGCCATGGCGACCGACGATGACATACGCTCCTGCTTCCACGCGAATCCGGCGGAGGGCCACGCCATGAGGGAGCTCATGCACAACTGCCTCGCCTCGGAAATCCCCTCCGCCCCCCTCAGAATGGTGCAGGGCACGTGGGGCTTCTGGCTGTCGCTTGACTCAATGCCGGACCGGGAGTGCACCGTGGAGGTGTCCATTACCGTCCAGCTGCCGGGCGGTGAATATTCGGCACGCACCCTCAGCCAGACCTACAAAGTAGGTCCGATGGCCCGCATAATCGAATAATAATTCCTCAGCCCATCAAAAAGGTTCCCCCGGCCGGCGTCACGCCGGCCGGGGGAACCTGTGTCTTCCGTTAGGTCAGATGGCAGATTAAGGGAAGGGGAGGGAAGGACGCCGTGCGAGCCTCCCCGGTTATAGGCGCTAAATTAGGGGCACATCGTACCGTATGTGCAAATTTTCGTCAAAAAATCCTCATAGTCGGGTCGCAGGACTTGAAAAGTCGGCAATAATGTCGTATCTTTGCGCAAAATATCCGATATCAATGAAGAAATTACTGACTCTGGCCACGATGGTGGCCCTGCTGCTGGGCCTCGCGTCCTGCTCTTCGGGCGGCGACGCCCGTGAACTTCTCGGCAATGTGCCCGAAAAGGCGCAGGCTGTGGTTGTACTCAACATCGACAAGATGATCAGCGACGCCGACCTCCAGACCGACGGCGACAAGGTCGAGCTCAGCCGCCAGCTCAAGCAGCTCACCGCCGACGCCGACGTCAATCCCCTCGACCTGCTCTCCAAGGGCGCCATCCGCCATACGGCTGCCGTCTTCTTCGCCGTTGACAACGAGCCATTCCTCACCGGCTTCATCGCCGATGAGAAGGCCTTCGTCCGCTTCTTCGAGGACGCCTGGGAGGACAGCTTCGGCACCGAGTCCGGCATGCAGGTCCTCTCCAAGGGCAATAACGCCATCGCCATCGTCGACGACCGTTTTTGGCTCACCACCCCTGCCGGCCTTGACAACGTCAGGAAGTACATGGACCTCGACACCGACCGCTCCTTCGCCGGCACCGGCCTGGCGGACGAGCTTTCCTCCGCCGACCGGGACATAGCCGGCTGCGTCAACATTTCCGATATGCTCGAACTGGCGCAGGCCATGGGTTCACGTAGCGACGCCGCAAGCATCCGGCAGCTCGCCGCCGTGCTCGACAAGGCCGAGTACGCCACCTTCAACTGCCGCTTCGAGAAGGGCCAGATCCTGGCCGAGGCCTTCGTGTATGACAAGAAGTTCGAGCGCATCGCCGACGATGGCTCCTACTTCACCAAGATCAACAAGGGTACGCTGGACTGCATGAAGGGCAGCTTCGACATGGTGATGGCCGTGGGCATCTCCTCCAAGCTCGCCGGCCAGCTCGGCGCTCTCGCCTCCATGGCCACCGGCGCCAGCGTGCCCGGCATCGACGCCATCGACGGCACAGTGGCCTTCGCCTGCAACCCCACCGAGACCCTCGGCAGCGGCATGCCCGCCGCCATGGCAGCCGTCAAGATGAAGAACGCCCAGGACGCACAGCAGCTTGGCTCGTTCCTCAAGGAAGGCATGGGCACCGGCATCGGCGTCTCCATGAAGGGCTCCACGCTGCTGCTCCGCACCCGCGACTTCGACGGCAAGCTAACCGCCGGCGAATGCCTGGCAGACCTCAACGGCGCTTACTTCGGCTACGCCATCGCTCCATCCCTCCTCAAGAAGACCCTGCCCAACAACACCATCCCCTTCAAGGGCGCTTCCTTCACCCTCAGTCCCGACAACGGCTCCTTCAAGATGGAGATGAAGGTCCTCACCGGCTCCGACAAAAACTCCCTGGCAACCATCATCTCCCTGCTGGCCGCCATGCAGAAGGAAAACCGCTTATAACGCCGAGGCGTTATAAATGAACAATGAAAAATGAACAATGACAGCGACGCCGCAGGTCGGCGCGAAGCCCATCGTTCATTATTCATTGTTCATTAAAACCACTTTCCGCTATGAAAAAGATCCGCTTCATTCCCGCACTGCTGTTGGCCCTGCTGCTGCTCGGCTTGGCATCCTGCTCCGGCACCAAGGACGCCGACGCGCTACTGGGCACCGCACCCGCCGACGCCGACATGGCCGTCCTGCTCAATCTCCGGGAAGTCATCAAAGAGACCGGCGTCTCTTCCAAGGGGCAGAAGTTCGTCGTGCCCGACCAGTATGCCACTCTTGCCGCCCAGGGCAAGGGCAGTGTCCTCGAGCTCCTGCAGCAGGGAGGCGTGAAGCTCTCCTACGTCCTCGCCTTCTCCGCCAAGGGCGTCACCTACGTCACCGGCTTCGTGGCCGACGAGCAGGCCTTCCGTGCATACGTGGAGCAGGCCACGGGCCAGAAGTTCGCCTCCCGGGGCAAGCTCCAGGTCTGCGGATCCGTCGTAATCTCCGGCGACCGCTTCTGGCACTCACAGCCCGGACGCGATGTCGAGGTCTCCGCATTCATGACCCTTGATGGCAAGAAGTCCCTGGCGCAGAGTGGGATCGGCAAGCTCATGCTCAAGAAGATTGACGACAAGCCCTTTTACGGCTTCGCTTCCACCGGCAATCTCGCCCAATTCGGAGCCAACCCCCAGGCAGCCCTCATGCTCGGCCAAATGTTCGGCGACGTCCGGTACGTCACCTTCGCCGGCGACATCGACGACGACGGCCTGGAGATCGATGGCGCCCTGCTCGACTCCAGGCTAAAGCCCGTCAAGGACACCGGCTTCTTCACCCGCGCCGACGAGAAAGTGCTCGCCAGCCTCTTCGGCCATGGCGACATGCTTGTCCTGGTCGGCATCAACCCCAAGAAGATGTCGGCCCTGGCCGCCCTCGTCTCCCCCAGGAACACCAAGATCGTCGACGCCTTTGCCGGCACCTTCGCCGTGGCCGCCAGCGTTGGCGAGATGACCCCCCGAGGCATTCCCGCCATGTCCGTGGCCGCCACCATACGCCCCAAGGCCGACACCAAGCCCCTCATGGAGATGGTCAAAAGCCTCGCCGCCTACGACGCCGACGGAGCCATCCTCGACAACATGCTCATCATCAACACCAAGCCTGCCCCCGAGTCCTCCGGCGCCTCACTCCACCTCGACCAGCTCAAGGGCGCATACCTCGGCGTAGCACTCTCCTCCCAGGCGATGGCCCAGTACAGCCAGGGCACCGCCGACGGCTGGGGCGGCGCTTATTTCAAGGTGGAGCCGGACAACGGCTCATACGAGCTCAAGAGCAAGGCCTACACCAGCTCACGCGAGCAGACACTGCTGTTGTTGCTCAAAAGTACAAATCTCAAGGCACTGTGACGGATAAACATCCATTGCACATCAACCAGATACGGCTGGAGCACGCGCTGCCGGCCGTATTCGCCGACCAGCCGCATCGCCCCTCCCAGGTCTGGGAGGGCGATGTAGTGCTTGAACGCGGCAAGACCTACATCATCGCCGCTGCCAGCGGCACCGGCAAGTCGTCCCTATGCGCATATATATACGGTGCGCGGCGCGACTACTCCGGCCATATCTGTTTCGACGGCCAGGACGTCTCCGCTTTCACCATCGACCACTGGCTCTCGCTGCGCCGCACCGCCCTGGCCTACCTGCCACAGGAGCTCGACCTCTTCCCCGAGCTCAGCGCCTGGCAGAACATAGAGCTCAAGCGCCGACTCACCGACTTCACCCCACAGAGCAGGGTGGAGGAGTGGCTCCGCCAGCTTGGCATCGCCGACCGGCGCGACTTCCCCGTAGGCAAGATGTCCATCGGCCAGCAGCAGCGCGTCGGCATCATCCGCTCCCTCTGCCAGCCATTCGACTTCATCCTCCTCGACGAGCCGGTGAGCCATCTCGACGCCGACAACAACCGCCTGGCCGCACGCATGATTCTCGACGAGGCCGCCCGCCAGGGCGCCGCCGTCGTCGCGACGTCCGTCGGCAACCACCTCGCCATACCCGATCCCATAATCCTGGAGCTATGAACCCCGTAAGCAAGCTCTTGAGGCATAACCTGTCGCTGACACAGACCGTCGGCTTCGTGCTCGCCAACCTCGTCGGCCTCACCATAGTCGTGGCCGGACTCATGATTTACCTCGACGCCAAGCCCATCTGGAACGGCGACGACTCTTTCATGAAGACAGACTATGTGGTAGTCAACAAGCGCGTGTCGATGCAGAACACCCTGGGCGCCTCCACCGCCTTCACCCCTGCCGAGGTCGCCGACCTCAAGGCCCGGCCCTGGGTGCGCTCCCTGGCTCCATTCACCACCGCCGACTTCCGCGTCAGCGCCTCCATCACCGCCCCCGGCCAGGACCGAGGCCTCAACACCTTCCTCTTCTTCGAGTCGCTGCCCAGGGAGTACGTCGACGTCGAGGGGAGCTGGACGTATAAGCCCGGCGACGCCACAGTGCCCGTCATCATGAGCCGCGACTACCTGGCCCTGTACAACTTCGGCTTCGCCACCTCCGCCGGCCTGCCCCAGGTCAGCGAGAAGATGATCAGCTCCGTGCCTCTGCAGCTCAACATCACAAGCAACGGCACCCCCGGCATGGGCACCCGCGTGCAGGCCCGCATCGTCGGCTTCTCCTCACGCCTCAACACCATCCTCGTGCCACAGGAGTTCATGGACTGGGCCAACGCCACCTACGGCACCGGCGCCTCCCGCGAACCCTCGCGCATCATCATCGACACCAACTCGCCCGGCGACGTGGCCATCACCGACTACATCGACGAGCACGGCTGGGAGATTGGCGGCGACAAGTCCGCCGCCCGCGCCAGCTTCCTGCTCAACGTAGCCACCGGCGTGGTGCTGGCCATCGGCGTGGTCATCACCGCTCTCAGCTTCTTCGTGCTCTTCCTCAGTATCTCGCTGCTGATGCAGAAGAACCGCCCCAAGCTCCACTCGCTGCTCCAGCTCGGCTATCCCACGGCCGAAGTGGCGCGTCCCTACCGGCAGGTGGTGCTGCTGACGTCGGTCGTCACCTTCGCGCTGGCCGTCGGCGCCAGCTTCCTGCTTCGCGGCCTGTACATCGACTCCCTGCGCGCCATGGGGGGTGGCGCACCCGTGTGGCTTCCCGTCACGGCCGGCCTGGCGCTGACACTGCTCACCGCCCTGCTCAACACCTTGGCTATCAGGCGCCGTGTAGTCTCGGCTTTCTACAGTTAATCACGTCGGTTTATCCAAGGGAGGGTGCCGCAAAACTCGCTGCAGTGACCGCTTCGCAGCAGTCTTCCTCTTCCTTCCGCCTTTATTGTTAAAACTGTTAATTAACCATTGTTAAAAGATGCGATTGTCTTGGGGATGCCATCTTTTTTTCTTAATTTTGCCGCTGTTTAGGGAGAGAATAGGCATGTCGTAGGCTGTGGCGCATTGTGTCGAGGCGGAGATGTGGCCTGTTCCTCGCTGTCAGGGCTACATGTAAAAATTTGATGGAACATTCACACGGAGGCCGCTTCCCGCGGCCCGAAGCCATGAAAAGCTCGCCGCCATGTACTTCGCGCATGGCGGCTGTCGGTGTGTCCTCGCCTTTTGCCTGCCGCCCGCTGGCTTCGAGAGAGAAAAAACTGTATAATTAACCTATCAAATGCAAAACTAAATTCATTCTTGCATGAAGAACATTTGTTTTCATTCGACAAGGAAGCTGTGGGCCACACTGCTGATGCTGGTGTTGTTCGCACTTCCCGCTTTGGCCCAGAAGGTCACCATCACCGGCACGGTGACTGACCAGACGGGCGAAGCCCTGATCGGCGCGTCCGTGATGGAGAAAGGCACCACCAACGGTACCTCAACCGACATCGACGGCAACTACCAGCTCACCGTCGCGCCCGGCGCCACGCTGGTCTTCACCTACGTCGGCTACAACCCCGTAGAGGAAGCAATCTCCGGACGCACCCACATCAACGTGGTCATGACCGAGAACGCCACACAGCTCCAGGACGTTGTAGTCATCGGCTACGGTTCCGTCCGCAAGCAGGACGCCACCGGCTCGGTGGACCTGGTGATGCCCGACGAGATTGACGCCAACATCGCCACCTCCGCCCAGGACCTGCTCACCGGCGCAAGCCCCGGCGTGGTCGTGACCTCCAGCGGCGGCTCTCCCGAAGGCGGCGCTACCATCCGCATCCGCGGCGGCGCCTCCCTAAACGCCTCCAACGACCCGCTGATCGTGCTCGACGGAGTACCTCTCAGCAACGACGCCATCAACGGCATGTCCAACCCCCTGGCCATGATCGCCCCGGACAACATCGAGTCCATGACCATTCTCAAGGACGCCTCCGCAACCGCCATCTACGGCTCCCGCGCATCCAACGGCGTCATCATCATCACCACCAAGAAGGGCCGCAGCGGCCGCCCGCAGGTCAACTTCTCGGCCAACGTCACCGTAAGCCACGACCGCAAGCGCTGGGACGTTCTCAGCGGCAACGAGTTCCGCGATATGATCCTTGACACCTACGGCACCGAGTCCGCCGCATACCAGGCACTCGGCAAGGCCAACACCGAGTGGCAGGACGAAGTCCTCCGCACCGCCGTAAGCCAGGAATACAACCTCAGCGTAGGCGGCAAGGCAGGCTTCCTGCCCTACCGCGTCTCCGGCTCCTACACCATGAACAACGGTATCCTCAAGAACTCCCAGATGCAGCGCATTACCGCCGGCTTCAACCTCACCCCCGAGTTCTTCGACGGCCTCCTCAAGGTCAGCGCCAACGCCAAGGGCTACTACATCCGCAACCGCTTCACCGACGAAGGCTGCGTGGGCCTGGCGCTCGACGCCGATCCCACACGTCCCGTATGGTCCAACATCAAGTCCGGCAACAGCCAGTTCCCATACTTCTACAACGGCTACAGCTGCAACACCTCCGGCAATAACTTCAACGACCAGGGCACCCTCAACCCCCTGGCTTGCAATCAGGACAAAGACAATACCGCCAACATCTACCGTTCCAACGGCAACCTGCAGATCGACTACGCGCTGCACTTCCTGCCCGATCTGCACTTCAACCTCAACCTCGGCTACGACGTAAGCAAGGCAGAGAACGACATCTACCTCCAGCAGAACTCCCCCACGGCATGGAACTCCAACGCCAAGGACGGCGCCGGCACATACTACTACAGCTACGAGCTCCGCCGCAACACCCTGCTCGACTTCTACGCCAACTACAAGAAAGAGGTGGAGAGCATCTACTCCAACTTCGACATCATGGCCGGCTACTCCTGGCAGCGCTTCGACGGCCACGGCCGCAACAACGCCACCGTATACACCACCGAGGGCTTCCTGCTCCCTGGCGAGACCGGCGACGTCCTGACCGTCAACCCCGACACCAAGGACCGCATCGGCCACGCCTACCTCGACGCACCCTACTACTTCTGGAACTCCGGCCGCCTCCAGCTCATCAGCTTCTTCGGCCGCTTCAACTACACCTTCAAGGATACATACCTGCTGACATTCACCTTGCGTGACGACGGCACCTCCCGCTTCAGCAAGGACAACCGCTGGGGCCTCTTCCCCTCCGTGGCCCTCGCATGGAAGATCAACAACATGCCCTTCATGGAAGGCGTGCGCGACAACATGAACGAGTTCAAGCTCCGCCTCGGCTGGGGCCAGACCGGCCAGCAGAGCGTCGGCGGGTACTTCGACTACATGCCCACATACGCCATCTCGCAGCCCGGCTCCTACTATCCCAACCCCTACACCGGACTCTACGGCACTCCCGACAAGGATGCCCTCACCTACTATCCCAACGGCTACAATCCCAACCTGAAGTGGGAGACCACCACCACCTGGAACGTCGGCCTCGACATGGGCTGGTGGAACAACCGCCTCACCGTGGCCCTCGACTGGTATCTGCGCAACTCCAAGGACCTGCTGGCCACCGTGACCGTAAGCCCCGGCGCCGCCACCACCAACGAGATGACCCAGAACGTAGGCTCCATGCGCAACATCGGCCTCGAGGCCACCATCGGCGCCCGCATCATCGAGACCCAGGACTTCACCTGGAACACATCCTATAACATCGCCTGGAACAAGAACGAGATCACCAAGCTCAACAACTCCGACGACCCCAACTACTACGTCACCCTCGGCGGCATGGGCGCCACCGGCAACACCTGCCAGGCTCACAAGGTAGGCCATCCCGCCTACTCCTTCCTGCTCCTGGAGCAGGTCTACGACATCAACGGCCACCCCATCGAGGGCGCCTACGTGGACCAGAACGGCGACGGCCAGATCAACTCTTCCGACTACGTGCTGCGCCACAGCAAGGACCCGAAGGTGACCATGAGCTGGAACAACACCCTCAGCTACAAGAACTGGGACTTCGGCATCAGCCTCCGCGCCTCCATCGGCAACTACGTATATAATAATGTACGCGCCAAGCGCACCTACAAGTCCAACCTCTACGCCAACTCCACGCTGCGCAACCTCGTCAAGAGCGACGACTACTTCATGACCCAGCAGTTCTACTCCGACTACTACCTGGAGAACGCCGGCTACGTGCGCTGCGACAACATCACCCTGGGCTACACCTGGCCCAACCTGCTCAACGACCGCCTCAAGCTGCGCCTCTACGGCGCCGTCCAGAACCCCTTCGTCATCACCCGCTACAAGGGCATCGACCCCGAGGTCTTCGACGGCATCGACAACAGCGTATACCCGCGTCCCGTGAGCTACACCCTCGGCATCATCGCCACCTTCTAATCTCCCCTCGCAACCCTAATAGAAACAAAGCAAATGAAATCGATCATAAGCAAATTCTTCATCGGCGCGGCCCTGCTGGCCACCGCCGGCCTGGTCTCCTGCACAGGCGACCTGGACCAGCTGCCGAAGGACCCCAACGTGCTGACGCCTGACCAGTTTGCCCAGAATCCCAAAGAGTACCTCGGCGGCATCCTCTCCAAGTGCTACCTCGGCCTGGCCGTCTCCGGCCAGTACGGACCCAATGGCGACGCCGACATCAAGGGCATGGACGGCGGCACCAGCCAGTGGTCACGCGTGAACTTCATCATGGAGGAGTTCCCCACCGACGTGGCTTACTGGATCTACCAGGACCAGGGCGTGCCCGACATGGTTCAGGACACCTGGTCTGACAACAACAACCTCATCTACGGCGCATATTCCCGCTATTACACACACATCGCTATCTGCAACGACTTCATCCGTCTGACCCGCAACCTGGGTAACTATGGCATCACCGTGGGCGGCACCGGCGACAAGGCCATCAGCCAGGCCGAAGTGGACCAGTTCGTGCTCGAAGCACGCGCCCTGCGCGACCTCAGCTACTACTACATTATCAACTGGTTCGGTCGCGGTGTCGTGGCCTGGGACGACATGGACTACGGCCAGACGCCTCCGCAGGCCGAAAGCCGCAAGGCCCTCTTCGACAAGGTCGTGGCCGACCTGGAGGACGTGCTCGCACAGTTCCCCGACGGCCAGCCCGTCTACGGCCGCATCGGCAAGGACGCCGTAGAGGCCCTGCTCTGCAAGTACTATCTCAACGCCGAGGTATTCACCGGCACCGCCATGTACGACAAGTGCTGGGAGCACGCCCAGAACATCATCGGTCGCCACCAGGGCGGCGGCTACCAGAACTCCGGCCTGGCCAACAACTACCTGGCCCTCTTCTGCGGCAACAACGACATGTTCATGCCCGGTGGCTCCCTGCCCGCTCAGAACGAGATCCTCTGGGGCATCCCCTACGACTCCAACAACACCCAGCCCTACGGCGGCACCATGTTCCTCATCTGCGCTCCCATCAAGGACGCCGCCACCGATGATCAGATCGGCCAGGGATGGTGCAACAAGACCTACTACGGCATGAACTCCGCCTGGGGCTGTATGCGCACCACTCCCGAGTTCTCGCGCATCTTCGGCTTCGTCGGCGGCAAGAGCATCGACAAGCGCTCCGCCCTGTGGCTGACCGAGGCCAACGACGCCGGATATCCCATGGATTTCAAGAATCCGACGGATTGGAACGGCTGCGGCTATTCCGCCATCAAGTGGACCAACTGCATGGCCGACGTCAATGGCACCCTGCCCGTATGGACCGACCCCGCCAACGGCTGGACCCGCGTAGGCATACAGCCCGTCGACGCACCGTTCAACTTCCCTAACACCGACCTGCCCGTCATCCGCCTGGCCGACGTATACCTGATGGCAGCCGAGAGCGCCATGCGCGGCGCCGGCGACCAGGGCAAGGCCCTCGAGTACGTCAACCTCATCCGCACCCGCGCCGGCCTCACCGCCTGGAACGCTGCCGAGCTCACCCTCGACAACATCCTCGACGAGCGCGCCCGCGAACTCTACCAGGAGTGCACCCGACGCACCGACCTCATCCGCTTCAACCGCTTCACCGGCTCGGCCTACACATGGGCATACAAGGGCGGCGTGCCCACCGGCGGCTCCCTCGACCCCACCCGCAACCTCTATCCCCTGCCCTCGCAGGTGATCGCAGGCTACGGCTCGGCAATGCAGCAGAACCCCGGCTACTAATAACCTCTTTACAGCATTCAACGATGAAAAAATCAGTAATCCTGGCCTTCATGGCCATACTGCTCGGCTTTACGTTCACGAGCTGCAAGGAGGACACGCAGCCGCGACTGAGCAAGCCCACCAACTTCGTCCTCAACACCCCGCCCATGGCTGACCAGCTCTACGTAATGTCCGCCACGAGCACCATCAACCTCACCGTGTCGCAGCCCAACTACGGCCTGGCCACCACCCCCCAGTACCAGGTGGAGATCGCCCGCACCGCCGACGGCTTCGAGACGGGTGAGTACCGCACCCTGCCCTCCACCACCACCGACGCCAAGATCGTGGTCGGCGGCGAGGAGTTCTGCCTGGCACTGTGCGACCTGTGGGGATACACCGACCCCGAGAAGTTCGACAACAGCCCCCGCCCCGTATACGTCCGCGTACACGCCTGGGTGCCCAATGCCGACTACTCCTCCATCTACTCCAACGTAGTGGAGCTCAAGGCCGTGCAGCCTTACTTCGCAGTCAAGATTGCCGACACCATCCAGCTCGTAGGTGAGCCCGAAGGCTGGTCCACTGCCGTTAACGAGGACTGGCTCCTCTACGAGACCGAGCCGGGCAGCCTCGTATACCAGGGCACCTTCGAGATTCCCGAAGGTAAGTTCCTGTTCCGCTTCTACGACAAGTTCGACGCCGCCGAACCTTGGGACTGGTACTCCATCGGCGCCCAGGACGAGGATAACCTCGTCAACATCACCCTGACCGACGGCAGCTACTCCGGCGACCTGTGCTACGATCCCGCCACCAAGTCAGCCGGCAAGGGCTCCTGGCAGATCGAGAACTGGCCCGGCGGCACCGTCGAGATGACCGTCAACCTCAAAACCAAGAAGGTGGCCTTCACACTGGTACAGTAATAACCTATGCCGCGAGCCGGGGCTGCCTCCGTGGCGACGCTCCGGCCCACGGCTCCCAATTCAAAGACACAGATGAAAAAAATAGGATTATACATGCTGGGCCTGCTGACCGCCTTCGGCCTGGCTGCCTGCGACGACAGCTCCGACCTCGGCATCCAGCAGCAGAACCCCCAGGAAGCCATCATGGAGGCCAACGGCCTCACCGTGGCCTGGCAGTCGCCCATACAGGGCAACACCCTCAGCCTGCCCGCCTACAAGGACCAGGCAATCCCCGTCATCTCCACCGTCGAGACCAAGGACCTGCCCGCAGGCGCCACCATCGATTACGAGATGCAGATTGCCTCAAACGCCGACTTCTCCGACGCCCAGACCGTGGCAGTGGAGAACGGCGCGGTGCTCGAGTCCGACTGGGATAACGCATTCAAGGCCATCTACCACAAAGATCCTGCCGCTCGCGTCAACTACATCCGCTTCGCAGCCTACGTCATCGACGGCTCCCAGGTTTCCCGCCTGGGCGGCGATGACTTCTGGTACGGCGCCAAGCAGCTCACTGTAACTCCCATCGACCTGCAGCTCCCCGTAGAGGGCACATACTACCTCTATGCCGGCGGCGAGTACATCAAGATGAACCACTCCGCCCAGCACCAGTACGACGACCCGAACTTCAGCCTCATCGTTGAAGTCAGCGCCGCACAGGCCCAGGCAGGCTATAAGTGGCAGATCGCCAACGAGGGCTACTCCAAGGTCTATGGCGTGAGCGAGACCGGCGATCCCGCCGACTTCAGCGGCAACCTCGTGCTCGACGGCGCCCAGGGCGTCATCAACGTCGCAGGCACCTACAAGATCGAGGTCAACATGCTCGACCTCACCTACCACATCAGCTACGCCTTCCAGACGCTGAACACCCCCGGCCCGGCCAACGGCTGGAGCTTCGACAACAACATGCTACTGACCACCAACGACTATATCACGTACTTCGGCTACGTCTACATCCAGCAGGAGTTCAAGCTTGCCGCAGGCAGCTGGGAAGTCAACTGGGGCATGGGCGGCACCGAAGGCACCCTCGGAGTAGGCGGCGCCAACATCAAGGTGCCCTCCGACGGTCTCTACTATGTCGTGGCCAACCTCAACGAACTCACCTACTCGCTGACCAAGATCGAGACCATCGGCCTCATCGGCGGCTTCAACGGCTGGGGCGGCCAGGCCAACCTCACTCCGAGCGCCGACTACAAGACATGGACCGGCGACGTCACATTCACCGAGGAGACAGAGTGGAAGTTCCGCATGAACGACAACTGGGACTACAACCTGGGCGGCGCAATCGACAACCTCGTGGGCGGCGGTGACAACCTCAAGTCCGCAGCAGGCTCCTACACCGTCACCCTCGACCTGGGCAAGCTCCCCTACAGCTGCACCCTGACCTCGAAATAAGTAGAAATACTTCATACCCTCCAAGGGGGCGCGACCGTATGTATGGCCGCGCCCTATTTTTATGGATTTCTATCCATCCGGCCTGAAATTATTTAACATTTATCAAGCTGTGAATCTGAAAAATTGTCGTATCTTTGCGCCGTTAATGATTACTTGCACGTAGTATATTCAGCCTTTCGAAGTATCACTAAGCAAGATGAAAGGATTGCCGAGCATACCGGCATCCACTAACTGTTAACATAATTAGTTTTTCAAACCAACACTATCTTCAATGAAACAAACTCTATTGAAGTCGGCATTGGCCGGAACGCTCATCGCCTCGGCGGTCGTCGTGGCAGGCGCGCAGCGGCACGCCACCAAGCAGGACGTGCAGCGGCAGCTCCCCGCGTCCTCCCAGCGTGCCACCCAGGGCGCCGCAGGCGCCGCCGTTAATGCCACAGCCGCCGAAAAGGCGCATCAGGCCGCGGGCAACAACGTCCGCCCGCAGTTGCCGGCCGCTAAGGCCGTACGTACCTCCACCTCCGTGCAGCGACGCGCCGACAGCCCGCAGGCGCGCATCTACTTCGCCATCAACCCGCAGGACACCAAGCTACATGAGCCCGGAGCCTACTGGGTCGACATCGACGACCCGCAGTTATCCTACCACCGCATCGGCAGCTCGACGCCCAACTCCACCAAGGGCGGCGTGGCCGTCGACGACATCTACTACGCCACCCAGACGTATAACTTCCCCATGCGAGACTGGACCGTGCTCTGGAACCTGGCCGACTCACTCAACTTCACTGGCACCATCTACGACGGCGTGTACCAGCTCTTCGCCAACGACGCCGCTTACGACCCTTGGACCGACCGCATCATCGGCGCCGTGATCCGCAACTACGGCAAGTCCACCTATTCCATGGGTGTAATCGACTATGACAAGCATTCCAAGGAGTTCTTCGGCCCCGAGTACGCCTACGGCACACAGCTCATGTCCGTGGCTGCCGGTCCCGACTGCTACTGGGGCATCGACTACAGCAACAACTTCGTCCGCATCGACAAGTTCACCGGCGACACCACCTTCGTGGGCAAGACCGGCGTCAACGCCAACATCATCAACGGAGCCTCGATGATCTACGAACCCAGGTCGAAGAAGCTCTACTACTCGGCCAACGACAACAGCCGCGACTACCTGTCGGGCATGTACACCATAGACCCGGCCACCGGCGTGGCCTCGCCGCTGTGGCTCGACACCATCAGCGAGCGTCGCACCGGCCTCTGGGTAGACGAGCTCACCACCTCCGCCTGTCCGGGTCTGGCTACGGACCTGAGCTGCGACTTCGCCGTCGGCTCGCTCACCGGCAAGGTCAAGTTCACCGCTCCCGCCAAGACCTGGGGCGGCAACGACGGCTCCGGCTCGCTTACCTACACCATCCTTGCCAACGGCAGGCAGGTAGCCACCGGCACCACCTCCTACGGCACCACCCAGGACGTGGACGTCAGCATTCCCGGCCCCGGCACCTACAAGTTCTCCGTCAAGACGGAGAACGCCGCCGGACCGAGCCGCTGGGCACGACTGGAGGCCGCCCTCGGTTTCGAGAAGCCCGGCAAGCCCGCGCCCGGGATGACATACGAGGAGGGCAAGTTCACCGTCAGCTGGACCCCTGTGGCCCTCTCGGCCAGCGGCGCGCCCATGGACACCGCATACATCTCCTACAAGGTCACCCGCATGCCCGACAGCGTGCTCGTGGCCGACGAGCTCCGCGACACCGTCTTCGTCGACAACTTCACGCCCGGCGAGCAGCTCGCCACCTATTATTATGGCGTGCAGGCAGTCTACGGAGGCGTGGCCGAGGGTGATGCCGGTCTCAGCAACACCCGCACCATGGGCCACATCCTGGCTCCCTGGGAGGAGGACTTCGCCGACCACAAGCGCCTCGACGCCTTCACCATCATCGATGCCAACGGCGACAAGGATACCTGGTACTTCGACTCCATATACGGACACCAGTACCTCAGCATCTGGAGCGCCTCCCAGCGCAAGGACGACTGGCTCATCTCCCCGCCCGTCAAGATGGACAAAGAGCACCTTTACCGCATCAACTACACCCTCAGCAACCTGCTATCGGCTTATAATCCCCCCGAAAAGATGCGCATCCTCCTGGGCCAGCAGCCCACTGTGGCCGACATGACCACTCTGGTGGCCGACACCATCGAGGTCTGCTCTCCCGACTGGGTACGCATCGGCGACTATGTGCGCGTAGATGCCGAGGGCGACTACTACTTCGGCCTGCACGCTGTCACCGGCCCCGAAGGCCACCGCCTCAGCCTGCGCGACGTCAGCGTCTCCGAACCCGTCTCCGTGCTCGCGCCCGACTATGTCACCGAGGCCAGGATACAGTCCTCGTACGACGATCCGTCGAACGTCGACATCACCTTCACCACCCCGACCCTGCGTGCCGACGGCACCGGGCTCGAGAGCATCAGCAAGCTCGAGGTGATGCGCGGCGACACCCTCGTGGTCACCTATGCCAATCCGCGCCCGGGCACCCCCATCCACTGCACCGACATGGTGGGCCAGCGCGGCCGCAATTACATCTACTCCATCGTGGCCTACAACGAGGCGGGCCGCGGCAAGGAACTCGTCATAGAAGACTTCATCGGCATCCGCAAGCCCGGCCTGACCCGCAACGTCGCCGGCTGGGAGAACAACGGCAAGGTGACCCTGACCTGGGAGGCTCCCGCCACCGACGAGATGGGCAACGCCCTCAATCCCGACAACGTGACCTACGACGTAGCATACCGCATCAACGAGTACACGGTGAAGGACGTGGCCAAGGACCTCAAGGCCAACACCATCACCTTCGACTACGCCATCTCCGACCCGTCCAAGCCAGAGTTCCTCGTGGTGTCCGTAACCGCCAGGACCGAGGGTGGCGACGGCGCCGCACAATCCTCCTATCCCATCGCCTGCGGTAACGCTCACAGCGTGCCCCTCGTCGAGTCCTTCGCCGGCGGACGCGCCATGCACCCCGTAGGCGTTCTCCGTCTCAGTGGCGACGCCGAGTGGCACCTCTACGGCGACAACAGCTTCTCCGACCTCCAGAGCTATGACCGCGACGGCGGCATGGTGGGCATGCAGGCGCAGAACCAGGGCGCCAAGGGCCTCATGTCCTTCGCCAAGATCGACATGACGAAGATGCGCAGGCCCGTCCTGACTTTCTTCACATACAACATCACCGGCAACGCCCCCGACGACAACGAGTACTCGCTCCTCTACAACGACGGCACCGGATTCCGCACCATCCACACCGCCAAGGTGAGCGACTGTGCCACCCCGGGCTGGAACAAGGTAACCGTGCCACTGACCGAGCTCAAGGGCAAGACCGTACAGCTGGCCATGACGGCCACCACCCGTACCTACGTCTACTCCCTGTTCGACAACTTCCGCATCGCCGAGCAGCTGGCCGACAACCTGGCCATCGGCGACTTCTCCGCCCCCGCCGCCGCAAACGCCAACCAGGAGGTGGCCTTCACAGTCAAGGTCGAGAACAACGGCGACAATGACTCCAGGGACTTCCGCATCGACCTCTACCGCGACGGCAAGGTGTTCATGCAGAAGGAGGTGAACGAGACCCTCGCTTCCGGCTCTTCCGCCATCTACACCATCCCCGCCACCTTCACGACCGTCGATCCTGACCAGGCCGTGTTCATGGCCGAGCTCAGCTACGACAAGGATATGGACGTCGACGATAACATGTCCGACGAGAAGACCGTGTCCGTGATCAAGTCCAACTTCCCCGTTCCCACCGCATTCAATGCCGAGGAGAACAGTGAGAAGAATGCTGCCGTGCTGAGCTGGGGCTCGCCGCAGCTCGGCGGCTCCGATCTCGACCCCGTCACCGAGGGCTTCGAGGCAGCCACCCCGTGGAACGCCACCCAGGCCGGCGAGTGGACCCTTGTCAACCGCGACGGCAAGCAGATAGGCGGCGCCAACGGCATCACCTTCCCCGGAGGCATCCAGGGAGCCGCAGTTGGCTTCTTCACCTTCCGCTACGGCGACGACGGCCAGTTCAACGAGACCTGGAAGCCCTACTCCGGCAGCCAGATGCTCGTAAGCGTATATGCCAAGGACGCTTCCAAGAGCGACGACTGGGCCATCTCGCCCGAACTCAGCGGCAAGGCGCAGACCGTCAGCCTGCGGGCACGCAGCTACGACCAGCAGTATCTGGAGAGCTTCCGCATCATGTACTCCACCACCGACACCGACCCCGCCTCCTTCAAGGAGGCCAAGGCCTTCAACAACATCTCCAAGGAGTGGACCCTCTACTCGGCCGACCTGCCCGCAGGCGCCAAGTACATGGCCATCAACGGAGTGAGCCAGGACAAGTTCATGCTCTTCATCGACGACATCAGCTACGTCCCCGGCGGAGACCTTCAGCTCAAGGGCTATAACGTCTACCGCGACGGCGTGCGTGTCAACACCGAGCCCGTGGCCGAGACCCGCTACACCGACGCGCAGCCTGACGGCGGCGACTTCGGATACCAGGTTACCGCCATGTACGACCGCGGCGAGAGTCGTCCCACCGAACTCAAGACCGTGCACGTAAGCTCCGTCAACGTCATCCCCGAGGGCGTCGAGGTAGCCGGCATCCAGGGCGCCATCGTCATCCGCGGCACCGCCGGAATGCCCGTCAAGGTCACCAACGCAGCAGGCCTGATCCTGTACGTCGGCGACGGCCGGGACACCCTCCGCATTCCCGCCGCACGTGGCGTATACATGGTTACAGTCCGCAACGCCACCGTCAAGGTGATTGTCAAGTAAGACCCCTCGGCCGGAATAGAGGCCAATGATTTTAGTCCCGGCAGCGATTTCGCTGTCGGGGCTATTTTGTATTGCTGTCCGATAAAATTTTTTTTGAGGCGGTACAAAATTTTATCGGACACCAATATTTAAAATATCTTTTTGAAAGAGCAGTGGCAATAATAGCCCTGCAAAGAATCCTTGAAAGCAGAAATTTAACTCCAATATAGGTCGGCTATTGTCATTTTGCCAGTAATTAAGTTGTATCTAAAAAAGCCCAATAAAAAAGTTGAAGAAATATTTGTATAATAGAAACAGAGTAATTAAATTTGCAACCGAAAACCCAAAACAACCGGCCATGAAAAGAACGCTCCTCTTTTTGCTTGTCGTTTTCGCCGCCGTCGGCGTGCAAGCACAGCTAAGGGTGCTTCCGAACGGAACCATCCTAACAGGGCATCTTCTGTTAAATGAAGGCATCACGGGTGAGGTGGTGCCCGCAAACAATGTGGTCGATGATTGGGGCATCACCACTATCGACACGGCCTACAACCGCGATGCCGCCATGCATCTGTTCAGCACCAAAACCGACGGCATTTCTTTCGCCGCTTTCGGCCGCGGAGTTACCGTTGGCGAGTCTGCTTTGGGAAAACTAAGGCTGAACGGATATAACGGCATGGAAGGAGTTGTTCGCGACAACAAGGTATTCAGTTGCCTTGCCGGAGCCTTTAAATTCTATCGCGACGTGGAAACAACCGGTGTATTCGTTTCTTCCGACAGTCGTCTTAAAACCGACATCGCCGATCTGGACCCCGACAGAATCGCCGACCTGTCGTTGCTCAATCCCGTATCGTTCCGCTATAAAAATCAAAATCAGGGAGTCGGAAATGACATCCTGCCCCAAGCAGAAACAGTTTCCGATATTCGATTCGGATTTCTTGCCCAGGACGTAAAGGAAATATTCCCCGAATTGGTAAGGGAAGGCGAAGATGGTAACCTCAGTGTCGATTACATGGGGCTTATACCTCTGATGCTGGCAAAAATCAACACACTTCAGAGCCAAATCGACGCTATGAACGAAGGAGCGCAGCAGGCACCGGCATCGGTAGCCGGCATAGAAGGCTCCGTAACATTCAAGCTCTATCAGAACGCGCCTAATCCGTTCAAATCCTCCACCGTCATTGCCTGCGACCTTCCCGACAACACCGCCGATGCCGCAATACGCATCTACGACCTGCGGGGACAGCAGATAACAGTGCTTCCAGTCCGTCAGCGCGGACATACATCCGTAACCCTGAGCGGCGAAAGTCTCCGGCCCGGAATGTACATCTACGCACTCATTGCCGACGGACAGGAAATTGATTCAAAACGAATGATTATAACCGAATAACCATGAAACGACCGTGCACACTCCGGCTGTTGCTGGCAGCCGTGGCGGCGTTGGCTTATGTTATAACGTCGTCCGCGACTATCAGGCATACAGCGGTTTTCGACAATTCTTCCGTCAGCATTGCCTTGCAACTGTCGGGCAGCGACAGCGTAAGTGTGCTATCGTGGCCGGGGATGCTTTCCGACGGCACCTTGCCCGGTGCTCCCGAGTTGCATGGAAAGCAGCTGAAATTTATCGTTCCGGCAAATGCTGCCAATTTTAGAATTTCAGTAAAGAACGCGGCAAACGGAAGGATATTTGAACTGTCCCACATACTGCAGCCTGTACAACAGCCCATAACGACTAACGAGGCAGGCGGCGACATAGAGCCTACACCGGCCAATCCGCAGTATTACACCCACATCACACCCTTGGCGAAAATAGCCGACGACGGTTATGCCGACGGCGACAACCATGTCCTGACACTGTGGGTAGTGCCGATGGATTACGAACCGGCGCATAACAGAGTAACCTGCTATGGTTCCCTGGATATAGAAATAGAGTACGACGAGGTAGCTGGCATCTCCGGTTCACAGCGTCCTATCACCCCGGCAGTGCAGACCACCATCTCTGCGGACTGGCGCAAAGAGATAGCCAACAGTGCCGACATCAGCCGTTACGGTGCCCGGCGCATGTCCACACAGGTGCAGGTGCCCGGTTATCTTATCATCACCTCGGCGGATCTGATGGATAGTTTCCGCGAACTTGCCGACTGGAAACGACAGAAAGGATACCGCGTAACTCAGACCTGCATCGACGACATCCTCAGCAATCCCCGGTATGCCGATGGCGACACCGTAACAGGCGTAAACGACGATGCCGGCAAGATGCGCGCCTATCTGATGGATTACTACCGGCAGAACGGAAAGTCATTCGTCCTTTTAGGCGGCGACTACACCAAAGTGCCAATCAGATATGGGTACTATGGAGGTGTAGATTTGGACATGGAAGGCAACCATTTAGGCCCTGTTCCTTCAGACTGGTATTTCGCTGAACTTAATTCGGATTGGGATACTAACAACAACGGTGTTTTTGGAGAAATCATTACACCTACAGATACTGCAGCATTAAATGATGCATTATCTTCTGACCCGGAACTCATAACAGGAAGAATACTGTGTTTCAAAAAGGAGCATGTAAAAAATTATATAAAGAAACTCATTCTGTATGAAATAAATCCGGGTTGTGGAAATTTATCTTATCTCAACAATAGTTTTCATTTTGTCCACTATGACCTAAGACGCTATTTCGATGAAATTTTAGATTCGCTCCACTTCGCTAACAATACTTTTTTAAGGGGGCTTGCGTCTAATGCAAATGGTGCGCCTTATCCATTAGGTAATCAAGTAATGGATGCAATGTGTTCAGATTATTATGGTTATATATCCATGAATGGACATGGCAGCCCTACCACAATTGAAACAGGAGTCGTAATGCTATTAGGTAAATTTAGGTACGGTATAAAGGTGATGAATGACTATAAAAATTATATCCTGAAAGATAGCATGCCAACTAATAGCTTGGATCGATTGCAAAATTACGACCAACCAGCCGTGGCATATTCAACAGCTTGTACTGTGGCTCCTTTCGACAGATTAGACAATTGTGGTGATTTCTATACAGAAGAAGATAGAAACTTTAAGGAGGAATTCAACATGGCGTCGGGATTTACTTGTGCCGGAGAATGGGGCGGTCCTGCTTTTATAGGTAATACAAGAGTTGGATGGCAACAAGAATCGCCAAAATTGCATTTGGCCTTTATTTCAGCAATAAATGAAAATCCGGTAATCGGTATAGGACAGTCAAAATCACGAACTGCTTACTGGCATGAATTCCGTTGCAAGTATCTTTGCATAACTAATCATTTAATAGGAGATCCGGAATTTTCTATATGGAACGGAATGCCAAAACAATTTAATCCGGTTGTGAATTTTACAAAAGAAGGTATTATTTTGCAATCAAAAGAATTCCGGCATGCTACAGTATCAGTCTGGGATGGTAATGATAATATCAATCGTTATCTTCTTTCCAATGGCACGGAATCAATGACCATAGCCAGCCATGCTGTTTTCATATCAAAAACAGGTTTCCTGCCAATTGTTACCTTTATAGGCAGCGGTAAAACAATAACGGATACTTTCCCAAAGTTAACTGTTAACTATTCTGCCTTAGGCTCGGATCCGAGCAATAAATTCATCATTGGCAACGGCGGCGTATTCAATCTCTCAGCAACTAAGGTGCTACAAGTCGGCCCCGGTTTTGAGGTCGGTATTGGCGGAACCGTAACACTACAGTGCGACGGTGACGTTAACATTAACGGAGGATTTATTCAGTCAGGGGGAAAACTGATTATAAGAGCAAAGAATATAACAATCAACAGCTCGTTTACGGCAGAGTCCGGCGCGAGCGTAATAATTGAACAGCAATGAACAGATTTCTGCAAATCATCATCGCGGTAATAGCTATATTGATCGGCTATTGCACTGCAATGGCACAAGGCGAATTGCCTCTCGTCAGGGAGGGCGTAAAGTGGCATTACAATTTCGAGTATTGGAAGTTTCCTGTGGAGCATGTTATTGCTCATGAAGATCACTACTACCACTTCAAAGGAAGCAAGATGATAGATGACAAAGAATACCATATATGTCATTTAATAGGCATAGATAAGCAACTGGATACAGTAAGAAATAATCGTTTCTATCTTAGACAAGAAGGGAAAAAAGTATTTCTGAGATTAGACAGTGTGCAAAAAACCGGTTATTGGTATCCTCGTTTTGATAATTCACGGGAAACAAAAGAAAAAGAGTGCCTAATCTACGACTTCTCTCTTAATACAGGAGATACATGGAAAATGCTTCAAAATCATCAGGAAAACCACTGGGAGTATGAAAATGGGACAGGCAATATAAAGACCATAGACTCTGTAAAATACATTCCGATAAATGGAATTAATACCAAAACCCAATATGTACGTGCTGCTGCATGGTCTTATTTAGATGAAACCGTACCTGTAGTAGAGGGTATCGGTTGTCTATTTGACGCACCGTTTCCCTTACCCTATATCGGAAACAAGGTAATCAGTGTTGACATTTATTATGAGCTTGTCAAGTTTGAAGATGAGAACGGGAATGTTCTGTATGAATGGAATCATTTGGGAGTCGGGAACCAAGTTGGCACATCTTTAGATAATATAAAAATAGAGAACAACAGCCTGCGTATAACAGCGGAGGGTGCATGGACGGTAATGCTGTATGGCAGCGATGGCAGAGAGGTGTTGTGGCGCCAGGGTTACGGCGAGAGCCAAATCCAGCTCGATGATGTCGGCTCCGGTGTGTATGTAGCACGGCTGCAAACTGCCAACACTGCCAAAACGGTAAAACTGATTCGGTAAATGTAAAGTAAATTCGTCAGAAGAGGTAAAGGTCTTCTGTGTAAAATCAACATATAAAGAGGGTGCGCCATTTTGACACACCCTCGTTCAAATTTCGGAGAAATAATCCGTGCAGGCGCTGAGAATCAGTGCTTTACCATGTCCGACAGGGGAGAGAGACGGTAGGCAAGGAAGGCGAACAGAAGGGCGATGGCGGCGGTGACGATGACCACCACGGCCGACGAGTGCATCAGGTTGCCGAGTCCGCACAGGGGCGATACTATGGCCGCCAGGATGTATTTCACCACTCCGAGTATGGCCGACGAGGTGCCTGCGTCGGCACGGCCCACGTCCATGGCCAAGGTGTTGGCGCTGGAGAATATCATGCCCAGGCAGAGCACCAGAGGCACGGCCACAAGCTCGTAGGCCCAGAAGGGGAGTTCATACCACATCACCGCAGCCATGCCCAGCGAGAGGAGGAACATGCCGGCGGTGCCGACCACCATGGCCTGCTTCATTATGCGGAAGCGGGGAGCGAGCATGGCTCCGGCGGCGATTGCCAGGGCGTTAGCTCCGAAGATGATGCCGAACGTCAGCGCCGAGAAGTGGTAATGGTCCTGGATGATGAAGGGGCCGGAGGAGATATAGGCGTACAAAAGGGCGATGCCCAATGCCTTGATGATGACGTAAATCATAAAGCGGCCGTTGAGGAGCATGGTTCGGTAGGCTTTCACGTAGTCGCTCAGTCGACGCGCGGCTATGCGGCGGGCCGGAGGAAGCGTCTCGTTGGTGCGTGTGGTCCAAATGGTCATGCCTATGCCGATGGCAAGCAACACCACGAAGATGCCCCGCCAGCCCACGCGGTCGGCCAGGAAGCCGCCCAACAGTGGTCCTGCTGCCGGCGCTATGCCGTTGATGGCGCCGACGATGCCCATGAGCTTGCCCAACTGACGCCCTGCGAAGACGTCGGCCGGGATGGAGGTGGAGAGCACCATGGCACCTCCGGCACCGAAGCCCTGCACCAGGCGCACGGCCACGAAGAAGGTGATATCGGGCGACAGCAGGGCCACGCCGGTGGAGAGGGCGAATATCAGCAGCGAGATGATGAGTATCGGCTTGCGCCCGAAATGGTCGCTCAGCGAGCCCCACAGCACCGACCCTATGCCCATGCCGAGCATTGCCATGCTCAGGCCCATCTGCGTCATTGACGGCGTGGTGTGGAACTCGCGCATCATGGCCGGGATGGTGGGCAGGTACATATCGTTGACCAGCGACGAAAAGGCGCCGATGATGGCGATAAAGACCACGAACAGGCCGTAGCTCTTCGGCCGGTATCGGGCAGGAACGGGTGTCTGTTCCATTGCTGGGGGCAAGCGGCTAATAGCTATGATAGCTATTATAGCTATCATAGCTACTTTAGCGGTCTTAGATTAACAGGTCGATGTCGGAATCAATATTCTTAGTCCACTTGCGCAGGGTGAAGGCCAGGCCGATGCGGTAGGTGCCGAATGTAATCAGTGCGCACCCCAGGCATATCCACGATGCCACGCCGTAAGCCAGGGGGTTGGAGAACATGATCAGTATCAGTACGATGCTGGCAAGCAGCAGGAGCACTGACCAGAACACCCACCAGCCGTTGTTGGCGGCCAGCGTGAACGATTCCACGCAGGCGTTGATGGCGCCCACGATCACCATGAAGCCGACGATGAGCACGAAGGAGATTACCATTTCGGGCATTGGAAGTGTGAGCATCCACACGCCGCCGATGATTTCGATGATTCCAAGCGCCAGGCTCCAGCCCCATACGGGCGACGAGCCGCGTGTGGTGCTCCCCAGTACGATGTTGAGCGTGCCGGCCAGGCAGAGGCAGGCCCCGAAGACGACGGCGAGCACGGGGATGGCTTCCCTGGGCACGAGCAGTTCCCAGATGCCCAGGCCCAGGCAGACGATACCGGTGAGCAGGGGTATCCACCAGAATGTCTTGAGTTGTCGTGTTGCTGTTTTCATAGCTGTTTTCGATTAAGTGTCAGTGTGTTTTCCGATAGGGGAGTGCTGCAAGTAAGCGGCGCCCGGTATCATTTTAATAACGCGGCCAAGTGCTTGTTGGTTGACTCGGCCATGCCGCTGAGGGGATTGGGTGGTGCATAAAAATAGCTGACGCGGCTTCCGTGCGGAAGTCGCGTCAGTTATTTGCGTTAGGGTCAGATTACTTCTGAACGTTGGCGCTGTCGGCGGGAGCCTCAACAGCGGGGGTGTCGGTTGCAGGAGCCTCCTCAGCGGGAACGCTGTCGGCGGGAGCCTCAACAACGGGGCTGTCGGTTGCGGGAGCTTCGGTGGTGTTCTCCTTGTTGCCGTTGCAGGAAACCATAGCAAGGGCGAACAGAGCTACGAGGGAAAGTGCTACTTTCTTCATTGTGTCTTGACTTTTATAATAAAACAATTGTTGTGTCGGTCCGAAAACCGCTGCAAAGTTAAGCACAAAACTGCGCTTGTCAATAGGTTTGCCCCTGAAAAATCACTTTTTTAATGCAAATTTAACAATTAAACCCTTTAAATGTTAAAATAAAATAAAAATTAATGTAAATTCCAGGCGTGTGCGCCGTCATGGGATGCGCTGGCAGCCGGGTGGGTGGGAGTGTCGGGGTTTTGAGGGTCGGGAGGATTTTTGTACTTTTGCACTTGTAAACACGCATGACCGATATGGCAGTGAATCTCATGGAAATCGGGCGCCGCATGGGCGTGGAGGTGCGGGCCGACGCGCAGGAGCGACTGGTGGAGCGTCTGCTCACTGACTCGCGTTCCCTGGCCGACCCCGACGGGACTCTCTTCTTCGCTCTCCACACCCACACCGGTGACGGGCATTTCTATCTCCGCTCCTTATATGACAGGGGAGTGCGGCTCTTCGTGGTGGAGCGCGTGCCGGAGTCGATGCGCGGCCTCGGCGACGCTGTACTGCTCCAGGTGCCCGACGCGCTCGCGGCCCTGCAGGCCGTCGGCCGCCCAGGGCCTGGCTTCCGGGGCCGTTCGGTGGCCGTGTGCGGCAGCCGCGGCAAGACCATCGCCAAGGAGATGCTCTACCAGGCCCTGGCGCAGATAGAAGGCGCCGGTGGCATCTTCCGTTCGCCCCGCAGCTTCAATTCACAGACAGGCGTGCCGCTGTCGCTCTGGCAGGTGCCTGCGGCCGCCAGTGTGGCCATCATCGAGGCTGGCATCTCCCAGGCGGGGGAGATGCGGCAGCTGGCCGAGATGGTCCGCCCCGACGTGGCCGTGTACACCTCGCTCGACGACTCCACGCACGCCGAGGGGTTCGCCTCCACATCCGAGAAGGCCAGGGAAAAAGCCCTTATGGCCCGCGATGCCGGAACGGTCGTCTACAACGGCGACAACCGTGTGCTGGCCGACGCCATCGAGGCCGTTGCCACGGGGCGCCGCATCTGGTGGAGCCGAAAGGACCCCGCCGCATATATATATATAAATAAGGAAGAACGTTTTGCCGACGCCACTCGCCTGACCTTGGGCAATGGCGAGACCTACGACATACCTTTCTCCGACCCGAACATGGTGGAGGATGCTGTCGCCGTCCTTGCAGCCCTCGAGGCCCTCGGCTACGGACCCGAGAAGACAGCTCCCGCCCTCGCGGCGCTGAGGTCCGTGAGCACCCGCCTGGACGTGGTGGAGGGCGTCAACGGCTGCACCGTGGCAGTGGACGGCTACTGTGCCGACATGTCGTCGCTGCCGGCCGCACTCGACTTCATGCGGCGCCATTCGTCGCGCCAGCAGCGCCTCACGCTTGTGCTCGGCGACCTGCAGGGCGCCTCCGCCGACGACTATAGCCGCCTGGCAGACCTGCTGCGCCACACCGGCGTGGAGCGCCTGGTGGCCGTCGGGCCAGGCATGCAGGCCAATGCCTCTCTCCTCCCCGAAGGCTCGCAGGTCTTCGCCTCGGCCGACGCGCTGCTCAGCTCCCTCTCCGTCGACGACTTCTCCGGCGAGTACGTGATGATAAAGGGTACGCCTGGCGACGGACTAGAACAGGTCGCCGAGATGCTCGCCGCCCGCAAGCACGAGACGGTGCTGGAGGTCAACCTCGCCGCCCTGAGCCGCAATTACGCCGCCTATAAGCGTCGCCTGCCCGAAGGAACGCGAATCACCGCCATGGTAAAGGCATCCGCCTACGGCATGGGCAGCTACGAGATAGCTCGCACCCTCCAGGACGTCGGCGCCGACTACCTGGCCGTGGCCGTGCTCGACGAGGGGCTGGAGCTCCGCCGCCGCGGAATCACCATGCCCATAATGGTCATGAATCCAAAGGCCGTGAACTACCGCTCCATGTTCGCCAACCGCCTGGAGCCAGAGATATACTCCATGCATATGCTCCAGGACGTCATAGCCGCCGCCCGGGCCAACGGCGTAGGCGACTACCCGGTGCACATCAAGCTCGACACGGGCATGCACCGCACCGGCTTCGAGCAGGCCGGACTCGGGGAGCTGTGCCAGGTGCTGGCCGGACAGGCCAACGTGCGCGCCGCCAGTGTCTTCTCCCACCTGGCCACCGCCGACTGCCTCGACATGGACCGGTACACCCTGGGCCAGATTGGCACCTTCGAGCAGATGACCGGCTATATGGCCGCCCGGCTGCCGTATCGCTTCATGCGCCACATCCTCAACTCGGCCGGCATTGTCCGCTTCCCCCGGTATGCCTACGACATGGTGCGGCTGGGCATCGGCCTGTACGGCATCAATACCCTGCCGGCGCCGGTGGAGAACCCCCTGGAGCCGGTGGCGCGTCTGCGCACCGTCATCATCTCGCTGCGCCAGGTGGCGCCCGGAGAGGCAGTGGGCTACGGCCGCAAGGGACTGGTCGACAGGCCAAGCCTCGTCGCAACGCTGCCTATCGGATACGCCGACGGCTTCTGCCGCCATTTCGGCAATGGCGCCGTCCGAGTGAAGGTTAACGGTCGCTGGGCTCCCACAATAGGCAACGTCTGCATGGACCAGTGCATGATCGACGTCACCGGCATCACCTGCCGAGTCGGCGACACGGTCGAGGTCTTCGGCCCGGACACGCCTGTGGAACGGCTATCCGAGGCCATCGGCACCATCCCATACGAGATACTCACCAGCGTCTCCCCGCGCGTCAAACGTCTCTATTACAGGGAATAGGAATGTTAAATAAGGTTAAAGCCAAGAGGGCCTTGCCGCGCATTCCCGGAATGTCACTATATTTGCAAATTGCAATGGGAATTGCGGAGCCATAGGTCCCGTTCCCGGCAGACGAACTAACCGATATGCAATATCATTGCAAGATATGCGGCGCGAAGCTGCAAGGCCCCGAGGCGGAATGTCCGGGGTGCGGCACCCCCCTGGGGTCTGCCACTCGAGTGGCAGGCCCCGAGGCGGCACTGCCAGCCGTCACCGACGAGCTCACCGTCAAGCCTATAGTCGTTCCGCACGCTCACGAGTCCGCCGAGGGTGGCATCCCCTGCCCACGCTGCGGCGAGATGCTCATGCCAGGCGCCACGGTCTGCGAGGTGTGCGGAGAGGTAATAGTCCCTATGTGCCGCGACAGCCAATTCCCCATGCCCGAGTCCGCGCCTGAGGCAGTCACCGCTGTGAGCGTGGTGCCCGACATCGCCTCCGTGCCCACCCGGAAGCGCGTCGAAGTACCCGTGTCCGAAGAGAAGGAGAGGCACAGCCAGGTATCGGTCAACATGCTCGTGATCATATGCGTGATGACGGCCCTTGTCGCCGGCCTGATCACATGGGCCATATTATACTTCAGCCGCAAGGCTAAGGAGGACTTTCCCGTCGAGGAATACACCGAGCAGGTCTCCGTGGCGCCAGGCCCTGCTGACAACATAGGCGCGGCCGAGGACATCGGCGTCACAGCCGTGGAGCAGGGCACCGCGCCCGCCACGGCCACACCGGCAACCGTCGAGGCGGACGACGTCAACACCGTCCCTATCGAGGGAATGCGCGAGAGCCTCGCCGGCTCATGGATGTTCTACGGCAAGGTCAACGGCAAGTTCTCTATCGGCATCGATCTCAAGGTCGAGCCGGACGGCACCGTCGCCGGCAGCTACTGGTACGAGTCCACCATGCGTCAGCAGGGCGATGTCCCTGCCACCTACGTTGTCTTGGAGGGCGAGGTCGACGACACCGGCCGAGTCAAGATGACCGCCTTCCGCGACAACAAGCCCGTGGAATACTGGACCGGCCATTTCGGCGGCGTCAGCCCCCTGGTGCTCAAAGGCACCTTCCGCAACGCCTCCACAGGCACCACCTACACCTTCATGTCATCCACACGATAACCATCGACCATCCCTACCTACATAATGTACGCACAGCAACCCACCAACTGTTCCAACTGCGGGCAGCCCCTTCAGCCGGGCCGGATGCAGTGTCCCCGCTGCGGCGCCCCCGTGCAGCCCGCTCCGGCTCCCGGCTATTACGGACAGCCTGGACAGCAGTGGCTCGCCAACGACGCCTTCGCCGCCGGTCCCGGCGGCAAGAGCCGCGGCGTGGCCGCCCTCCTTGCCATCCTGATCGGCGGACTCGGCATACAGTACTTCTACTGCGGCAAGGTCGCCGCAGGCATCATCACCATCGTCCTGAGCCTGGTAACCTGCGGCATCTGGAACATCCTCACCCTCGTTCAGGGCATCATGATGTTCTGCATGACCAACCAGGAGTTCGAGGCCAAGTACGTCAACACTTCCGCCACTTTTCCTCTTTTCTGACCCTGGCTACTTGACCGATTGGACGGAGCCATTCGCCTCACAACGAAGTCTTTCCGTCGACGTAGGTCTTGGCGGCAACAGCAAGGGAAGGCAGTTCAATTTCCGCGACAACGAGACCGCGACAAGTTCAACAAGCGCTTGGACGCCGGCCTGAGCCTCCAGGTGGGTGCGGAACTCATTGGCCATTTCTATGTGAACGTTGCCCATACGATGGCTTTTGCGAGTTCTCCGACTGCTACAACCACGTGCTGGGTGTCGGAGGCTCCTGAATGTTCAGCAGGTGCACATACGCTAAAAGCGCGTCCCGATTCTGTTAGGGACGCGCTTGCTTATCGTGTGCGGCGCACGGTGCGGTCGTGTGGGGTGATGTCGTGTCGGAAACTTGGATGTTTTGGCCCGCAGTCGCGCCGTCGGTTGCGTGTATGTCAGTCCTTGTAGTCGCGGAGCTCTTTCTGGAGGCGCTTGCGGGCGAAGAAGATGCGGCTCTTGACAGTGCCAAGCGGAAGCTGGAGCTTCTCGGCGATTTCGGAGTACTTGTAGCCCTCGATGTACATGGTGAAAGGCACCTTGTATTCCTGCGAGAAATCATTGATCACGGCCGAGATTTCCTTGGCGGCGAAAGAACCCTCCGGAGTCTCGAAGCCACTCTCCTGCGACAGGTTCAGGTGGTAGAAGTCCTCCGTGGTGTCGATAATCGTGGCCGAGCGCACCTTGCGGCGGTAGTTGTTGATGAAGATGTTGCGCATGATGGTGAACACCCATCCCTTGAAGTTGACGTTCTCCACGTACTTGGATTCGTTGTCCAGGACTTTAAGGGTAGTGTCCTGCACGAGGTCCATGGCTGACTCCTTGTTGGCAGTCAGCTGGAATGCGAAGTTGGTCAGATTGCTCTGAAGGCCCAGAAGGCGCTGTTTGAAGGTCAATGCGTTCGACATCTTGTTTTCGTTTATATATATGGGAGGTTCTATTATTTGATTTTTCAGACTGGCGCATCGAGACAGAACCTC